>NZ_JBOZWP010000017.1:0-102095 GCF_050865035.1 Shewanella sp. GXUN23E | reverse complement strand
CTGTCAATCTGCCACTTCATAGGTGTATTGTAGATACCACTAACACAGTCACCTTCAATACGAATTTCGGAGCAGTTTGTATTCCCATTCATTATTGCAACTATTTCCGATATGTAGCTTCTATAAATTTTGGCTAAAGTTGGACGCTTGTGCTTATTCGGTAATTCTGATGAGTCTCTAATATCAACGAAGAGAGCAGAACAATTTACATAATAACCATTCTTATATGTCAACCTATCTCTGGACGGTATCTCATTAACCTCTGGGAAGGATGTATCAGACGAATCCAAAATCTCATCTAATCGATCAAAGCTTTCCTCATGTTTATATTCTTTGTATTTGGTTTCCAACTACAGAACTCCTCTAGCTACTAACGTCCGCTTAAGGGGCCGACAACGTTACTATTAACTTTCCGCATAACACCGTAATCACGAAAACCAACGCATAGTAAAATGCCGTGCGCTGGCTGTAACTCTTTAAGCGTTTGTTAGCTCTTTACCTCAGTTACGCTATATACTAAATAACGCTTTACAGCACCTTTTGCGGTCATGACACGTTTAACCTCTAGCTGTATTTTGCCGCCATCACCATTTTGGGCATGATACATTGACCAAGGAAACCACTGTTTTTGAACGGACGTTACAGACTCCTGTAATTTGAAAGATACGGTTTTATCTAAACTGTCATCATAAAAGCGCCCAAATCCAGATAGAATATTAAATCTAGTTACATTTCCTGTAATGCCCGTGATCAAATTATTTTCAGTTGAAAGAGAAACACTTTTAAGAGTATTTTGATCTAGAGTTACAACATCACCAACTTTTGTACGCACAATGGAAATTGTCATATTTTTATTCTGTTTTATTGGGCGATGAGCTTGCTCTAAGGGAATTTCCAAAGCTTCTTCCATCTCGCCAATGAAAGGTTCAACACGATCACGAAGCTTTTTTACTTGTGGCGTAGAAGGCTCGTAAGTTTTTTCTAAAGTTTGTGACCAGGTCCATTTTATAAGGTCGTAAAAAACGTTAGCGACAACGCTTGCGCCAATAGATAAAGCAACTTTTTCTTCAATAGCCAAAGTCAGCAGTTCTTCAAAGCTACCCTTTCGTGAAGGATGGATATATAGCTTAGCCCCTTCAATTCGATTGCCTTTCTTCTTAATCTCACCATCGTTTAGCATTGCGTGCGTAGTAATGGAAAGTGCTTTTGCAAAACCTTGTAGCGATTTAGACGCATCATACATATCTAATCGTCCATCATCCGCATCACCTTTGCGGTACGATATCTTAAAGTTTATTTCTTTCATTATTTATTTACCAACTGATATCAATTTTTAAGACTTGAGCGTCAAAGAGTGAGGACACCCATAACTCTTTCACTAAATATCTTGGTTGAAGGCTTTATGTTTGTATCCTGCTCTAAGGGAAAATACCGGACACTCAATCCTTTTAAGTGGTGTAGATGATTGTTATGTCGATATATATCCCAAGAACATGAATGCGCGTAGCCGCTGGGTTGCTGAAAGGACGTTATGAGTTAACTTTCGCACGGTGCTGGCAGAGTACACCTAGTCTCCCTCGACGCGGCCGATGGGGATTGCTTCAAATGCCGTGGGCGAGGCATGGACGCCGAGCCAGCACCAGTCGAATCAGGGACGATCGTCTGGTGCGATAGGCAATTTGAAGCGAATCACCGAGGGGCTGTCCGCTTCGTCGGGAGTCGCAGGGGGATTGCAAAGGGGGTATGTCGAAACTATCCCCTTTGCCCGGGTGTGGGTTGGAGACCCACGACTTTGCATCGCCTGAATGGCGATTACCTTATCAACAAGCACTGCTGAGCTTGTGCCGCCAAGCTTCAACGACGCTACCGCCCGTGGCTTTCTGGCTACCAAACTGCCGGTACTGCTAATATTCATGTAAAACAGTGTGATAGTGATTCTGCTGTAAGCTGGGGTGGGGGATTATGACGCAGCGCAAAGAAGCTAAAAATGAGCAAAGGGTGAACTATGCTGGGGTGCCGCGTCCTTGCCTTGGCTTTTTCAACCTGATCTCAAACTGCTGTTTCAAGTCGTCCCTGACCATCCTGGTCTGCAAACTATCTTGCTGATAAGGAAGAGTATTTACTCAACGCTTTCGGGGCAAGGCGGTTTACAAATTGATACCTGCAAATCATCCCAAAGTCGCAGCTTTCTGTTTATTAAAGGGTCATGGAGAAGGCTTATGCGTCATTGTGGTTGCAATTCGTCCTTCCGAATCCTTAATTCAAAAAGTGTACAAAGATACACTATTTCTAGATATCCCTATTGATTGGCCATAAAAGTGTATTTATCTACACTTTTAGGTGTCTCTAGACTCCTGATTTAATAAAAGTGTAGATTGCTACACTTTTGAGCTTGTCAGCTGGCTTTTCTGGGTCTAGAGTGTAGCTATGTACACTTTTTGGCACGGCATGATGCAATCACCACTTGATCAGAAATCCTTGGGCTTGCTGGTAAAAGAACGTCGCAAGCGGGTTGGGCTGACGCAGGATACGGCGGCCATGTTATGTGGCGTGACCAAGAAAACCTTTATTAGGGTGGAGAAGGGGGAGGATGTGTATATCTCGACTCTATTCAAAATCCTGGATGGTCTGGGGGTGCGTTTGGCGGTGCAGCAAAAGGGTGACGTCAGCGCCAGCGCTCGCACAGGCACAGATGGGTGGTACTAGGCGATGGCGAAATCAATTGATGCGCAATCAACTGACGCACAATCAAAAGAGGCACAATCGGCAGCAACTGGCGGGACAGGCGCACGCTTGACGCTGGATATGCATCTGGGCGACAGGGTGATTGGTGAGCTGACATTTGAGCCTGACAGTGAGCGGTTCGCAGTGAGCTATCGCCCCGATTGGCAGGATCATGGCTTTCCTGTATCGCCCATGATCCCGCTAGATGGCTCAGGTAAGAGTAGCCAAATCGCCATGTTTCTGGTGAACCTGCTGCCGGAAAACCGGGGGTTGGATTATTTGATTGAGTCCCTTGGCGTGTCCCGTGGTAATACCTTTGCGCTGATAAAAGCGATTGGATTGGACACCGCTGGCGCAATTGCTTTTGTGCCTGCGGGTGAGGCGATTCCGCCTACTGAGTTTCGTCCCATCACGGATGCTGAGGTGATAAAGCGGCTTGAAGATCCGCAGCATTGGCCAATGGAAGTCTGGGATGGTAAGCCCAGATTGTCGGTGGCGGGTGTGCAGCCCAAGCTGAACCTTTTTTTCGATGGCAAGGTCTTTGGTTTTGGCGAAGGCGATTTGTGCTCGACCCATATCCTCAAGTTTGAAAAGCACAGGCACCTTATCATCAACGAGTTTCTGACCATGCGGCTGGCCAAAGCGATTGGCATGAAGGTGGCTGAGGTTGAGGTGGTGCAATTTGGCGAGCACAAGGCGCTGTGCGTTGAGCGCTTCGACCGTCGCTATGTCAGCACTCAAAACAGGGTGCTCAGGCGTCATATGGTTGATGCCTGTCAGGCGCTGGGTTTCAGTGTGAATAAAAAATATGAGCGTAATCTTGGCTCTGGTCGTGACGTTCGGGATATTCGTGAGGGGGTCAGCTTTCAGCGGTTGTTTGGCCTGGCTGATTCATGTGTCACGCCGATTGCTGCCAGAGTCGATATGCTCAGGTGGGCCTTGTTCAATTTGTTAACTGGCAATAGCGATGCCCACGGTAAAAATTACTCCTTCTTTATGACTCCGGATGGATTGGAACCCACGCCTTGGTATGATTTGGTGAATATTGCCCTGTATGAAGAGTTCGAGCAGGACATGGCGATGGCCATTGATGATGAGTTTAATCCCAACAAGGTTTTTGCCTATCAGCTTGCGGCATTTGCTGAAGAATTGAGCCTGCCAAGGGCGCTGCTCATTGAAAACTTAGCCAATATGGCCAATGGCATTCGCGCTCATCTGGATAGGGTGATTGATATGCTGGCACAGCCCAATGCAGATGAGCAGGCGTTTATTGCTGAGTATCGCCGCCAGGTGCTGGCCAGTTGCGATAAGTATCTCGCCATGCTGGCAGATATTCGCACCACGTCGGTGTGAGCACGCCATGGTTGATTATTCATGGATAGGGTGAACAAACTTGTAATTCCATTCTGAGCACTGCAACTTATTGCCAGCAATAGAATTAAATCAGGGACGTGATGGATGAAGTCGCATAACGGCGAAGTGCGCCGCAATATCGAGCGTATTCGTCAGGCGGTGGAGCAGGCAACAAGCCAGGATGACCTGGTGGCTGTGATTGAGGATGTGGCCAATCATCCTGGGCCATTGGATTATCAGGATACCTGGTATCGGGTGTTCTGTGGGCTTGCGCTGTCGCTGCTGCTGACCACGGCCGCGTGGCTGTTTTGGGGGCAAGGCAACAGCTCAATGGTGTTTCGGGCGCTGGAGTTTTACTTTGGCAGCAGCGCCTATTGGTATCCGGCCGCTATCCTGGTTACTTTGGGATATTGGCTGGATGACAGAGGATTTGGGCTACCGCTCCCGCAGGCCAAATGGGCCCGTATGCTGATATGGGCTGTGGCCGGATTGGTGTTGCCGATTAATCCCAACTGGCCGGAAGTGTACTGGCAAACCCTGTTTGGCTCCTTATCTCAATTGGTTGGCGCACATACGGCGGTGTTTGGCTTGATGATGTTCAACCTGCCTGTGTCGCTGCTGATGCTTTTCTGGCTCAGACGCCGCAGTCACTGGCGCGATCCTATCTCAGACCGTATCTACCTGCGCGATGCCATGTTCAACAATCAACTGCAACCTGTGATGACCTACGGCAAGGGCATGGCGGCCGATTTGGCCGCGCGCTTTTGTGAGTTCAACCGCGGCAATGACCTGCGCGAGATTAGCGCCCTGTATCAGGGTAAGTATCAGGGCAGTGTCCACAGCTTTGATTATCAGCTTTATACCTTTCATTATGTGGTGACACGTCAGGTCACTGAGCGGGACTCCAATGGCCGGACGAGGACCCGCACTGTCAGGCAGGATTATTACCGCTACGGCATTTTGCTGGATTTCCCCTATGCCAGAGGTGTGTGCCTGCGGGGAGATAACAGTATCAGCCCCAGAGGTGAGTCCTATACGGGGACGTCCAATGCCTTTAACCGCCTGTTCAAGGTGTATGCCCTCGATACCATGACGGCCGCGCGACTGCTGACGCCGGCGCTGGAAGAGAAGTTGGCCGGATTGGGGCAGTATTTTCTGGGGCCTGTGGTGGAGATAGCGCCCGATGGCAGCATGTGTATGGCGGTGGTCAATGAACTGCTTACGGTAAAGCGTAAGTTTGGTCTCAACAAACCTGAGATATTCGCCAAAGAAATCGCCCGGCATACTGAATTGAAAGAGCTGAGCGTACTGCTGGACACCGCCCATGAGATGATGCGGCTGTGTGATAATAATTTTACGTCCAATCCCTGATTGGGACTGCAACAGGAGACAAGCAGATGGAAATGGCTATTCTGGTGGGCATGGTGGTGTTGGTTATCATCAGTATTATCGTGCTCTACAACGGTATTATCGGTAAGCACAATGCGGTGGACAGAGCCTGGGCGACGGTACTGACTCAGGAGCGGCAGAAGAACAAAATCATCCCTATGGTAGAGCAGTTGGTGGAGCAGTATAAGCTGCACGAATCTGAAGTGCTGACCCGGGTGACTGAGCTGCGCAGCGCCATTGCCAAAATGACTGAAGGGGTGGATACCGCGAAACTGGCTGAAGCCGAGCGCCAGACCCGCAGCTTAATGCAGGGGCTGCAACTGACAGTGGAAGCTTATCCTGAACTCAAGGCCTCGGATACCTACCTTAAGGTGATGGCGGAGATCAGCGAGCAGCAGGAGCAGGTGGGCGCAGCTATCCGCATCTTCAACGCCAATGTGGAAGACTTCAATAACGCCATCGAAATGTTCCCCGGCTCACTGATCAATAATATGTTTGCTCATAAGCGCAAGATCCGCAGTTTCAGCGATAACGAGGCGCAATCGGGTTTTGACTATAAACCGAACCTGTAGCACAGGTTATCCCCGGGTCATACAGTCAACAGCCCACTCGAAGTGGGCTGTTTGTTTTGGCACCTATTGGCGTTTGGGGAAGTTGGGATAGGCATCCTGTCCCAGATTGATGCCATTGGGGGCATCGCCATAGTAACCATCGTGCTGGTGGTACTGCGCCTTGGTCTTTTGCACATCGCCGTTAAAGCGTGGGTCCTGTGGCCGCTTTTGTGAGTCGATATAGGCGGCGACATCCCAGGCCTGTTGGTTGGTCAGCTGGATGCTCTTACCCAGAGGCATGTTTTCGTAAATGAAGTAGGCGGCGGTGTTGACCCTGTGCATACCGGCCCCCCAATTGAAACTCTGCGGTCCCCATAGCGGCGGCAGGTTGTAGACGCCGCCCATCTGCTGGCCCTGGCCATCGGCGCCATGACAGGTCTGACAATGGGCCTGATACACCAGTTTACCGCGCGCCGGATCATAAGCCTGCTCAGGCTCAGCAATTTTCGGGAAGCCACGCCCTGGCAGTGCTGCACGTTGCTCTACGGTTAATGCTGCCTTGATGGCATCTGGCACAGGAAAGTCTTCACTTTTGCCACCTGCCAGCAACTGGGCATCGGTCAGTTCTGGCACCTCGCCCTGGACGCCATACTCATCCATCAAACCACTCATACCCAGCCAGTAGGCATAGGCCGACAGAGCCACCAGCTCAGGGCTGCCGCTGGCCGGAGCCTGGCCGTTCATCGAATAGTTAAAGCAGCCCTGCACCCGCTCTTCAAAGCTGTTGACCTTGTCGTTTTTCTTGCGATACGCCGGGTAGGCAAAATACGCTGCCCACATGGGGGCGGCATTGGCCTTGCGGCCTGAGTCCATGTGGCAGTTGATGCAGTTGAGCTCGTTACCGACGTATTTGTCCCGCAGTTGCTGGGTGTTGGCGAACAGGCGATAGCCCAGCAGCACTTTGTCGCCAAAGGCATTGTCGGGGATGGCGCTCATGGGTCTGGGCGTCAGGTATTGCTCGCCTGCCACTTTGGCAGTGGCGGGCAGCTGCGCCTGTCTGTCTGGCAAAGGCTGGTCATTTGCCGGTACCGGCGTTTGTGCCTGAGTCAGAGTGCTTCCGGCGGCCGCCAACAAGAGTATTAGATGATAATTCATGGCGACCTCCTTATTTTAAATTGGCGAAATAGTTGGCCATAAGCTCAACTTCTTCGGCTGTCAGTTTGTTGGCGACATTGCCCATCATGTTATCGACATCCCCTTTGCGGGTGCCTTTCTGCCAGGCGATGAGCTGATCTTTCAGATAATTGGCCTGCTGCCCGGCGAGTCTGGGGAAGTCACCACCTCCCACACCTGAAGGCCCGTGACAGGACACGCAGGCTGGCAGATTACGCGACCAGTCTCCCATATATGCCAGTTGCTGGGCGGGATCTTCAAAGCCCTGCTGCTCGCCCTGCAGTATTGGGGATAGTGGCGCGATGGGCTGCGCGGCGAAAAATCCGGTGACCGTTGAGATGGCGGCATCTCCCTGCAACATCATGGACATGGGAGCCATAATGGCGTTTTGTCGAGTGCCTGCCTGGAAGTCTTTGATTTGTTTTTCCATATAGCTGGCAGACAGGCCCGCCAACCGTGGGCCGGTGGGCACTATGCCCTGACCCTGTGCGCCGTGACAGCTGGTGCACACGGCTGCCTGAGGTGGCATGGCAGGAGGCTCTGCGGCGATTGCCGGAGCGAATGCGACTGCCAGAAGCAGCCCGGCAGTAACAGTGGTGGTTGAGGTCATATCAGCTTCCCTTTTGATTCAAGCCCTGTAGCTGGAGTGCCCGCCGGAGCGGTTGTTCTCATCCTATGCCAAACCGCCTGAATAATACCAATTTCATTTAATAGTTGATCTGTTTCAGCGGGAGTTCAATGCACTTGAGACAAGGTCATTAACCGCTCCTGCGTTAATGACATTCGCCACATCCATGTGGCTTGCGAGCTGACGAAGTCATAGTGGTGCTATGTCAAGACGGCTCAGCACTGTATCAAGCGCATTGAAACCCGCACGCTCTGAATTGATCAAACTATTAATGAAGTTGGTATAACCAACGGCACGCAAAGTTTGTCCGGCTTGCGCTCGTTTTTTGTATAGAACAAAAGTATATCCATTACGTCTGAATAACCGGGAAGTATGTCCTGACAGGAGTGACAGCGGTTGATGAGGAAAAGGCGCGGAACTCAGGCTCAGTACTGGCTGCGAGGCCATAATGGGGCGAGTCAGACGATTTTTAATACTAAAGATATATTCAGTCTTTCCTTGTTTCGACGAAATAATATTCAATACTTATCTATTAAACGACGGCCGGGTAACGGAATTATTCAGGAGAACCTATGTTGTTCTGGCGGCAACTTAAGCAGGAAAACGAGGCGCTCAAGCGGCAATTGGCGGAACTTTCCGAGCACCATGCGCGGGAGCTGGCGGATCTCAAACAACAACTGGCGCAGCAGCGGGCGGCGGGGGAAGCCTGTGTGCAGCAGCTCGACAGTTTTGTACAGGTGATTTCCTGTCAGAATCAGGGCGGCGAAATGCTGCACGCGGTGCGCGACGCGATGGCGAACAACGCCGAAGATGCACTGCGGGAGAAGGAAGCTCTGGCAGAAGTGGATGAACTGTTTAATCAAACCCGCAGGGCGGTAGAAGGGCTTGGTGCCCGGGCTGAGGCCATCAATGAGGAGGCTGGTCGCAGTCGGCTGGCAGTCGAGCAATTGGACAATACCACCTCTGCCATCAGCCAGTTTGTGTCAGCCATTCAGGCGATTTCCGAGCAGACCAACTTGCTGGCGCTCAACGCAGCGATTGAAGCAGCCCGTGCCGGTGAGGCGGGCCGGGGCTTTGCGGTGGTAGCCGATGAAGTGCGTCAGCTTGCCGGTAAGGCGCATACTGCCAGTAACCAGATTGAAATGCTGGTACGGCAAATTGTGGCGCAGGCCGGAGATATCAAAGGCATCATTGATGCCAATCAAAACACCGCCATGGACGTGGCGACCTCATCAACACAGATCTCTGCCGTGGTCAGCAATGTGTTGAGTCGAAGTCAGCAAATGCAACAGGTGATTGAACATGGTGCGCTGGCGGCGTTTCTCAATACGACCAAGCTGGATCATGCCGTGTGGAAGTCTGGTATCTACCGTATGCTGGAGAAACCTGAAACCATTCAAAGCGTGACTGATCATACTCAATGTCGTCTGGGCAAATGGTATCGCCAGGGACAGGGCGCCGAGCTGTATGCCGGTCGCAGTGGTTATCGTGAGCTGGACGCGCCCCACCGGCGGGTGCATGAGCAGGGGCAGGCGGCACTTGAAGCCTGCAAGTGTGGTGATCTCAATGGGATGGCCAGGCACCTGGATGAAATGGAACGTGCCAGTATGGACGTCGTACATTGTCTCGATAAGTTGATGCACTGATCCTTCCTGCCTTGCCTGTACCGGGGAAAACCGCAATGTGTGGCCCCGGTTTCCTGTCAGTTGTTTTGCTTGCTGTTGTAGCTGTTGTATCAGCCAAACCGGCATAACGTTCCTATCCCATGGTCAGATTCGGAAATCCGGCTTGCCGCTTTTACGGATCATCCTGCCTGAATATTCCTGCTGAGAACTGTATTAAATGTATTTGCCGATGGCGCTTGTCGCAGATTCGGCTGATAGCGATTCAGGAAGGCGCCGCGTGGGGATGGTTGTGAGTATCGCTCTCGGGTTGGCAGCTGACAGCGCGTCAGTTTTGTCCGGTGACTATGTCAAATACACTCCCGGTGTAATACCAATTTCATTTAATAGTTGCTCTGTTTCAGGGGACGTTCAATGCGCTTGAAGCAAGGTCATTAACCGCTGTTTCAGCCACAAGGCGAGTGTGGAAGGCGGGTCGTCAACAAAGGCTGGTGCGCTTCCCGGATGTCGATGACGGACCGGGAAAGCGCGGATGTGATGGGCTGCTTTGCGCTGTGTATATTACTCAGCGCAGCGGTAAACCCCGTGAGATACGTGCCAGCATGCAGCGCAGGTATTCTGCTTTGCTGTTACGGCCGGTTCCCGGGTTCCCCTCGGCCATTTCGGTCAGCAGCTGAGGCATGACGTGGCTTGGCAGCGCTTTGGAAAAGTACCAGCCCTGTATCAGGTCGATCCCCATTTCTCCAAGCCAATCCAGGTCATCCTGGGTTTCCACCCCTTCAACCAGCAGCGGCAAATTCATTGAGTCTGCGGTGCCTTTGATCAGTCGCAGCAGTACCGCAATGTGATTGTTAAGGGATACGCCGTGAACAAATTGCCTGTCGACCTTCAGCAGATTGCAGTCAATGTTGACTATGGTGGCGATATTGGACATGCCGGTACCAAAGTCATCGATGGCGATATTGAAGCCTGCGGATCTCAGGGTGGAGATGTGGGCCGACAGCAATTTGTCATCCAGCGGCAGGCCATCTTCGGTGATCTCCAGCTCAACCGATTTTTCGTCCAGACCGTTAGTTTTCAATATCTGTTTGAGTTCATCCACCAACTGCGCAGTTTGCACTGTAGTGCGGGAGAGGTTGGTGGAAATTTTGGGAACCTTGAGCCCCTGTTTTTGCCAGTGGGCGATGTCTTCGCAGACCTTCTGAAATACCAGAATATCCAGTACCGGCGTCATGCCCATATCTTCAACTACCTTGAGCACCTGCCACACTGGTGTATTTTGAAAGCGGGTGTTGTGCCAGCGCAGCAAGGCTTCAAAGCCGGTGATATTGCCATTGCTCATATCGACCTGAGGCTGGTAGCAGGGAGTCAGGTAGTTATCGATTTCATCCCGGTGCAAACAGGCGCGGATATCCATGGCCAGTTGCTGATTGGCATCGAATCCTTCGAGAAAGTTGATGTTGGCCAGTCCGTTGCGTTTTTTCTCCACCGAGGCGAGTTCTGCCATATCGGTCAGGGCTGCCGCGCTGGCCTCTGAGGTATAGGCGGTTGCCACCCCCATATTGACTGTTACCGACAGGGTGACACCGGAAAGAGTGACCGGCGCCGACAGCATAGACAGCAGATTGGCGACATCTGCGCGGGTATCCTCCCCGAAGCAGGCAAAGGAGAAGTTGCCGTTGCCAAAGTGTGACAGCAGCTGCTGGGATTTGCCCCACTCGGTAAAACGTTTGGAGATGATGTTGACCAGCTCATCGCGAAAAGAGGACCCGTAAATATTGGTGATATGCCGCAGTCGCTGAATATGGATGGCACCGACGGACACTTTGCCGGATTTGTGATTCATCAGCCCCTGCAAGCGGCGGATAAAGCTCAGTTTATTGGGGAGCTGGGTCACGTCACAGATATAGCGGCTGCCAAGTGACTGGCCTACGTAGGCGCTCAGGCATTTGAGAATGGTGACCATATCCTCGGTGAGCTCAATGGGTTTGGTATCCATAATCCACAGGGTGCCAATGGCAAATCCCTGATTGCCATAAAATGGCGCGGCCGCATAGAAGCGAATATTGGGGGCATTTTTCACCAGTGGGTTGTGCTGGAAACAGGGGTCTTCCAGGGTGTTGGTAACCGCAAACAGCTCTTCATTGCAGTCAATGGCTTTGGCACAGAAGGCGCCTTCACGGGGCAGGCAGGACGCCTCAATACCATAGTGCGCTTTAATCCAGATGTGCTGACTGTCCACCAGACTGACGCCGGAAAACGGTACTTTGCACAGGTTGGCCAGCAACGCTGCCAGCGATGTCAGATTGGTATCATTGTCTTCGAGCACGGCCAGATAGTGTTCGACCTCCCTGACCCGGCGCTGTTCGGATTGTGTCCTGTCCAACTGCACTTCTGCTGACTCTGTCATTGCATCACCCTGTCGGTTTAAGTTTGGGAGCAACTGCTTATCACTATTTTGAGTATAGAAGCTGATGCCAAACTGCCGGGAAAAAGTGATTGATGCCTGAATTAAGGGGGAACAGCCGCAGCTTTACTCTGTCTGTGCTGCCCATTGCAGTGACCTGTGCGATGCATTGGCGCAGACTGATAATGATGCTAGCTTGGACCATCGCCCTGGCACTGCTGACACTCAGGAGTATCCCGGGCTGCCAGTTGGCCGGGTATCGGCGAAAGCGATAAGCGCCGGACAAGAGCTGACCCCGTCTGCGGACCGTGGCAAAGGCCGGGCAGAGACATAGACAAAGGAGAGCGTCTGATGCGGAAACTGATAGTTTGTTGTGATGGCACGTGGAATAACCCTGCTCAGGAAGAGAATGGCATTCCGGCACCCACCAATGTGGTGAAGTTGTTTCACGCCATCGGCGACGGTGCGGATCAGTTAACCTATTACCATCCCGGGCTTGGCGGTGAAGACACTGGGGTCAAGGATGCCATTCTCGGTGGTGCCCTTGGAGTCGGCATTGAGCGACATGTGTGCAGTGCTTATCACTGGCTGGCGAGCCACTATCAGGCCGGAGACAGTATCTGTCTGTTTGGTTTCAGTCGTGGTGCTTTTACTGCCCGTTGTGTGGCTGGCATGCTGAGTTATGGCTTGCTGGATCTGGCGGGAGTGGAGTCGGCCGACGGCTGGGCGCGGGTCAGTCAGGTATACAGGTCGGGTTACCGGCAAAAGAACCGTAAATGGAACCAACAGTCTGACTATGGTATGCATCATCAGGGGAAAGCCTGTGAGGTGGCGTTTCTCGGGGTATGGGATACCGTGGGAGCGCTGGGGATCCCGGATGATCTGGAACTGATTAATCTGTTCGATTCAGTGGAAGACTGGGGATTTCACGATTATCACCTGGGGCACAATGTCAAAGTGGCCCGTCACGCCATGGCACTGGATGAGATGCGCAGCAGTTTTACCGTGGCGCGCTGGGATGGGCTGGATAATCATGGTGGTGATGTCAAAGAGCGCTGGTTTCCCGGAATGCACGCCGATGTGGGTGGCGGCTACGCCCACAGCGATCTGTCCAATCGTCCGCTGGCGTGGATGATACAGGAAGCATCCGGGATTATTCGCTTCCGGGATGACTGGCGAGCATTGTTGCCCGCCAATGCCGCCGGAGTCATGCACAACTCTTTCAAGGGCGTATTTGCCAAGATGCGCTCCCGTCCACGCAGCATTCCGCTGATTATCAGCAACGGTGGCCGGAAACCCTGGGAGGAGATTGATGACAGCGTGTTTACCCGGCAGCGTCTGTCACCACTGGAATGGCCGCCTTATCATCCGGAAAAGCGGCTGATGCCGGGGATGTCTGTGGCGGTGGATATTTTTGCCGATACCCGCTGGAACAACACCGGCCTGTATCTCGAACCGGGTCATTATCAGTTCAGTGCCCGCGGAGAGTGGCAGGACAGTAAAGACTCCTGTGATTGGCGGGGTACTGAAAATAATGAGCGGACTTTGGGAGATGTTGTGCGTTCCACCCTGAGTTTCTGGGGAAAATTTGAACCGCTGCTGAAGAAGATTACCGGCAACAAAAAGACAGATCTGTATGGCACCCGCCGCCATGAGGATATTCCCTGGTTTCGGCTGGTGGGTGTAATCACCAATGATCTGGGAAAAGGTGATGGCAACGCGGTCAGACATGATGGCAGCCCCTGTCCTCATCAATATTTTGATGCGACTCAATATCAGGGTGAGCAGCGGCTTGAAGTGACCGAGCCGGGATATCTTTATGCCTATCCCAACGATGCCTGGGCCATGTATGACAACAATCATGGCAGCGTGAGTCTGACAGTCACCCGGGTGGATTGACTTGGGCGAATTGCATCTGGCCAATTGACTCAGTTGGCATGGAGCGTTCGGACGTAAGTGGTGTCTTTGCTGGTCACCGCCACCTGCTGTCCGGGGCGTCGCCCCAAAGGCAAGCCTGTGCTCGGGGCTTGAGTTGCCCTCGAACCTGCCCCCGGACTTTTGTCATTGGGTTCAGGGTAACACCGTCATTGAGCTTTCAGGCAATTGCTGCCAATCCATGGCTTCTGCCAATTTGGTGTTGCAGTGCACTATCCGGCGGTTCAGAGGTTGTCGCGGTCAGTTATCAAGGCGCTGTTAAATAAAAGGTTTACAACTGTGCGCTGAATGAATTTTGTGCGCAATTTTTATCCAGCGGCCAAATTTGTTATCCTTCGCGCCTCGTTTTCTGATGGAGGATGAATGAGATTACTGTATTGGCTTGATGAGTGGTTAACCCTTTCCCCTGCGCAGCAACAGGCGCAGCTCCCGATGACGGGAGGCGATCTGCTCGATGATGTTTACGTAAAATACCAGTTTGTATCCCCTGATAAACCGCTGTTGTTTACCTTCTCTCCGGCTGGCACCGATGTGCAGGAGCATGATCTGACCGAAGATTTTGCCCCCTGGGGATTTCGTTTGGCGCACAAGCAGAACATTAACGTGGTGGCTTTTCAGCATCTGGGCAAAAGTAACTGGTTTCGCAGTCGCAATCTGATTTTCTTTCTGGAACAACTGTCTACCCTGTTGACACCGTTTCGTTGTCGTCTGGGTTATGGCCTTAGCCGGGGTGGTTTTGCCATCGGCGCATTCGCCCGTCTGCTGGATCTGGACCAGGTGTTGCTGTTTCACCCGGTCAGTACCAAGAACCGGCAAAAGGCGCCCTGGGATACCCGCAGCAGCACTGAGCTGGCACAACAGTTTGACTGGGAAGGTGACTATCACGATCTGGATCTGGGCAGGGCAAAGGGTTACATCATCTATGACCCCATTAATCCTATCGATCGGCAACACGCCAGACGATATGAGCAACTGACACATCTGCGGGTTTATGGCATGGGCCATGGTACCCATGCCACTTATCTGAACAAGTTTGGTTTTTACAAGCAGGTGGCGGTGGATTTTATGCGTCATCAACAACTGGATATCGCTCAGTTCCGGGCGCAGACCAAAACCCTGAGATTCAAGGAAGACTATTATCAGCGGCTCAATAAGGCCAATGCCGGCTCCGCCCATCGATTGGGGCTGCTGGCCAAGGCACACCGGATTGTGGTGGATGAGAAAGAGGCGCATGTGCAGGAGCATCAGGCGCAGATTGATATTCAGCCGCTGATTGATATTGCGCTCAAGCATCAGGATGACTTCCCGCAGGATGCCATTCAATTGCTGGAAGTGGCGCAGCAATTGGCACCGGATGATCCGCTGGTGGAGCACAAGCTCAAACAGCTGAGCTGATGAACAAATTATCAACGACAAAGCCCGGGGTTACCCGGGCTTTTTTCTGCGTTGATGCCTTTGATATCAACGGTATGAGCGGCTCATTGGTTTAATTTTTTTGTACAGTATATTGAACGAATTAAGCTGGTGGTGTGAAAGGCTGATCCTGTTCGCTCTGTGCTTTCGCTTGTTGTTATTAAGAATAATTTCTTGTGTATTGCACGGAGTAAGCCGGTCGGTGAATTGGTGTCGCTGACAAAGGCGATGAATGCTCCAGTTCTGCTGTTTGACATATTGAACAGTGTTGCGTTAGTTTGGTTAATGAATGTGAATATAATTAACACGGAACCAGTTTAGGTTTTGCGCATATCCTGCCCGAGAGAATCAAAAATACCAGTGGCAGGCTATGCTCAAAGTGCGGACTGTATCGTTGAACACCAGGTGATATATGTACTTACCCGAGAACCACAGCGAGCGAAAACAAAGAAAACCCGTCGTCCTCATGTCTATGGGGCAGCAGAATCGCAATGGCCATCCTTATCAGGTCATGACTCACAAATATATGCAGCCGATAGTGGATATTGCCGGTTGTATTCCATTGCTGGTGCCCAGCTGTTTCGGTGTGGAAGATCTGGCTCAGTATCTGGATATGGTCGATGGCGTGTATGTGTCGGGGGCTGCATCCAATATAGATCCAGCGCTTTATGGGCAGGAAAATCTGACCCCGGACAAGGGACAGGACGCCAATCGGGATCATATGGATATGGCACTGATCCACGCGGCAATCGAGCGTAAATTACCGATATTGGGTATCTGCCGTGGCATGCAGGAGTTGAATATTGCCCTGGGCGGCGATCTGTATCAGAAAGTGCATGATGAGCCGCACCTCAATGATCACCGGGAAAATCCTGACGATCCGCCAGAGGTTCAGTACGGCCCCAGCCATTCCATTGATTTGGTCAAAGGCTGCTGGCTGCATGACTTGCTGGGGGACACCATTACCGTCAATTCACTGCATGGTCAGGGAGTTAATCGTCTCGGTAAAGGGCTGGAGGCACTGGCCTATGCCGAGGATGGTCTGGTGGAGGCTATCCACATGCCGGCTGCTCAGCAATTTGTACTTGGAGTGCAATGGCATCCTGAGTGGCAGGCCTGTAATAATCCGGATTCGGTGAAGATTTTCCGCGCCTTTGGCGAGGCGTGTCAGGGTTTTCACCGAGCAAAGGGGGAAGCAGTCAGAAGCCGCAGCAAGGCATCCAGTCTGTAGACTGACGTTGGCACCAGCAACAGCGGCCTGAGCGGTTTATTGTGCTCGCGTGATCGTAAGTCGTCTCTGGTCGCTTATCAGGCTGCTAATCTGTCAGCTTCATTGATGACGGTTAACTGACGGTCGAATTGACTGTGGAGGCTCAACGGCTCAATCAGATTGAGCTGACAGGCCCGCCAAGGGCAAGCTGACGAATGTGCCTGCGGTCATCAGCTTAAGTGAAACCGGTTCACTCCCCACTGTCTGGCGACGACACATCGACGACTTCCACCACGACCTTCTCAACCAGTTTTACCCGGCCATTTTTCACCAGTGCTTCACGTAAAACGTATTCTATTTGGGCATTGACGCTGCGCAGCTCATCATCTGCCCAGCGCTGCATGGCGGCCAGAATATCGGCATTGATCCTCAGTGGATAAGCTTTCTTACTGCTCATGTAGACCTCAGTACAGGCTGCCGGTATTCACCACGGGTTGAGTACTCTTGTCGCCGCACAGTACGACCAGCAGGTTGCTGACCATGACGGCCTTACGCTCTTCATCCAGCTCTACCACATCTTTTTCCCGCAGCCGCTCCAGTGCCATTTCTACCATGCCAACGGCGCCTTCAACGATTTTGGCGCGCGCGGCGATAATGGCAGTTGCCTGCTGACGTTGCAGCATCGCCGAGGCAATCTCCTGCGCATAGGCAAGGTGACTGATGCGGGCTTCATGTACGGTTACGCCGGCCCGGCCCAATCGCTCCTGAATTTCCTGTTTCAATATGTCGGCAATCTGTTGTGGATGGCTGCGCAGGGCTATTTCGTTTTCATCTTGCGGATCATAGGCATAGCTGCTGGCCATATTGCGCAGTGCAGCTTCACTCTGGATGTTGACATAACTTTCATAGCTGTCGACTTCGAAGATGGCTTCGGCACTGTCAGTCACCGACCAGACCACTATGCTGGCAATCTCAATGGGATTACCAAGGTTATCGTTGACCTTGATTTTGGCACTTTCGAAATTCCGGATGCGCAGTGAAATGGTCTGCCTGATAAACAGTGGGATGGTCCAGCGCAATCCACTACGTCTGACGGAACCCATATAACTGCCAAACAGAGTCATAACCTTCGCCTGATTGGGCTGCACCATAAAGAATCCTGGCCAGCACAGACCGGTCAACAGATTACCGACTATACCAATGGCTTCATGACCGCTGTCGATCGTCAGCATAAAACTGAGGTGAAGGGCGATCAGCACCGGAAATACAATATAGCCATTCAGTGAAAATCCACGTTTCTCTTGAATCATGATTATCCCCAGCTGATATCAATTTGATATCAACTTAGTATTGGCTGGATAAAAAAACAACACCATGACATAAAATGTCTTAGAACTTTTTATCGAAATTCATGCTTGAAAAATCAACTGATGGATATATTGGATGCTCAGACTTGATATAACACTTTGAATTAAAAATTAAATTTTAGTGAGTGAATGCTGAGGCAGCACAAAGGATGAACGGTAGAAAGACCAACCGCGAAATGCGGTGGAGCATCCATGATGGTCTGGGCATTGACGACTCGATGTCGATTCGCGGCGCAGGCACTGAGCCGGCAGCTGTCACTGGCAGGCTCACCCGATACAAAGCTGAGTGACCGCTGCTTCAGTTTTGCCCTGCCAGGTTATCCAATGTTATCAGGGCGTTAGCCTGCTCCTGACCCAGGGGGTATATTTTGCTGATTTGGCAGAATATTTCTGGGCCATTGTCTGGGATTACCGCATCAAGCTTGGCGGTGAGTGAGCTGGATATGCTCTGCCTGATCAGCAAGCGAGTGGCAAAATCCAGACCTGGGCAGCGGCCATTTAATTCCACAAATAAGGGGGGAAAGGATTGGTTTTAATCATCAGATAGTGCTGTCCGAGAGACAATCAACTGTCGAGGGTAAAGGTGGTAATGCTGTTTACCGGTTGCAGTTGCTATTCCTGCACTTTGGCTGCGACCTGAGTTTGCCACTGTTCATTGCTCAGGTGACTGGCAGCGGAAATTACCAACAGGGTAAGCACTATGGCCAGGATCTGACTTTTCATGGGTGTTCCGTCATTGGATTGGACGGAGGAATGGTTCAATAAAATCCGGGGTGAGCTGCATGCTTTGTCAACTGTGTTGTCCGCTTGATATGAGGTGTCGGGCAGTATGAGCATGGAAACCAGCAACAACGCCGGTTGAGGTGTCACCTGCCCGGACAATAACCTGTCAATGTGAAGACTTGTCGGTTTTGGCGGCGTACAGCACGGCTATTAACGCCAGTAACATCAGCACAAATGGTACCGGCGCGGCAACCATTCCCAGAGAATGGTGTTCCAGCATAAATGCCATGGCGATATGGCCCGCCAGCGTCAGTACCAGTGCAATGGTTGTCAGCGTTAACACAATCAATTCGGGCTTCATACCGGCTCTCATTTTCAAGCTCCTGTTAAATTACTGAATTTGAATGTAGTCAGTATGTAACTCTTGAGTGCTTGAGTTTTGACCTGCATCAAGTTTTTATCAGCCTGATATTGTTAGGGCGACAAACTTTGCGTCAGGTCAATTTTTGAACTGGCAAATAATCCTTTCGCATGACGGGGCAGAAACTTGCACTTGAATATTGAGCTTCTACACTTGGTGTATGGCCATCCTTTCGACCATATGAAATCGTCCTGGTTTATATTTCATTGGTGGGGGGGTGGCCGGCCACTTTCTGTGGTGATCATCTCCGTGATTTTTCCCCTGTTATCTTCTCCCGTACCTCCAGGCTTTGCTGCGCATGTTCATCTTTTTCCGAGCCGGACACGTGCGGTTTTGCCGCTATGGTCAAGGGGGATAAATGCGTTGAGTGTTGGCATGGGGAAGGGCATCGCCGGCATTTGAGCTTATGCTGACAGGCCCACAGGCAGGTTTGCCAAAGATACTGTTTGGTGTCTGCATCCAGACTGCGTAGATCTGCAGCGCATAGATGTCCTTCCATGATGAGACGGCTCACCACTTCTTTTCGAATACCCACATAAGCAAAAGTGTTCATATCTCCTCCATTTTCACACAAATGATAATAGTTATCATTTGCCTGTTGGTAAATGCTGGTGAAGGGATTTTTTGAACTGCGACATCCTGCGGTGCCGCTGAGTCTCCCGGTATGATTGGTGACTGTTGTAGTGTGACAATTTGTTGCATGATAGGGGCTTACTACTGTTTCGATGACAAAGGATTTGGAATGAAAAAGTTGATTGCCGCTTTATTGCCGTTGGTACTTGTGACTCCCGGTATTGCATACAGTGCCCAGCCGGGACAGACCCTGGGGACCTGTATGAGTGATTCGCTTAATGGCAAAGAGCGTAAAGAGCTGGCCAAGTGGGTTTACTTCGCGATGTCGACGCACTCCAGTATCGAGCCCTATTCAAAGGTCAGTGACAAGGATAGAGAGGCATCCAATCGTTACGTTGGCGCATTGATTTCACGGTTATTGACAGAGGATTGCCCAGAGGTTGCCAAACAGGCCTATGAGTCCGATGGGCTGCAGGCGTTTGAAACGGGCTTTGGGATAGTCGGTGAGGTCGCGATGCAGGAACTGATGAATGAGGCCAGTGTCGCTCAGGCGCTGGGGGCATTTGAGCAGTATCTTGATCAAAGTCAGTTTGACAAAATATTCAACTAATCAAATCGCTATCTACTGCCTCTGGATCCCCCTGTAGTTCAGAGTCTCCGGGCGCTTTGTCTGTTCCGGGGTTTTGCTTTATTTGCATGTTGCGGAAGTGTTAGCTTGAGATTTGGCCGCTTGGTGGTGAAGTGGCCGTCCTTTGCTGATCCCGGGAGATAACTATGCAGAATAAGCGCCTGATGTCAGTGTTGCTGACACTGTCAGCCATAGGGGGACCCAACACCCTGGCTGCAACCCATCTCAAAGGAACGGATTTCCTGTTAACCCAGTCCAAGGCTTCAGGGATGACCGAGAAGAAGCCTTACATCATTGTTTTCAATACCCCGAGTGTACTCAATACCCGAATTGCAGGAGCCGTGGCAGAGTATGCACTGCGTCAGGCAGATACGCTGGAGAATCGATACGGTGTGACCGCCGGGGCGCAATTCGGCGATATCATCAATGCCGTGCAGGTTGAGGCGACCGCCAAAGAGATCTGGCGAATAAAGCGTGACCCTTCGGTAAAGTACGTTGAGTCTGTGGCGACCACCAGGGTCGCTCCTGTCAGGGTTTCTGCGGCGACATCATCCTGGGGGCTGGATCGGGTGGATCAGCGGGAATTACCGCTGGATGGTAACTACGACTATCAACACGATGGCAGCGGAGTGACTGCTTATATCATAGATACCGGCGTGCTGAATTCTCACCATGAGTTTGGTGGGCGGGCTGTCAGCGGTTACGACTTTTATGATGATGATCCGGACGCAACCGATTGTCATGGGCACGGCACTCATGTCGCCGGAACCATAGGCGGCAGCACCTGGGGAATGGCCAAAAACGTCAATCTGGTGGGCCTGCGGGTGCTCAGTTGCGGCGGGTATGGCAGTACCACCGAAGTCATCCAGGCCCTTAACTGGATTAACAGCAATCGGACTGGACCGGCGGTGGCGAATATCAGTCTGCAGTTTTCCGCTTCACAGGCGCTGAATGATGCGGTTAATGCGGCTGTGGCTGCCGGCATCAATGTCGTCGTTGCTGCTGGCAACTGGAGCACAGATGCCTGCAGTGTCTCTCCGGCCGGAGCCAGTAACGCGATAACCGTGGCGGCCAGTGATCGTGACGATTCAAGGGCCGGGTGGTCAAATTACGGCAGTTGCATCGATATTTTTGCTCCGGGGGTGGATATTACGTCTGCCATGATAGGTTCCGACACTAATACTGCAACCTGGAGCGGTACCAGCATGGCTTCGCCCCACGTTGCCGGGGCGGTGGCATTGATGCTTGCCGGCCGGCCCCATCTGCAGCCGGTTGAATTGCGCAATGAACTGATCGAGCGGGCGACAAAGAACAAGATCAGTAATCCGGCAGGCTCTGCCAATCGGCTGCTGTATTCGCTGGAGGATGTTGTATGTGCCTCCTGCCCGCCACCACCCTGCTCTGAGGATTGTCCTGAAAGCGGCATTTTTACCAACAATAATCAGTTGATACTGGCGCCAGACAGCCAGGTATCGAGCGCGATTCAGGTGTCATTCTCCGGCCCGGTAAAAAAGCTGGAAGTCACTCTGGAGCTCGAGCACAGCGCGGTTGAAGGCTTGTCGCTGGTATTGTTCAGTCCTGCAGGCAACCGCTATGTATTGCAGGACAAAATCGGCAATGCCGGGCTGACAACGCTGCTCAAAACCTATGTGATAACGGTATCGGAAGCGGCTGATATTTCCACACAGGGGGAGTGGCGACTGGAAGTCGTCAACGGGGCTCAGAGCTCAGGAGTGCTCAAGCGCTGGCAACTGCAGTTATTTGATGAGTTCAGAGTGCTCTACGGTAATCGCAGTGCGTATCCCATTTCGGACGTAAATCCGGTATGGAATGGTTGGTTATCCAGCAGTGCTTCGGTATGGGATATTGACCGCGGAGCCTATACAGTGCTGGTACGGGTCAGGGTTGACCATCCCATGCCGGATAATCTGGAATTGAGTTTGATAGGGCCTTCTGGGAGGGAGTATCCGGTCAAACGCAGTGGCTCACCCTTCTATGGCGACGGCGTGGAGCGCACCTTCCCTGCAGGAACCAGAGAGGTAAGTCGTCAGGGGATTTGGCAGTTGAAGGTCAGAGATCCGATTAATGCCCAAACCGGCACATTGAACTACTGGTATCTGGAGTTTTAGGTGACACGGGGCTGATATTCAGCACACCGCAAGTCGTCGTCACTCCCCCGGGAATGGTTGATTCCGCTCCCGGGGGCGTTTGTAATGCACTCAATCCGGTGTCTGGCCACGACTGAGGCAAGTTGCTGGCTGGTTTACAGCATGACCAGATATACGATGAAGATCAGGCTCAGAATATAAATGATTGGATGAACCTGACGTCCCTTACCGGCAACCAGCATGGCGAAGGCATAGCTGATAAAGCCCATAGCCATGCCGTTTGCTGGCGAAAAGCTGAGGATGGTGAACATGATGGTGAAAAAAGCCGCTACACAGGACTCTTTCTCATGCCACTGGATTTGACCCAGTCGGCCAACCATGTAAATGCCCACAACTATCATCGCTGGCGCAACAATGGCGGTAGAGAAGATGGAAAAGATCGGATACAGGAACAGTGCCAACAGGAACAGCAAAGCAGTGGCCACTGCCGCCAGGCCGGTTTTGGCACCCTGCGCCGAGGCGATACCTGATTCAGAGAAACAGGTGATGGAAGTGGTGCCCAGTACACTGCCTATCACTGTGCCTCCGGCGTCGGCCACCAGCGCGGAACGGGCATTGGGTACTTTACCGTCTTTATCTATGATGCCTGCATCCCGGCCAACGCCAACAATGGTAGACAGGCCATCGAAGAAGTCGACAATAAAAAAGATGATCACGATGAACAGCAGGTCAAAGATCTTGTCCAGCGTCAGAAATTCGAAATTGAAGATAGCGCCGAAGCTTGGGGCCAGGCTGGGGGGCGCCGAGAACCACTGATCCGGCAATGGCGCATAGTGGGTACCCAGCAGGGCATCGCTGGCCAGGGTCAGCAGAATTGATGTCATAAAGGCGATAAAGGTCGCCAGCTTGATATTGCGCACCATGCAACCCACGGCGACAAACAGACTGATAAAGGCGATGGCGACCTGAGGCTTGGTAATGTCCCCCATGCTGACCAGAATGATAGGGTTGGCGACTATGATGCCGGCGTTTTTTAACCCCAGAAAGGCAATGAACAATCCGAGTGATACCGTAATGGCGAGTTTGAGATCTTCGGGGATCGACTCGATCATCTGCCTGCGGATACGGGTGAGCGAGAAGATCAGGTAAATCACCCCGGACAGGAAGATGCCGAACAGTGCCTCATGCCACAGCAGTGCCACAGAGCTGGACAACAACATGCCCTTGAAGAAACCATTCATGCTCATCCCTGGCGCCAGCATCACAGGGTAGTTGCCAAAAATCCCCATAATCAGTGTTGCCAGTGCGGCAGCCACTGCGGTTGCCGTGAAGACGGCGCCTTTGTCCATACCTTCAATGCCACCAAGAATCGCCGGGTTGACAGCCAAAATGTAGCTCATGGCTAAAAAGGTAATGAATCCGGCATATAACTCGGTGCCGACATTGGCTTTGCGCTGCGTAAGTTTAAAGGTGTTGTCCAGAACCGGATTGGTGCCAGCCCGCTTGAGAAGAATGTCCAGTGCCACAGTGATGCCCATATCTGTCGTTGGAAGAAATGATTTGGGGTTAACTTATTGGCAGATGACACCGGACATCAGGTAACCAAAGGCTCCTGAATGACTGTGCTGTAGTCACAAGATTAGGTCTTGTGGTAGAGACTTCTGGACCGGATTTCCAGGGTTATACAGCGCAATAAATTAGTTGGCGCGGATTCTACCCGCCCAGCTCTGCGGGGCAAGCCACTTATGGGAAACTGTGGCATAAGTCAGATTTTCTAATTAAAACAATGAATTCCCGATATCAAACAGAAAATTGAAAATAGACTTTAGATTTCTCAATTGGCATTTTTAACTGATTTGTTGTTTGTTATCAGCTGATTATGTTTTTGCTTGTATTTTGCGTGGTTATTTATGTTGTCATGGGTTTGCTGAATTTGTATGATAAGCGCGTTTTTAACAACGTGATTACATCGACAAGCTCAGGAGCCTGCCAGAATGTCAAAAAATTTAGCCACTAAAGTATCCGCAACCCTGTTAATTGCACTGTTTGCTTTTGCCGGAAATGCCAGTGCCGGTCAAACATACCTACTGCCAGGTACTGTTGTGGTTGATGCCAAAATTTCCGGCAGCGAACTGACAGAAGCCAATGATGGTCGAATCAAAGTGGTTGAATATAACCGCGCTGATATCAACGTTGATTACTCATTTGATACTAACTCTCATATTTTTACTGCGCCTCAGGAAGGTCTGTACAACATTGATGCCAGATATTCTCAAAAGGCTTGTGGTTACAACTATCTGCTGAGAATTGGTATCTCCTTGCCAAATGCTGCAGCTCCGGGGGGCAACAACGCCATTGGACCTGTGACCTTCGCGGATATTGCCAATTATGGCTGTGCGATTCCGGGCATTGCTGCGGTGAACAGCATCATGCATCTGCAACAGGGCGACACCATTTTCATCCAGGCCAGATATCAAAGAGCGCCATACAGTATCGCTGCATGGAACTACAACGATGATTATCAGAATCGTTTGTTGGTTACTTATCTGGGCGGTGTGTTTTTCTAACCGTGGCTCAGCTTGAGCGATTTTATCTTCTCAGGTGAGAATGCGGGTCAAGACTGACCCGCATTTTTTATGGTTATCGCTCAGTGCCTGCCGCCAGCAATATCTGCCAGTTGGCTATGGCTTGTTCACCCGCCTGATAGCCCAGCTTGTAAGCGTATTCAATATCGGCCCGTTTGACTCCCAGGCGTTTCATGGAGAAGCCTTCGGCCGGACAGACCTGCATGATCTGAACTCCATGGGCCGGATTGGCGATCAAATCCAGTGTGCGGTTATAACGAACATGCCGGGTTTGCATAAGAGGGATCAGTGCCGGTGCATCCCGGAGTAAGGGTTTCATCAATGCCGGTATCAGAGGTGGCGATTTGCGGTAAGACGCCGGACGACTGCGCAGGATCATGATTCTGGTTGCGCCCCGGCGAATGGCCTCGGCTACCGGGATTGCATCGCTGACACCACCATCAACATATCTGAACTTACCCAGTTGCACTCCCTGGCGATAAATAATCGGCACGGCGCTGGAGGCCTTCATCGTTTGCGCCAGTTCATCGGGAGAGGGAGTCAGATATTGTGCCTCTCCAGTGTCCCTGCGGGTTACGCCAAGGAAAAAAGGACGCTTATCGGCGCCCAGCGTCTGTTTGTCTATGCCCAGATCCCTGAGGGTTTCCTGCCACATCCAGTCCAGATCCATCAAATCACCGCCGAGCAGGAATTTACCGGGTGTCAGAAATTCCCGGCGGCAGCTGTAATCGGCATACACTTTGAGATTCCGGCCCGGCATTTTCGCCAAAAAGGCGGCCAGATTGCTGGCTCCGGCTGAGACCCCCCAAAAGCTGTCGAAGGGGCAAAAGTCTTGATGCAGAAAGTAATCCAGAATACCGCATGACCATATGCCCCGGGAGGCGCCACCTTCGACAATAAGTGCCGATTTCCCAACTGTTTCCATGTGCTGACTCTGCAATTAAACCGGCCTGATTGTAGCCCGGCTCACTCTGCTCTGGCAAAAAGGAAGGTTAAGTATCAGGAGGTCGGAAACGGCTCTGGCCTGAAGGGCAGGCCAGAGGGCTATAAATGTCTGCTAAGGAACATTATCACGGTTTAACGGAAGTTGAATTTGCCGTTTTGGTTTTGCCATTTAGCTTTGGGAAGGATTGGCTCGACGGTATCCCAATGTTCAACAATTTTGTTGCTCTCGACCCTGAACAGATCGTAGAAGGCGACATCCTGTCCCATAAATTCCCCTTCACTGATGGAGAGAACAAAGTTCCCCTGCCCCAGAATTCTGTGATTCTTACGATAAACCATAGATTGCCCCTGCTCCGCCATCGCCGCAAGCGCGGCTCCGAGTCCATTGAGGCCATCGGCGATATAAGGATTGTGCTGCAGATAATCGCTGTCCTTCGGGCCGATAAAGCGCTTAATTTTATCCATTTGTCCTTGCATCAGGATCTGGCTGACAAAATCTGCGACCAGAGCTTTATTGTTTGTTGTCTTATCCTGATCTGTGATGTCGGTTGCTCCGTCAAACTGAGTACGGCCGCTGGGGTTGGGAGCAGACGTTGCCTGCAGGTTATCCCAGTGCTCAACGATCAATCCTTGCTCGAAACGGAATACATCAAAGCCTGCTTTGGGGCCAAAAAAATCATATTGAGTGTGAAGAACGACATAGTCACCATCTTCGAAGGCTCTTATTACTTTGGCTTTGGCGCTTCCCTTGGGGAGTTGTTGCAGGACCTCGCCAAATCCGGCCAGACCGTCTTTAACTGCAAGGTTATGCTGAATATATCGGGTTGGGTTGATGTATCCCGCAGGTGTCGGGTCTCTGTTTTCGATACTTTCGATAAGGGCTCTGGCTTTATCTGTGTTGCTGACGGCTGTCTCAGCCATGCTTAGCGGTGAGGTCAGGATGCCGAGTGTTAATGCGGTATTGACAATGACGTGATGGAATGTGGATTTCATGCTGTGTACTCCTGTTCGTTGATGGGCTCATGTTAGGCAAAGCCATCGGAGAACACAGGGTCAGTATCGGTCATAAAATGGTAAATATCGAACCACTATGAATTTTGGTGATGCGTTAAACGGAATTGTTTGGGAGTGATTCCTGTCAGTTTTTTGAAATATTTTATGAAGTTGCTGGCATCTTCAAAACCCAGTTCGTAGGACAGCTGCTGAACCTGGATGCCAGAGATGACCAATCTGCGTTTGGCTTCGAGGATGGTGTAGGCATTGATCAGTTGTTTGGCAGTTTGACCGGTGGCCTGTTTGCAAAGTTGATTCAGGGTTTTGTAAGTGGTGTGCATTTGGTTTGCATACCATTCTGCCTCCCGTTGATGAGTATATTCTTGCTTTAATAAGGACATGAAGGTTCCCAGTTGGTGAGTTCGGGATTCGCTCAAGCCGGTATGACAAAGTCCGGGATTTTCACGGTGAAGCAGCAGGAACAGCGCGCTGAATAAGTGCATGACGATCAATGCGTCCATGTCTGGATGATCGCTTTCCAACTCCAGTTGTCGTAACAACATGTCTAGTCTCTCTGTGACAAGAGGCGGCGCATCGGTAAGGGGATGAAACCCCTTTGTCAGGTGAGTTGGAGTAAAGCTGGGTAGCCTCATATTGGCATGGACCTGATCCAGAAATGCCTGGGTGAACAACAGCAGTTTTCCTGCCACTGGTGAGCTGAAGTCAAATGCCTGAATTTGATTGGGCTGCACCAGTATCAGGCTTCCGGGCTTAAAAGTATGCATTTGCAGATCGACCATATGTTGGCCAGCTCCACTACGCACGTACAGCAGATTGTAAAACTTCAGTCGGTGGGGCTGATGAGGTGGCTGTCCAAGCTGGTCTCGCTGTTGATACATACGATGGAGGTCGATGAGCTCAAACTCTCTGAACTGGCTTTTTCGGTGGTTGAATGCTGTGTCCGGTATCATGGCTGTACCCGCAGATGGAATCTGCCCAGTGTGAGAAGCCCAAAAGGGAAAATCAAGCAGACAATCAGCCTCTTGCTTGATATTTGCAAGAGGCTGAGCAGGTTCAAATGAAAAACTGCATCGACAGCTGCAGGTAGTTGGAGCTTCCCTTCATGTCTTTAGGCCGGCCTGTGGTAACGCCATCGTCCACATCGTAGCGACCCACTTCCACACCCACCACTAACTCTCGGGTCAGATTACCGAATAGGTTGAGCGCATATTGGCGACGATTGTTGTTCTCTATTTCAGTTGTGGATTGGCCATAGAAAATGGATGAGCGCAGGTTGTCGTTCCAGAAATGGCGATAGGCGACAGTACCGCCCAGGATGGTTTCCAGCTCACCATTGTAGATATCCAGTGCCGCGCCTGTGCCGACATAGCGACCCAGATTGCCGTAGTGCAGTTGTATACGTAGATCGTCCTTGCCCCAAAGATTGAACTTACCGGCCACTGAGCCGCCAATGGCTGCTTGATAGCTGTCAGCGGGTTTTAAGGCGCGCACTAACGCAGCTGCTGACACATTTCCCCAGTCGCCTGAGATATTGCGGCGAATAACCAGATCCGGGATGTAGTCATCCGCTTTGGAATAATCCTTGATGCTGGTGTCACCCTGCGCATCGGTAATCACATATTTGCCGTAAGTGGTAGGGTTTTCCAGCGCGATTTGCCAGTTGTTATCGTCGAAGCTGTAACGCACCTGAGCCTGTCGCACCATCGCCTCGCCGACCAGCGGGCCTCCGAGATTGGCCGACTCCGGGAAGGTCGAGGTATTGACCATGGTGGACCAGGTCTGGCCGACCGTCAGACCTTCGTAGCTGATATAGGCATGGCGCAGGCGGGGGCTGTAGGAGTTGGATACTATGCTGTTGCCCTGGGCGGAGCCGGCAAAATCAATCTCGATAAAGCCTTTAGCCTGTCCCTGGGTCAAGGACAGATTCAGGCGGCTTTCCTGAGCACTGAACTGGGTTTTGCGGGTGTCTTCGCCGGGCGGCATTATGCCGTCATAGATTTCTTTGAATGGCAGTGTGCCATCGGCCACTTTGATATTGGTCTTGAGGAATCCTCCAAGACTGAGTTGTGCCGCCTGCGTGGGTGCTGTCAGCAAAAGGGAAAGGGGGAGCAGGTAACTGACCTTCATAAACTGTCCTTGTGTTGGACCCTGAAAGGGCTTTTTTAAGGAGAGAAGGCTAATGTATTGAATTACAATGTATTGCGAGCTCAGTCACTGGGATATCTCAAGGGAAAGTATGTTCGTGAGCGGCATGGTGAAGATTATTCAGCGGTTGAGTAAATAGCCAAACTCACGGTCTAGTACTGTGAGTTTGGGGGCGATGATACGCTGACAAAAGGGCAGCTGAGGATGCCGGCAAAACAGGTGTTGATATCGCTCCGGTGCGGGGATCAAATCGGCCAGAGGATTAACATCTGGCCTTGCATCGATGTGCTGCTCGTCCAGCCAGGCCCGTGCCTGGTGGCCTGATGATTCAGATCCAAACCAGATTGCCCGAGGATAGCGCGGTCGCAGGGCATGATCTGTTCCCTGGCAAAACAGCAACAGGTGAATTTGCAGCAGACTTTCAAGCGCAAGCTGTGAGCAATCCCAATATCCGGCGGCAACCTCAATGCGCTGATGGTCCTGATAAAACCATCCAATTTGGGTAGCGATCATGCCAGGCAGTACATCCAGTACTGCCTGCATGCACCAGTAACAACCGCCTGAAATCGCAACATTGGGCGCCACGTTAACTTTCATCCGCTTATTGATGGAGTCATCTGACAATAGCAGACCTGCAATCACGGAAAACAGTTTCAGGCCTATTCATATGCGCCTGAGGTGTTTTGGGGCAGAGATTATGTTTCGGAGTGCAGCACGCGATGCTGTTGACGTCGCTGGCGTAACGCTCTGGCACGCCACAATCGCTGACAGCGAATGATCCAGTGCAGCATCAGCAAGCCGGTGAAAGCACAGCAAAACAGACCCAGGGCAATGGCGTTTACCTGAGTGGGATGGTCGCGGTACAGAAGTAACCAAATGGGCCATCCCAGCACCGACAGCAGGGTTAACTGCCGCATACAGGATGTGCAGCGCCCCAGTTTACGTTTGAAAATGTTGTCGCTGCAGCGCTGGCAGGTCATAAGTGAACTTTTATTTGTTGAGCTTGTGTGCCGGTCAGTTTAGCAGTGGATGGTCTTCCGGTAATTTGTTGCTGATCCACATAACCAGTCGATGGCGCATATTGGGACCATCTTCCTTGTCGTCCGGCAACGGGCCGATCAACTGATCCTTTACCAGCAGACGATAAATACACTCGACTTTATCCTTTTCAGAGAAACCTTTATCCGGTACGGCAAAGCCTCTTTTCTTGGCGTAGGCCAGGCCAATTTCCAGCGCCATTTTCAGCAACTGTGCTTCATGCTTGTGCTTTTTCATCCCCTGACTCCCGAACTTGACCGAGTGTTATCAAACTAGCGGATCTTTGGACTCAGGTGAAGAGCAGGCTTGGCTTTCAATCGCTTTTTTCATGACGTCATCGTCTTGATCCCAAAGCATATTCAATTTGCCACGCAAAAACATTGCATCAGCAGCCGATACTCGTGTGTATCGTCCCTTGTGTATAGACCCGTAAGGTCGGGACAGGCAAAGCGACGATGAGGCTAACATTCAGAGTCGGAAATCAGTGCTGAATATGAGCCATGAAGATGACCCTGTGATCGGGATTGCTCCAGAGACGGGAGTAGAGGCAGACTCTGTGCTGCCCGGCCACCTCGCTGATGAGCGGTGGTCTGGCCGGGATATCAAAGAATGATATTGATTTACCCGCCTGATAGCGCGGAAGCGATTAACCACACTCCGGCAGGCGCTATCAGACGCAGCCGGGTTTTATTGGTGGCCGGTTTTATGATGTTCACGACAGCATTCTTTATGATCGTGCTGTTTGACTTTGTGATGTCTGTGCTCGTCATGTTCATGACGGTCGTGGTGAGTTTGCTGGGGATGTTTGTGACCGACCGGATCGCCACCATGTTGAGTGTGGGGATGGCTCTGTTCATGTTCCCGACACTGGTGATGATCCTTGTCGTGCTTGTGTTCATGGCCATCGTCGTAGCGACGCGCCATCTTTTCGTGCTCAAACTCAGCAGTATGCTGAACTCCGTGATTGGTTTGTTTGTGTATGCCCATATGCTTATTGTTCATGGTATTGCTCCGATTCGGATGATGATTTCAAGGCTACTCCCAAATCCTGCTCTCAGGGCGAATCTGACCCCGATTTCATCCCCCCTTCATTGACTGCGCAGAAAAACGGTATTGATTGCTGCCAGGCGTCTGGTGAATGGGGATGTTGCTGGCCAGCCCGGTTAACAGGCAATAGCAAAGTGACTGCTTACATCGACAAGGGTAATGACGGATGTGAAACCGGTTCTGTCAGTTAACTGTGAGCCATTAATACGTTAGTCATGATGGTTGCGGACGGAACTTCGTATCAAAGGCTGCATTGTTTTCTGAATTGTTTCCTGAATAGTTCCCTGAGCTGGCACTGATAACGCCAGTCAGCGCTGACATGTTTTAAGCGTCGTAGCTTGTCTATTCTGCTCCGGACGACTTGCGTCAGCAGGTGAGGCCGAAGGTGTACATGGTGGAGATGAATTCAGCCAAAGCCTGTCGGCAGAAATTTGGGACGGGTTCGTGGTCCAGGGGAGATGAACTATATTAATCCTCTTTAATCAGTGCGCTATTTCACTGAAATAGGGGACAAAGCGCTTGGTTACAGACCCTTTGTTCTCTTCGTCAAACTCGCTTTTTGCGGGGAAAAGCTGTTAAAATCATCGCTTCGTTTAGACCTGTGAGAACCAATCCGAGACACAAGATGGGAAGAGCGTATCAAAACCGCAAAGAATCCATGGCCAAGACAGCCGGTCAGAAGACCCGCCTGTACTCCCGCTATGGCAAAGAGATCTATGTATGCGCCAAAAACGGTGGTGTAGAGCCTGATGGTAACCTGGCACTGCGTCGCATGATCGAGCGTGCAAAGAAGGATCAGGTACCGGCTCACGTGATTGAGCGTGCCATTGAAAAAGCCAAGGGTGGCGGCGGTGAAGATTACGAAGTAGCCCGTTACGAAGGATTTGGTCCAGGTAACTGTATGGTGATCGTGGACTGTCTGACTGACAACGTGAAGCGTACCTTTACTGAAGTGCGTCAGGCGTTTGTAAAGAATGACGCCAAACTGGGCGGCCCAGGCACTGTGGCGCACATGTTCGATCACCAGTCAGTGTTCGTATTTAAGGGTGAAGACGACGAAGCCATTCTGGAACTGCTGATGATGGCCGATGTGGACGTGACCGACGTTGAGCTGGACGAAGGCATGATCTCCGTCTTTGCACCTATTACCGAGTTCAACAATGTGCGTACCGCGCTGGTGGAAGCCATACCGGAAATCCACTTCGAAGTGGAAGAGATCTCCTTCGTGCCACAAACCATGACTGAAGTCAGTGGTGAAGATGTGGCGACTTTTGACAAGTTTATCGCAGCGCTGGAAGATTGCGATGACGTGCAGAAGGTGTATCACAACGCTGAGATTAACGAATAATTCGGTGATCTTGTCGCAAAAAGCCGCCGTATGGCGGCTTTTTGCGTTAAGGCGTGGCACTTTGCTGCCCGGCGTACAAGTCACCCACCGGGAAAGAGTATGACACTGGACAAGATAGATTTGGCAATCCTCAGACTGCTGCAAACCCAGGGACGCATCGCCAATCAGGAGCTGGCCTCTATGGTCGGCCTGTCACCATCGCCTTGCTCGCGCCGGGTCAAGGCTCTGGAAGAGGCCGGGTATATCCGCAGCTATGCGGCAATTCTGGCACCGGAAATGTTTGATCTGCATCTGACCGTGCATATTCAGGTGCGCATGGAGCGTCATACGCAGGAGGTGCTGGGGGCGTTTGAGGCGCAGATTAGCCGTTATCCTGAAGTGTTGGAATGCAGCCTGCTGACCGGCTCTGAGTCGGACTATCTGCTCAAGGTCATGGTCAGGGATATGCAGTCCTACCGGGCGTTTTTGTTGGACAAGCTGACCAGCAATGCCCATATTGCCGGGGTTCACTCCAGCTTTGTGCTCAAGCAGGTCAAAAACCACGGTCCCTTGCCATTGCCTGAGGCCTGAAAACATGGGCGCTGGGTGCTGAAGAATTGCCCATCTAGCCTGTCAGATCACATTTCTGCGACTGGGTGAGTGGTGCAGAATATTGCGCGCCATGGTCAAGGGGAAAATGTTCTCGCAATAATCTGTCGTATCAGATGGGTATATGTTTTTTTAATTTCTTTTTGTTTTGTATTTATCACTGTTTGTTGTGCATTAACGTTTGAATCGCGCAATAACATCCTGTTGCAACTGCCGTTTATCGCTTTATGCTTGCCGCCGATGATTTTTTGGAGGTAAGTATGGCTCAGTCCTGTTCAGCCGGACAATTCAGCTCCCGTATAGGCTTTGTATTCGCCGCCGCAGGCAGTGCCGTGGGCGTTGGCAGTATCTGGGGATTCCCCACTCAAATCGCCAACAACGGTGGCGGTGCCTTCCTGCTGGTGTATCTGGTGCTCATGTGTTTGCTGGGCATGCCCATGTTGATGGCTGAGTTGATGATTGGTCGCCATGGCCAGACCAATCCGGCAGATACCATGGCGTCCCTGGGACGGAGTCCCGTCACCCGGCACATGGGCAGGCTGATTGGTGCCATGTCCATTGTCACCGCCGGATTGATCCTGACTTTTTATACCTTGTTGTCCGGCTGGTTTGTCAGCTACAGCCTGGCTTCTCTGGTGCAGTTGCTGCCCGGGGTATCAGCCAGCACTTCGGTGGTCGGTTGGCTGACGGACTTTTCGCTGTCCCGCAATCTGATATTTACCGCGCTGTTTTGTGTGCTTACCTTTGCCGTGATCCGTCAGGGTGTGTCCCAGGGCATTGAGAAATGGTCCGGCCGCTTGATGCCTGTGCTGGTGGTTATTCTGCTACTGGGAGTTGCCTATGTACTGAGCCTGCCTGCTGCAGCTGAGGGCCTGCGCTGGTTGTTTGTGCCGGACTTCAGTCAGCTCAGCGCGCAGGTGCTGATCAGCGCTCTGGGACAAACTTTCTTTTCCCTGAGTGTCGGCACCGGCGCCATGATGGTGTATGCCAGTTATCTGGACAACACCCAGCATATCGGCAAGCTGACCGCCATGGTCGCGGGTATGGCGACTGTGATTGCTGTGCTGGCTGCGACCATGATAGTACCGGCGATTTCGGTGGCGCAGCATCAGGGTGTTGAGGTGTTTGATGCCACCGGCGCGCTGAAGAATTCAGATACTCTGGTGTTTGATGTTTTGCCGGCGCTGTTTGCCTCGCTGGGGCCTGTGGTCGGTCCGTTGTTTGGCAGTGCCTTCTTTGGCCTGATGATTATCGCGGGATTGACTTCGGCCATCTCCATCGCCGAGGTGCCGGTGAACTACGGCATTCAAAAATGGCACTGGAGTCGCAGGCAGGCGGTGTGGCGTATCGGCAGTTTGCTGACCATGGGCGCGCTGTTGCTGGCGTTGGGGTTTGAATTCCTGTTCAGTCCCATGGTGGTATTGACTACTCAGATTGCCCAGCCGCTGGTGGCTTTGGGTATCGCTTTGTATCTGGGCTGGATCTGGCGTCGGGCCAATCTGGTTGAAGATATTCTGGCTCAGGACGGGGTATCAGGCTACTCGGCCGGATGGCGTTGCTGGATTGCCTACGTCCGTTATGTTTGCCCGCTGATGATCCTGGCGATTGGTGTGTATCAGTTCCTGTAAGGCGAACCGTTCTGTACTTCTGCCGTTGGGTTGGATGTTGGCTAACTTGCTGATGTTTTACGACAGGGGGTAATGATATTGCCCCTCAATCATCAGCCTGATTCCGGCATTTTTTGATCAACTAAAAATGCCGGTTCATACGTTCAAAGAAGCTCAGCAACACCCCCCGTTCCTGCTCGCTGAAATCCGCCGTCAGCTCAGCGGTCAGTGCATGGTGCTGGTCGCTGTGGGCCTGAAACAGGGTTTGCCCCTGAGCGGTCAGACCGACCCGGACAGAACGCCGGTCAGTCTCATTGGGCAGGCGTTCCACCAGACCTGCCGCCACCAGTTTTTCAACCTGCACCGTCAGTGTCCCTGTAGTCACGCCGATTTTTTCTGCCAGCTCCTTCATGCGCATGGCACCGTGAAAACCCAGCGCTTCCAGAGTATGTACATGGGACAGGCTGATCCCCTGCTCGCGGACTATCGCATGCTCCCAGGATGACAGCTTTTCGTAGAACTCAACGATGGCGTGGTTAAGGCCTGACTCTGTGTCGTGTGAATTCAAAATGTTCCTCCGGGGCACTGGGGTTGTCGACAGGTATGGGTTTCTACCGTGATGTGGGCCAGCCACGGCAGGTCGGCAAGCATATCATGATATTGCTCTGTGGCATGGGGCTGGTGACTGACCAGCGACAGCATCAGCGCATAACGGTCAGCGTTGACCCGCCACAGATGCAGATCGGCAATGTGGTGATCCTCAAGTGTCTGCAGGCGCTGTTCTATTTGGGTACGATAGTCAGTCTGAGGATCGGCATCTAGCAATACCGGGCTGGTCTGACCGATGAGACTCCAGGCCCAGCGACCGATGATGATCGCACCGACAATCCCCATCAAGGGATCCAGCCAGGTCAGGCCCAGGTATTTCGCCAGCAGCAGTGCGGCAATCGCCAATACCGAGGTCAGTGCATCGGCCAGCACATGCATATAGGCGGCTTTGAGATTGTGATCCGCTGCCTGTGGCCGATCATCCTGATGGTCGTGGTCGTGGTCGTGGTCGTGGTCGTGGTCGTGGTCATGACTGTGATCGTTCCCATGACTGTGGCCATGGTCGTGATCTTTGAGCAGTACGGCGCTGACCAGATTGACCAACAGGCCAATGACAGCGACCAGAATGGATTGGTCATAACCGATTTTTGCCGGTTCAATAAATCGTAGCAGTGACTCACCGGCCATCATCAGTGCCACAATCCCCAAGGCGATGGCACTGGTATAGCCACCCAGTACGCTGACTTTGCCTGTGCCGAAGCTGAATGCCGGATTATCGGCGTGTTTGCGGGCATAGTGATAGGTGAACAGCGCCAGCAGAAAGGCGGCAGCATGGGTGCCCATGTGCCAGCCATCGGCCAGCAGTGCCATGGAACCATAGAGTGTACCGGCGACAATCTCAGCGACCATGGTCACCACAGTCAGCAGCAGCACAATTTTGGTGTTGCGTTCACCTTTGTTGTTAATGGCTGAAAAATCGTGAGCATGTTGCCAGCGATCTATTGGGTGTGGAGTACTGCTCATATCGACCTCGCAATATATTTTGATAATCAAACTATTTGTTTTGTGAATTGTTTGCTATTCAAACTAAAATTGCAAGCCAAAGATGACACTTTTTGAGCAATACTCTTGGCAGGCTGTCATTGTTATAATCCGGCCCCATAATTGATTGCACATTATTACTGAGATGAATCACGTCGAACTGCAGTTGACCGGTGATGGCTCCCATACCCTGTTCAACGCCCAAATCAATGAAACGTATCACAGCCATAAAGGGGCTCTGGCGGAGTCCCGCTATGTGTTTATCCATGCCGGTATGGATGCAAAGCTGGAGCAGACCAGCGACTTATCGATTCTGGAAGTGGGATTTGGCACTGGGCTCAATGCTCTGCTGACCATGCTCAGATTCCGGGAGTTTTCCCGGGTGCAGAATATCCGCGTACGTTACGTCTCGATCGAGCCTTTCCCACTGACCAAAACACTGATTGAAGGGCTGAACTATAAGAGTCTGCTATCAGAGGATGCAGCGCCTTTGTTTGACGCGCTGCATGATGCGCCCTGGGATCAGGACGTGGAAGTATTACCGGGATTTGTGCTGCGCAAAGTGCATGGACGGCTTGAAACCTATGAGGCTGCTGCGCAGTCCGTTAACCTGATTTATTTTGACGCTTTTGCACCGAACAAACAGGCCGATGTATGGGCACTGGATAATTTCAGGAAGTGCTATGAGCTGATGCAGCCCGATGGTCTGCTGGTGTCTTACTGTGCCAATGGCCAGTTCAAACGGGATTTGAAAGCCGCGGGTTTTTGCGTAAAACCTTATCCTGGCGCGCTGGGTAAGCGGGAGATGACCCGTGCCAGCAAGGTGATTGACTGAATATCACCTGTTTTATTCAACCGGCCCGGCGATATGCCGGGCCAATTACTTCTATGGCTCTTTGACGCAACAGACGACAGATAGCTGCTGTTTATCTGTGAGCGGCGCGTTTGCGCTTATGCCAGGGCAGTGCTTCCAGAGTGCATATCAGCAGTCCGGCCCAGATCAGTGAAAAGCTCACCAGTTTGACCTCATCAAAGACTTCGCCGAATAACATGATGGCCAGCAAAAACTGTACGCTGGGCTCAATATATTGCATCAGGCCGATATTGGTCAGGGTTGTGCGTATGATCGCCATGGCAAAAAACACCAGTGGCAGCAGCGTGACGGGCGCCGAACCGATATACAGCAGGATGGTTTGCCAGCTGTCCATGGATTGGCTTTTTCCGGTCACAACCAGATAGATGAGATATACCAGTGCCAGCGGTGCCAGCCACATGGCTTCAATGGTGACCGAGGTCAGTGCGTCAAAACGAATGAATTTTTTGGCCAGACCGTAAAGTGCAAAGAAACTGCCCATCACCAGCGCCAAAATCGGCAGCTCGCCGTACACCCAGACCTGATAAACGATGCCGGATATTCCAAGCAGCACTGCGGCAGCCTGACCGTGGGATAATCTGTCTTTGAGGAAGAGTACGCCAAGCGCAATGGCAAACAGCGGATTGATGAAGAACCCCAGGCTGGCTGCCAGTACCTGACCATGGGTAAGGGCTATGGTGAAAGCGCACCAGGAGACACACATGATGCAGCTGGCCACCAGAGCCATCATGACCGAGCGTTTGTCTGCCACAATGGCGTGCCAGTCCAGTCTGCGGCCAAGCAGCGTCAGGATAAGCAACATGACGGGAACGGAGAACAGTACCCGGTAAGCCAACAGCTCAAAAATCTCGGCGCCGGGCAGAAATTGATAGTACAAAGGCAGTACACCCCACAGCAAAAATGAGAATGCTGCGAGCAGATTGCCCTTCATTTGGGTTTTCATAGCAGGATTAATAACGAATACAGAGGAGAGCAGAAATTATCCCACTATGCTCTGTGTTCAAGAAGTGCCCAGCATCACAAAGCCTGTGATCTCTGTCTTGATTTGCAAGATTGCGTCTCAGGTTCCCCGGCTTCGAGGCAGGCTGCGTTGCACGACAACCTGATTGCGTCCCTGTTCTTTGGCCTGATACAGCATATGGTCCGCTTCGTTGAGAATTTGCTCCAGCTGGGTGTGACGCGGATTGAGGGCAGCCACCCCGATACTGACAGTGAAGTGGACGATTTCAATGCCGGTATTAACCTGCAGATGTTCCGCGTTTTCTCTCAGGCGCCGAGCAACCTGAGCCGCCTGCTCCAGGCTGGTATCCGGCAGCGCCAGCATAAACTCTTCGCCCCCAAATCGCCCCAGAACATCCTGCGGCCTGAGCTGGGTGCCGATAGCACTGACAAAGTGGGACAGCACCAAATCACCGGTAGTATGCCCATAGGTGTCATTGATGCGTTTGAACAAATCCAGGTCCATTGCCAGAACAGAGTAAGGCTGGTTGAGGTGTTTGGCTTCACTCAGCGATTGCTCGGCAGCCTCGGTAAAGGCCCTGCGGTTGTTGGCTCCGGTCAATGGATCCGTGTTTGCCATGTGCCGTAATCTGGCTTCCAGTGCCGTACGCTCAGTGATGTCGGTGAAAACCTGAGTCACCATAATATCGCCATCCAGATTGATGGTGTTAAAGGCCATCTCAGCCATGAAACTGTCGCCATGATCCGGTTGCAACCGCAAATCCATGCGTCCCGGCTGTACTTGGGAAGGAGTCAGTTGTCTGTCAATATTGGCCAGGTATTCCTGCCTGAACTCCTGCTCGATGAAATGAGTAGGCTCCTGTCCGAGCAGGCTTGCCAGTCCCTGCCCAAGCCGATCGATGGCATAGTTGTTGACCATGACCAACTGATGATCCTGATCGGTAATAAGAATGCCGACCGGCGCCGAATTCATCAGATCCTGCAATTGCTGACCGGCCTTTTGTGACTGTGCCAGTGCGGAATTGTTGAGCTGAGAGACCAATTTGTTCAGCGTGGCATCCTTCATCGCGATCAGCACTTCGTCGTTATCCAGCGGATAGAACTTGGCTTCGAGATAAAGCTCCTTGCGTCGGGTTCGTATGATGAGTTCTCTTCTGCATTGATATTTCTGCTCTCTTACCTGGGTGAGTGTGCTTTCAAACAAATGCAGGCTTTCTCCAAGCGGCAGCGCGGTAACAGATTCATCGACAAGCCCGGAAGAAAACACCCGCGCCAGGCATTTGCCTACGCGGATATCGCGAATTCTGTTGCTGCCATCCAGCCAGATGCAGGTATCGGCGACCACATCGGTCAGGACATCCAGGGATGCTTCTTTGCGATGCAGCATTTCCTGACATTCAGCCAGTTGCTGCTTGAGCTTGTCCAGTTGCTTGTAACTGTCTTCCACGTACGGTTGTAAATGGTTTATTTCCGTGGGAAAACCATTAGGGAAGACCTGGGCCAGCTGTTGTTCAAGTAGTTTGTGCATCAATACAACCAATGTTCAGCTTGCTGTCAGCTTGAATAAAACAAAATTCGCGTTAAATCATTGAATTGGATTTAACCAGGGCATAGTGTGTCAGAGCAGAACGGGAGTCCTGACAGGAATAAGTGTAGTCAAGCTGAGGCAATCCGACAGCGGAGACTTGCCAGAGGCCGTGACCATCCGTTATCGTCTGCCACCACTGTCCCTTGGGACTGCAATCAAATAAAGAGGTCAGGTTTATGAAGTTAAAACAAGCCGCATGCTTGCTGATTTTGCCGGTGTCACTGAGTTTGGTGACTGGCTGTCAGACGACTAACCCTTATACCAACGAGCAGCAGAATGCCAAGGCCACCAACGGTGCCCTGATTGGGGCAATTGCCGGCGCGGCAATTGGTGTGGCGTCATCCAGCAAAAGTGATCGGGGTAAAGGGGCGCTCATCGGTGCGGCGTCCGGTGCCGCGTTGGGTGGTGGCATTGGCTATTATATGGATGTGCAGGAAGCCAAACTGCGTCAGCAATTGCAGTCAACCGGCGTCAGTGTGACCCGTGATGGTGACAATATCATCCTGAATATGCCAAACGAAGTGACTTTTGGCGTTGATCAGAGCAATCTGAGCGACCGTGCCATGCAGGTGCTCAACTCAGTGGCGCTGGTTGCCAAAGAGTATCCAAAAACCCGTCTGAATGTGCTGGGTTATACCGACAGCAGTGGCTCAGACTCTTACAATCTGCGGTTGTCTCAGGTGCGGGCTGCCGAGGTGAGCAACTACCTGGCGCGCAGTGGTGTTGATGCTAATCGCCTGAGTGCATCAGGAATGGGCGAAGCCAGTCCGATTGCTTCCAACAATACCAAAGAGGGGCGCGCCCAGAACCGTCGGGTGGAAATTATTCTGACCCCGATTCAGGGGTAATAGGACAATAAAAAAACGGCAGCTCAGGCTGCCGTTTTTATTTTGCGGATAGGCGGCTAGACGCTGTGATTCATTAAAAACAGCGTTGCCAGTCCCAGAAAGGCAAACAGGCCAATCACGTCAGTGACTGTGGTCAGTACCATACCGCCCGCCAGTGCCGGGTCAATATTGAAACGCTTGAGGATCAGCGGAATGCTGGCACCTGCCAGCCCGGCGACTGTCATGTTGATCAACATGGCGCCGCCAATCAGGCCTCCCAGCGCCAGATCGCCCTTCCAGGCCCATACCGCCAGAAATACCAGAATTGACCACATCAGGCCATTGAGAAAGCCAATTGCCAACTCTTTGCCAATCAGCCAACGGGAGTTGCTCTGGCCGACATGTCCAAGGGCAATACCGCGGATCACCAGCGCCAGTGTTTGATTGCCGGCTACTCCGCCCATACTGGGAACAATCGTCATCAGTACTGCTATGGTGGCGAATTTTTCCAGGGTACCTTCAAACATGTTACTGACAGAGGCGGCCAGCAGTGCAGCGAATAGATTGATGGTCAGCCACAGCGAGCGGCGCAGGGTACTTTTCAGCACCGGGCCGAAGGTGTCTTCATCGTCATCCATACCGGCCATCCCCATCATTGAGTGTTCAGCATCCTCACGGATAACATCGACCACATCATCGATGGTGATACGGCCAAGCAGTTTGCCCTCTTCATCGACCACGGGGGCGGATACCCAGTCGTGTCGTTCAAACAGCTGCGACACTTCGGTATCGGACATACCAACCGGAATACCTTCCAAATCCGGCATCATAATATCCCGCACCGTGGCATCGGGATTACAGGTCAGCAGATCGGTGATGCGGATGCCGCCCAGCAGGCGGTCACGTTTATCCACTACGTACAGGGTGTCAGTGGCTTCGGGCAGCTCTCCGCGCAGGCGCAGGTAACGCAGGATCACATCGATGTTGACATCCGGCCTCAGGGTGACCGTATCGGTATTCATGATGCCGCCAGCGGTTTCTTCCGGATAGGACAGCGCCTGTTCCACCCGGGCTCTGTCCTGCGCGCTCATGGACTGGAGTACCTGACGGAACATGGCATCGGGCAGGCTGCGCAGAATGTAAGCCAGATCATCGGTATCCATGCCAGCGGTGGCTTTGGCCAGTCGCTCTGGGGTCATGGAGCGGATCAGGTGGTCCTTCATGTCCTCGGGCAGTTCCTCGAGGATTTCACCGGTTTGCTCCTGATCGATAAGTTGCCAGAGGATCTGACGGGTTTGCGGCGGGGATGACTCCAGCATCAGCGCGATATCCGAGGCTGCCATGTCATGCAGCATATTGCGTACATGCACAAACATGCCACTGCCCAGCGCTTTGTTCAGCTGGGTAAGACGTTGTTCGGTCAGATCGTTATCCAGAACTTCGATCGGCATGAATTCCCCCCTGCTACCGATTTTTCTTGATAGAGATTAGTCAGGTAAAACTGATGTCTGCCGCAGGCAGGGTGCCGCAATGGCACAGTGCAGACAGGCGCATATGATAGCCCAGCTATCGGAATTATACAGATTTTTTGCTACTGGCCTTCGTCAAAACGGGCATTGATCAGGGCGCAGATGGCATCCATGGCAGCTTGCGCGTCTTGCCCTTCGGCGGTCAGTGAGATGGTTTTACCCTGACCGGATGCCAGCATCAGCAGACCCAGTACACTGGCGGCACTGGCGGTCTTCTCACCGTTGGATAAGGTCACTTCAGCGTCAAACTGGCCCGCCAGTACCGCCAGCTTGGTGGCGGCTCTGGCGTGCAGACCCAGTTGATTGCAGATGGTTACCTGGCGCTCAAGTTTCATGTTTGCTCAGCTCACGATGCCGAACTTTGACCGTATGCTGGCCCTGGGCGATACGCTTGGCCAGCTGCTCGGCGATAAATACCGATCTGTGCTGACCGCCGGTACAGCCGATGGCGATGGTCAGATAACTGCGGTTATTGCGTTCAAGATGAGGCAGCCAGGTTTCCAGCAGATTTTCAATCTGCCAGATGAATTTATTGACCAGCGTCTGGCGGTTCAAGAAGTCCTGTACCGGTTGATCCAGTCCGGTCAGCGGTCGCAGCTCCGGCTCCCAGTGGGGATTGGGTAAAAAGCGCACGTCGAACATGAAGTCTGCTTCGGCAGGCATGCCATGTTTGAAGCCAAAGGATTCAAAGGTAATAACCAGCTCTTTTTCAACGTGTCCCATCAGAATTTGCCGGACCTGATCGCTCAGTTCGTAAACATTCAGATGTGAGGTGTCAATGAAATGGTCCATCATCTTGGACAGCGGGGCCAGCAGCTGGCCTTCCAGTTTGATGGCTTCCTGCAGAGAGCTTTGGTTGCGTGATAAAGGGTGCAGGCGTCGGGTTTCGCTGTAGCGTTTCAGCAGGATATCATCACCTGAATACAGGAAAAAACTGGTGATCTCAGTATTGCTCAGTGACTTGAGTTGTTGCTCCAGCACCTTATCCTGATTTTTCAGATTGCGCACATCCACACTGATGGCGACCTGTTCAGTGGTGCTTTTGAGTTGCTCCATCAAGCTGCCAATCAGCGACAGCGGCAAATTATCCACACAGTAGTAGCCCAGATCTTCCAGCGCTCTTAAGGCAACAGATTTTCCTGAGCCACTGCGGCCCGATACGATAACCAATTTCATGCGGTAATAACCCGGAACAGTTCTGCGTCATCCTGCGCTTTGCGCAGTTGCTTAACCACTTGTTTGTCGCTGAGCTTTTCAGCCATTGCAGCGAGTGTTGCCAGATGAGTCTGACATTGCTCGGCTGGAACCAGCAGGGCAAAAAGAATATCGACCGGTTGATTGTCGATGGCATCGAAGGGAACGGGTTCGGTGCATTTCACCAGGACGGCGATGGGATGATCAATAGTCGTCAGTTTGCCGTGAGGAATAGCAATACCGTTTCCGATTCCTGTGCTGCCAACTTTCTCCCGGGCAAGCAGACTTTCGAATACTTCCTGGGAGGAAAGGGTGGGGTACTGAGCCGCGATAAGATCGCTTACCAGCTCAAGTACTTTTTTCTTACTGCCCGGAGTGGCACAGGAGGCACACTCCGGCTGCAGGATGGTACGAAGTTCCATCGTTAGTGTTTTGTCAGTTTCTCTTTGTGTTTAATCACCTGACGATCAAGTTTGTCGATCAGGGCGTCTATTGCGGCATACATATCTTCATGTTCTGAAGTTGCGAAAATTTCGCCGCCGTTTATATGCAGTTTTGCTTCTGCAATTTGCTGAAGTTTCTCAACATTCAATACAACGTGCACATTATTGATCTGTTCAAAATGGCGTTCAAGCTTGGTGAATTTGCTTTCCACATATTCCCGCAGAGAGTCTGTAATCTCGATATGGTGTCCAGTCAGGTTGATTTGCATAGATAGCTACCTCCTTTATTCCGGGTAGGGTTATAAACTCTTACGCTGGTTGGAAGGCGGAATCAGCATCGCTTCTCGGTATTTGGCGATAGTCCGTCTGGCAACATTTATTCCCTGTTCTGCCAGAAGTTCTGCCATCTTGCTGTCGCTTAATGGTTTCTTCTGGTTTTCGGCTGCCACTAGCTTTTTGATAAAAGCACGAATGGCAGTGGACGAGCATTCTCCACCATCTTCAGTTCCAACATGGCTGGAGAAGAAATACTTTAATTCGAAAATCCCTCTTGGGGTATGCATATATTTTTGCGTGGTCACCCTGGAAATGGTGGACTCATGCATTTCAACCGCTTCGGCAATATCGTTGAGTACCATAGGTTTCATGGCCTCTTCGCCGAACTCAAAAAATCCCTGTTGAAACTGCACGATACAATTGGCCACTTTCAGCAGTGTATCGTTACGGCTCTCCAGACTTTTAATAAACCACTTGGCTTCCTGCAAATGGCCGCGAATGAACTGGCTGTCAGCCTGGCTGCGCGTGCTGCGGGCCATGGCTGCATAATGCTGGTTGACATTCAGTTTGGGCATGCAATCGGGGTTGAGCTCCACTACCCAGCGGCCATGCTTCTTGGATACGGATACATCTGGGATTACATACTCATCGTTATCCCGGCTGATGAGCAGACCTGGCCGTGGATTCAGGGTCTGGATGAGGTTAATGGCCTCACGCAGATCATCTTCCTTAAGGCGGGTCTTGCGCATCAGAGTGCGGAAATCGCGGTTGGCAATCAGCTCCAGATGCTCACGGATAAGTAAGCGGGCATGCTCAATGTGGGGAGTCTCTGCCGCAAACTGATTGAGCTGGATCAGCAGACACTCGCTCAAATCCCTGGCAGCCACGCCCACAGGATCGAAGTGCTGGATACGCTTGAGTACCGCTTCAACTTCATCGAGTTCAGTGTCCTCATCTCCCAAGGCTTCGAGGATCTCCTGCGTGCTTTGAGTCAGGTACCCTCGGTCATCGATCGCCTCAATAATGGCGGTGGCGATGGCGTAATCGTTCTCGGAAAAGGGCGTCAGGTTTTTCTGCCATTCCAGATGTTCATACAGACCTTCACTGGTTTCCCCCTGAAATGGCATATCATCATCACGCACTGCGGGGCCGGCAGCGACTGGAGCGGCAGTGAAGACTTCATCCCAGGTGGTGTCCATGGGCAGCTCGTCCGGCATGGCTTCCTGGGTGATGGCGTCTGATGTTTCGACACTTGAGCTGTGCTGCATCGGCTCTGAATCGTCAGGCTCATCAAATTCCGCTGAGTTGTCACCCTCGTTGTCATTCAGCTCTGAGTCATATTGTTCTTCATCCATCTCCAGCAAAGGATTGGATTCCAGCGCCTGTTGGATTTCCTGCTGGAGTTCCAGAGAAGACAATTGCAACAGGCGGATGGCCTGCTGCAGTTGAGGCGTCATGGTTAACTGCTGACCCAGTTTAAGCTGGAGAGACGCTTTCATCTTTACCGCAAATCCCTGTATAGAGTGGTTTTAATAGAAATTCTCGAGAACCGGTATGTCCATCGGTCTGAGGAAAGTGCGTATCCTTGCTGTCCCGGCATGGCTGCTGCACTGGCGCCGGGACACATGAATTAACTATAGCCTGAATTGTTCACCCAAGTACACAGCGCGCACCTGCTGGTTATCAAGGATTTCCGCCGGTGTGCCTTCGGCAATCAGATTGCCGTGGCTGACGATATAAGCGTGTTCGCAAACATCCAGGGTTTCCCGCACGTTATGGTCGGTGATCAGTACCCCCAGACCACGGCTCTTGAGCTGTTCGATGATCTTCTTGATGTCGATAACCGAGATCGGATCAACCCCGGCGAATGGTTCATCCAGCAGAATGAACTTGGGATTGGCTGCCAGCGCCCTGGCAATTTCCACCCGCCGGCGTTCACCGCCTGACAGGGCCATCCCCATGGAATCGCGGATATGGGTGATGTTGAACTCTTCCAGCAGATGTTCCAGTTGTTCTTCCCGTTGCTCATTGGTCAGTGCCTTGCGGGTTTGCAGGACTGCCATGATATTGTCGCGGACGGACAACTTACGGAAGATACTGGCTTCCTGAGGCAGGTAGCCGATACCCTTGCGGGCGCGCATATGCATGGGATCCAGCGTCAGGTCTTCATCATTGATGTAGATAGCACCCTTGTCGCTTTTGACCAAGCCAACCACCATATAAAATGTGGTGGTCTTGCCGGCACCGTTGGGGCCGAGCAGACCGACGATCTGACCGGTTTTCACTTCCAGGCTGACGTCCTTGACGACCTGACGATTCTTGTAGCTTTTGGCAAGATGCTCTGCTTTCAGCGTCAGTTCACTCATGAATCCGGCTGCCCCTGCTTTTTGTCTTTGCTGGAAGGTTTGTTGTCGTCCAGAGGCTTGATGTCATTCTGGAAGTTTTCAGGCTTGATGACAGTGTGCACCCGATCGTCAGGATTCTGATTACCCTGTGCGGTCATCTGTTGCAATTCAATGTCGTAGACGATTTTGGGCGCACTGACTTTGCTGCCATCCTGCTCGATTTCAGCATCGCCCATCAGGGTCAGTACCCGCTTGCTGATGTTGTAGCGGATCTCATTGGCACTGGCAGTGGCAGGACGATGATTGTCCAGCATCTGGGTGTAGGTAGCCGGTTTGCCGGTGGCGATAAGAATGGTTTCTCCATCCCCCTGGCTGGCGCTGAGCTCATCGGCCTGAATTTTGATACTGCCCTGGGTGACTGTCACCGGGCCTGAGTACACCACCCGTTTGTTCTTGATATCGGCAAACTGGCTGGGTGCCTTGATGTGCACTTCCTTGGTGAGATCGTCCGTAGCCGCCAGTGCGCCCCAACTCAGGGTGCACAGGAGTGCCGCAAAAAATGTCTTAGTTTGGTTCATAGATTCCTGTTACCTGATTCAGCAGCTTAACTGTCTGCGCATTCAGATCGGCATAAAGCCCTGTACCTTCTACTTTAAAATTGCTGCCATCTACCTGGATTACGCGATCAGAGCGCATGATCATGGTATCCAGATCCAGCTGCAGGTAGCTGGTTTTCAGCTGTTGCAAGGGTTCATTGGGCGTAATGGCGTCGATGATAACATTATTCTCAAGCGTGACTATGTTGTCGTCTTTGTCGAGCGTGCCCTCAGCGGCAGATATCCGCCAGTGCGCCTGACCATTATCCGGGTAAAGCAGATAGACAGGCTGGGAAAAACGGGTCAGATTGCTGGCTTCGAAATGTTCCATATGTACAGCTGTCACCCGGCTTTCAACTTCGCCCAGGTCATTGAAACTGACGCTGGAGAGATCGTCGGCGACGAAATCAGGCTGAACCACATTGGAAGCGGCATTGGACTGCTGCTCATTCTTTTTCATCTGCACCTGCCAGTAAAGCCCCAGTGCAATTGAGAAGAACAGCACAATCGCCAGCGTAATCCGATTCATATACTCATCCCATGGGCAGCGTCGAACTTATCCTGACTCATCAGCAACAGATCCGTCAGTTCTCTGACCGCGCCATAGCCGCCGGGCACCTGAGTGATCATATCGGCATGTTGTCTGACGTAGGGATGACCATCGGCAACGCACACTGCCAACCCCACCTGTTGCATTACCGGCAGGTCCACCATGTCGTCACCGATATAAGCGACCTGATCGGCAGTCAGCTGATATTTACTCAGCAGTGCTGCAAAAGGCACCAGTTTGTCATCTATGCCCTGATAGATATCTTCCACGCCAAGCGCTGTCATGCGGTTTTCAACCAGCTGCGACTGACGACCGGTGATCACCGCGATATGAAAACCGGTAGATAACAGCGAGCGAATCCCAAAGCCATCCCGGGTATGAAATGCCTTGAGTTCTTCGCCACTGTTGCTCAGATAGATACGACCGTCGGAAAATACGCCGTCGACGTCACAAATCAACAGTTTGATATTGGCAGCTTTCTGCCACACAGCTTCGGCCACTGGGCCATACAAGCCTTGACGCATGTTTATATAACTCCTGCCTTGACCATATCCAGCATATTGAGCGCGCCGATTGGGCGTTTGTGCTCATCGACAATGATCAAGCCATTGATATTTTTTTCGTCCATCAGTTTCAGTGCCTGGGCGGCAAGCACATTGGCGCCCAGAGTAACACAGTTTTTGGTCATCACTTTGGCGATGGAGGTTTGATGCAGATCCACCCTGGCATCGATGACTCTGCGCAGATCGCCATCGGTGAAGATCCCGGCAAGCACTCCGTCACTGTCAACCACTGCGGTCATGCCTAGTCCCTTGCGGGTAATTTCATACAGCGCATCGGTAATACCGATATTGTCCTGTACCAGCGGCAGTTCATCACCTGCATGCATAATATCGGCGACCCGCAGCAGCAGTTTACGACCAAGGGCACCACCCGGGTGGGACAGGGCGAAATCATCTTTGGTAAAGCCTTTGGCCTGTAACAGCGCCACCGCCAGCGCATCGCCCAGTACCAACGTTGCGGTGGTACTTGAAGTAGGTGCCAGCCCCAGCGGGCAGGCTTCCTCCGGCTCTCCGATACAAAGGTGCAACTGCGACAGCCTTGCCATGGTAGAGGAAGGCTTGCCGGTGATGGATATCATGGCAATACCACGACGTTTGATGACCGGCATCAGCGTGAGTATTTCCGATGATTCACCTGAGTTGGAGATCGCCAGTACCACATCGTTTTCAGATATCATGCCCAGGTCGCCATGGCTGGCTTCACCCGGATGCACAAAGAAGGCCGGCGTGCCGGTGCTGGCCAGTGTGGCCGCAATCTTGTTGCCGATGTGGCCGGATTTGCCCATCCCCATGACGATCACTTTGCCACTGCAATTAAGGATCATGTCACAGGCATCGGCGAAGGCCTCGCTGTCGATAAACTGGTGCAGGTTATCCAGCGCAGCCTTTTCGGTATCTATCACCCGACGTCCCCACTGACGCCAGTTTTGTCTGTCATTCATCTTGTCGTTCTCATCCTGTGTCAGACACTTTTGAACAGCAATAGCTGGTAAGCGACAAAGCTTATCAGCAGCACCGCACCGTGCCAGCGCTGCAGTTCACGTTTACGGCCTGTGGTCAATACCAGCAGTGCCAGGGCGCTGCTGCTGGCCAGTACCATATAAAAATCACGGGTACTGGCCTGTGCGTCTATAGCAGCCGGCGCAAGCAACCCGGGAATGGCCAATACAGCCAGAATATTAAACAGATTGGAGCCGACGATATTGCCTATGGCCAGATCGTCTTCCTTTTTCAGCACGCCGGCTACACAAGCCGCCAGTTCCGGCAGCGAAGTTCCAACGGCGATAATGCTCAGTCCTATCACCAGATCGGATAGGCCAAAGGCTTTGGCAATGCCAACAGCGCCATCGACCATCAGGTCGGCAGACAGCGGCAGCAGGATTATACCAACCAGCAACCAGAGAATAGCCCGAGCGTTGGGCACGTCTTTGGGGACTTCATCATCGGCTTCCTGCGCCAACGGGTCCTGCTGTTTGTTGTTAAGGGCGTGCCAGATGAGATATGTCATCAGCGCCAGAAATACCGCCAGCAGGATAAGACCATCATTACGCGACAAAAAGCCATCGTGAATCAAATAACCGGCCAGCACAGTGGCACCCAGCATCATGGGGATTTCCCGCATTAGGGTTTGGGAGCTGACCCCTATGCTGCCCAACAGCGCCGTGATGCCTAGGATCAGCGTGATATTGGCGATGTTCGAGCCAAGCACATTGCCGATTGCGGTATCTGTCATGCCATCGAGCGCTGCAGTGGCCGCGACGAACATTTCCGGTGCGCTGCTGCCCATAGCGACAATGGTGAGGCCAATGAGCATTGGCGGCAATCCCATATTTCTGGCAAAGGCGGCGGCGCCATAGACGAATTTGTCTGCGCTCCACACCAGCAGGGCCAATCCACTGGCCAGCAAAAAAATGTTAAATAACATGTCCGGCGATGATGCTGATTGAGTTCTGGGGCGCATTGTCGCTGGATTTGCTGCAAATTTAAAGTATTGTCGCCCCAGCGCTTTGATTCGGTTGTGTATACTGCTCCGTTTCCGTACAATTTTACCCTTCGCAATCTGCTTTTTGGCAGTTCACAACACCGGCGTAGCGCCCAATTTCATCGGAAATACGGACATCTGCATGACGCAACTTGGCACGCCTCTGGTGGAGATCCGGGAACTCGGATTCCGTCGGGGCAACAGAGTCATTTATGACAATATCAGCCTGACCATCCCCAAAGGTAAAGTGACCGCCATCATGGGACCCAGTGGCATAGGCAAAACCACGCTGCTGAAGTTAATCGGTGGTCAGCTGACGCCGGATCGCGGTGAAGTGCTGTTTGATGGGCAGAATATTCACCGAGCCAGTCGCAGTGAATTGTTTCGCATGCGCAAACGCATGAGCATGTTGTTCCAAAGTGGTGCGCTGTTTACCGATATGAATGTGTTCGACAACGTGGCTTTTGCGCTGCGGGAACACACACAGTTGCCGGAAGAAATTATTCGCACTCTGGTGCTGATGAAACTGGAAGCCGTGGGCTTGCGCGGAGCTGCAGAGCTGATGCCCAATGAGCTGTCCGGTGGTATGCAGCGCCGGGCTGCGCTGGCCCGTGCCATTGCGCTGGAGCCGGAAATGGTGATGTACGATGAGCCGTTTGCCGGTCAGGACCCTGTTTCCATGGGGGTGTTGGTGAAGCTTATCCGGGAACTGTCCCACGCGCTGAATCTCACTTCCGTGGTGGTTTCCCATGATGTGACCGAGGTGCTGGGAATTGCCGATTATGTTTACGTGATTGCCGATAAGAAGGTGATCGCCCGGGGGACACCCGCAGAGCTGCGCGGTGCAACCGACAACCCGCAGCTGATGCAGTTTTTACAGGGACAACCCGATGGCCCGGTGCCATTTCACTATCCGGCAAAGGACTTTCTTGAGGAGTTGGCCAATGGGGCTGGTTGACTGGATTGCGTCGCTGGGGCGCAGTGCCATTAGTTTTGTGGCCGGTATGGGGCAGGCGGGACTGATGCTGTGGGGCGCCATTGCTCATCTGCCCAGAGTGCGTAAGGGCTTGCCACTGCTGGTAAAGCAAATCTATGTGGTGGGTGTGCAGTCCATGGTGATTGTGCTGGTTTCCGGGCTGTTTATCGGTATGGTGCTGGCGCTGCAGGGCTACACCATCCTGGTGGATTTCGGTACCGAGGAAAGCCTGGGGCCCATGGTTGCTTTGAGTCTGCTGCGGGAGCTTGGTCCTGTGGTCACTGCGCTGCTGTTTGCCGGACGGGCGGGCAGTGCACTGACGGCAGAAATCGGTTTGATGAAAAGTACCGAGCAGCTGTCCAGTCTTGAGATGATGGCTATTGATCCTCTCAGGCAAATAATTGCGCCGCGCTTCTGGGCCGGGGTTATCAGTATGCCATTGCTGGCATTGATGTTTACTGCAGTGGGTATTCTGGGCGGGCATTTGGTCGGGGTTGAGTGGAAAGGAATCGATCATGGCTCCTTCTGGTCAATTTTGCAGGCCTCGGTAGAATGGCGTCAGGACATAGTCAATTGCCTGATCAAAAGCCTAGTATTTGCCGTGGTTGTCACCTGGATTGCGTTGTACCGGGGATATCAGGTCATTCCCAATCCGGAAGGGATTAGCCGGGCCACCACCCAGACAGTAGTGCAGGCCAGTCTGACCGTCTTGGCATTGGATTTTCTGCTGACAGCCGTCATGTTTGGCTGAAGCATTATTGAGTATTGGGACAACAGGTAATCAGCACATGTTGACAAGGAAAATCGAGATTTTGGTGGGCAGCTTTATGCTGGCCGGATTGGCGGCCTTTTTGGTTCTGGTATTCAAGGTCGCCAACGTGGATGTGCAATCAGCTGCCAGCAGCTATAGCCTGAAAGCCAGCTTCAACAATATCGGCGGTCTGAAAGTGCGCTCGCCGGTTAAAGTTGGTGGGGTGGTTGTTGGCCGGGTCAGTGCCATTGAGCTGGATCCCGCCACGCTTGAGCCTGTGGTCACCATGACCATAGACAAGCGATATGATCAGTTTCCGGAAACCAGCAGCCTGGCCATTCTGACTTCAGGATTGCTCGGGGAACAGTTTCTGGGGCTGACACCGGGTTTTGTGGATGAAGACGTTGCCATGCTGGCGGATGGCGATGCGATTCAGGATACCCATGGAGCTCTGGTGCTGGAAGATTTAATAGGCCAGTTTTTATACAGTATGGGCGATAAAAAGTAGGGAGTAGTGCCATGTTCAAGCAAGTTATGACTGCAGCGATGGGGTTGATGTTGCTCGGCGCGGCGCACAGCGCAACGGCGGCTGTCGAGGTCAATACACAGGATCCCTACATCATGATGGAAACTGTGGCGAACCAGACCTTTAACAGATTCAAGTCTGATAAGCCGAAGATTGATGCCGACCGCAACTACCTCAAGGTGATTGTGGAAGAGGAGCTGATGCCCCATGTGGATTATCGCTATGCGGGCCTGAAAGCCATGGGCCGGTACGTTAAGGATGCCTCTGCTGAGCAGCGTCAGGCATTTGTGGACGCCTTCAGGGCTTACCTGATCACGACCTATGCTGATGCGCTGGGCAGTTATACAGATCAAACCATTGAGTTTGCGCCGGCAAAGCAACAGGACGACGCCAAGGATGTGCGGGTGTACGTGAAGATTGTGGATCCGGGGCGTCCGGACATCAATGTCGAGTTCCGTTTGCGCAAACAAAAGGATGACAGCTGGAAGGCTTACGATTTGAAAGCCGAGGGTGTGAGTATTCTGCGCTCCAAAACTGATGAATTCGATGGCCTTATCCGTCAGCATGGTCTGGATCAATTTATTCAGATGCTCAACGAAAAGGCGGCTGAATCTGTGCAAATCAAGCAAGAGCAGGGCGCATGATCGAATTCAGTGTGCAGGGGAGTGTCTGCCAGGTCAGCGGCATGCTCGAGCAACATGATGTCGTCAGCCTGTGGCCGGCGCGTCAGGAATTATTTCCCGATGAGGTGGATACGCTAGTGCTGTCCGGCCTGAGCTACAGCGACAGCGCCGGAATTGCGTTCCTCCTGGCGTTGTGGCGTCAGCGGCTGACGTATGGCCGGCCGCTGCAGTTAATCCAGCCTTCCGAACAGCTCAGCAGACTGGTTGAGCTGTATGATTTACAAGCCTGTTTTAACCTGCAGGCCTAACCTCTTGAGGTATACAGTTCATGGATTGTAAAGAGATTGAATCCCTGTTAATTCAGGCTTTGTCATTGGATGAAGCCCATGTAACGACCGACGGCAGTCATTTCAAGGTGATTGCGGTGGGTGAGTGCTTTGATGGCATGAGTCGTATCAAGCAGCAACAAGCAGTCTATGGTCCGTTGATGGAAAAGATAACCAGCGGGGCATTGCATGCAGTAACCATTAAAACTTTCACGCCGACTCAATGGAAACGCGAAAAAGTTTTCAATATGCCAATGTAGAGAGGCGAAGTGGATAAATTAACTATTCAGGCCAATGGTGCGCTGAACGGAGACGTGGTCATTTCCGGGGCCAAAAATGCGGCGCTGCCGATTTTGATGGCTGGCGTACTGGCTGAAACTGAGTTCGTAGTCACCAACGTGCCCAAGCTGCGCGACGTTAACACCAGTTGTGAACTGCTGCGTCGTCTCGGGGCTGACGTGACTCAGTCTGAATCCGGTGAGATCTGTATCGATACCCGGGCACTGAACAATTACTGTGCGCCGTATGAACTGGTGAAGACCATGCGCGCATCTATTCTGGTGCTGGGCCCGCTGCTGGCGCGGTTCGGTCAGGCCGACGTGTCATTGCCCGGTGGCTGCGCCATTGGTGCCCGTCCGGTAAACCTGCATCTGCATGGTCTGGAGTTGATGGGTGCCCAGATTGATGTGAAAGAGGGTTATATCAAAGCCCGGGTTGATGGCCGTTTGAAAGGCGCCCATATCTTTATGGATATGGTCAGCGTTGGCGCGACTGAAAACCTGCTGATGGCGGCTGCGCTGGCGGATGGGGAAACTATCCTTGATAACGCTGCCTGCGAACCTGAAGTGGTAGATTTGGCCAAATGTCTGATTGCCATGGGCGCTAAAATTGAAGGTGCAGGGACGTCAACTATCCGTATTCAGGGTGTGCAGAAGCTCAACGGTTGTCATTATCGGGTGATGCCAGATCGCATTGAAACCGGAACCTTCCTGGTTGCGGCAGCCGTAACCCGCGGCAAAATCCGTTGTGTGGATGCTGACCCATCTTCTCTGGATGCGGTGCTGGCCAAGCTGGAAGATGCCGGTGCCAAGATCGCCACCGGTGAAGACTGGATTGAACTGGATATGCAGGGCAAGCGCCCCAAAGCGGTCAATATCAAGACGGCACCTTATCCGGCATTCCCAACTGACATGCAGGCGCAATTCTGTGTACTGAACGTGTTGGCTGAAGGTACGGGCACCATCAAGGAAACCATCTTTGAAAACCGCTTCATGCATGTGCCTGAACTGATGCGTATGGGCGCCGATATGGAGCTGGAAGGACATACCTGTATTATTCGTGGTGTAGAGCGTTTGAGCGGTGCTCAGGTGATGGCGACTGATCTGCGGGCTTCTGCCAGTCTGGTCATCGCCGGACTGATGGCCGATGGCAATACTATTGTTGATCGTATCTACCATCTTGACCGTGGCTATGAGCATATCGAAGATAAGTTCAAAGGCTTGGGTGGTAAGGTTGAACGGGTGAAATAACCCCTCAGGCTCAACTCATTTCTCTAAGGGCATTGGCAATACCAATGCCCTTTTTGTTGATCAGAAAATGCCGGAGTGATGAATGTTGCTTTAGTGTTGAAAATTGTGACGCAAGTCGCTAGCCTGAAGATCCCCCCCTATGCTTCTCATTCCAACTTTTCAACGGGTTGGACTCGGATACTATGAAGGAGGATGTATGCCAAGGTTGATTTGGATGTTGATGATGCTGGTATTGGCCGCAGTGATGTTTACTTCTGGCTGGACCTTTTCTGCCGCCGGTCTGCTGATTGTGGCGATAGCCACTGAGGTTGGTTTCCGCACCCGGGTGCGCTGGTGCACTGATTAGCTGGCAGAAATGATTGTCAGGTTGCAACAGCAAGGCAGGCACTGCGCCTGCCTTTATGGTTATTAGTTGTAATTAATGGGTTTTTCACCGATAACGACCGGCATTTGATAGGTTTCACCCTTACGTATCACGGTCAGCTTTATCTCTGTGCCAGGTTTGGTTTCAGCGATTCTGTCCATCAGCATTTCAACGGAAGGCATGTCTTCGTTGTTGAACTGCACTATCACATCTCTGGGTTGGATCCCGGCTGTTGCCGCCGGTCCGTTTCGCTCAACACCCGTTACCAGCGTGCCGCGTAAATCCGGCAGATTGAGGATTTGTGCCATCACCGGAACCACAGGCTCGCCTGATATGCCCAATGCGCCGCGGATCACCCTGCCATCCTTGACCAGCTTGTTCATGATGCTGTGCGCCAGTTTGATTGGAATGGCGAAATTGATGCCGTGGCCGCCACCCTCACCACCTATCTGGAATGCGGCGGTATTGATACCTATCAATGAGCCTCGGGTGTTAATCAGTGCACCACCGGAATTGCCGGCGTTAATGGCGGCATCGGTTTGCAAAAAGTCCTGATAGCCGGATGACAAGCCGTTTCGGCCTGTGGCACTGATGATCCCCTGAGTAATGGTTTGTCCCAGGTTGTAGGGATTGCCGATGGCCAGTACCACATCGCCTACCTGGGCAGGGCTATTGAGGTTTACCGGTACTACCGGCAGGTTGTCACCTTCAATCTTGATGACTGCCAGATCTGTTTCCGGATCCGAGCCGACCACCTCAGAAGTAAACTTACGGCCATCCTGCAGTGCCACCACAATTTCATCGGCTTTCTTAATCACGTGGTAGTTGGTGAGTATGTAGCCTTCTTTGCTCATCAACACGCCGGAGCCAAGTCCCTGCAGCGCGCCGGAATTGAGTGGACGCTGTCGGTCAATACTCAGGCTGTAGATGTTGACCACGGCAGGCGCTGCACGGCGCACTGCCTTGGCAAATGATAAATCTGATTGTTGCTGGCGGGAGAGATTCATCCAATTTCCCAGCGTGTTGTCAGGCTGAGTCAGCTGATTGAGCAGCAGAAATACTCCGGCCATAAACAGGCCAAAGAAAACGGCTTTGGATAGATATGTTAAGGTACCTTTCAGGGTCATCAGAACTGCCACCGGCGAAAAACTGCCGCTAGATTAGCACGTTTGGTTAATAAGAAACATCGGCAGCAAAGCTGCCGATGTGGGGTAAGGATTTAGCCGCGCAGCATCAGATACAGGGCAATGTCTCCCCGGACGATCTTCAGTGCTACGGCGCCTTCGGCATCCTTGAGATACTCTTTCAAGGCTTTCAGGCTGGTCACTTTGCTGCGGTTCACGCCAACAATGACATCACCTTTCTGCAAGCCTGATTGAGCCGCAGGAGAGCCCTGCTTCACATCGGTGATCTCGATCCCGGCTTTGGTGTTTTCCAGTGTTGCGCCCTGCAGCATAGGGTGAACTCCCCCGGCCGCGGCGACTTTGGACTCGGTTTGTTCACCCAGAGTCACTTTCACGGTTTTTTCATCGCCATCGCGAACCAGCCCCAGGGTCACTTTGGCGCCAGCGCCCAACGTGGCGACTTTTGCTCTCAACTCCTGGAACGACTTGATTTTCTTGTCGTTGACACTGGTAATGATATCGCCGGCTTTGATGCCGCCTTTGTCGGCGGCACTGTCAGGTACGACTTCATTGACGAATGCGCCGTGCTGCGTATCCAGCCCAAAGGCTTTGGCGAGTTTTGAATCCAGATCCTGACCGGAAATACCCAGCACGCCCCGACGGACTTCACCGTGCTCCAGGATCTGATCTACCAGGCTGTGCATCATGTTGGCCGGGATAGCAAAGCCAATACCGACATTGCCACCACCCGGGGCAACAATAGCGGTATTGATACCGATAAGCTCACCGTTAAGATTAACCAGTGCGCCTCCCGAGTTACCTGAGTTAATGGCGGCATCGGTTTGAATGAAGTTTTCCAGCATCTCGATACCCAGGCCGCTGCGTCCCAGTGCACTGACGATCCCCGAGGTTACTGTCTGACCAAGGCCAAAAGGATTGCCAATGGCGACCGCAAAGTCACCAACCCGCAGTGCATCCGAGTCGGCAGATTTGATACCGGTCAGTCCCTCTGCTTCAATCTGCAGCAGGGCGATATCGGAATCTTCATCCCGACCAACCAGTTTAGCAGTAAACTCCCGGCCATCATGCAGACCCACAAGGATCTCATCGGCGTTGTCGATCACATGGTTGTTGGTGACTATGTAGCCTTCTTTGGCATCAATGATGACGCCCGAACCCAGCCCCCGGAATGGTCGCTCCTGGATTTGCTCCCTTGGTGCATTGGGACCAAAAAAGTAACGGAACATGTCGGGTACCCTTTGCTTGGATACCTGGGTGCCGGATACCGCGACAGATACTACTGCCGGAGTTGTACGTTCCAGCATGGGTGCTAGGCTGGGCAGCTGCTGCCCCTGTGCCGACATGGGCAGGGCAGCACTGGCTACAGCAGGCATCAGGCTGAGGCTGGTACTCAGAATTGCAGCGGAAAGCAAAGACATTTTTGTTTTCATAAATAGTTGGCTCCTGCTTAAGGGGTCAATATCAAAAAACCGGGTAGTTAACTCCGCTCCTGAGTGTTTAAGTTGAGCGGACTTCTCTTCACTGTGACTTAAATAATTCGAGTAAGTTTCTCTATCGTCGGCAAAAAGTCGTAAGCATCTGTGTCAGTGCCGGAAGACCGGAAAGCAAATCCAGCTCTCAGGCTTTGCCTGTTTCGTCATCCGGGAGAGAGGCTGGCGGTCTGGGCAGATCCGACTCCTGGATCTGCAGAAAATCGCTGGCCTCATGCCACTGTCTGTTCACTTTTTCCAATTGTGCGGCCAATGCCGCCAGCTCGCGTCCCTGTTCCTGATGCAGATCAGTGACGCTCTGTTTGTACTGGCTGAGTTCCAGTACAGCCTGTTCGGCACGCTTTTGCTGATCTTTGCCTGTGTCATCGCGGACGATCAGCGTGTGAATCACATAGCCCAATACCAGACCCAATACGAAAGCAGCCAGTGCCAGTGTCCAGTCCATTCAATACTCCTGTGTACCTGTCAATGGGACAGTGCCCCTCTGTTAACAGGCATGATATTATTTTCCTTCTCATATATGGACAATTTGACAGGATTTCAAGTGGGTAGACCTACTCCATGGGCTCATTATCAGGCTGATCTGAAGCGTGAGGACTTTTGCCACGATGCCGCTCAGGAGCACGCGGTAAAGGCGCTGCAGCGTGTTTATGATGATTTACTTGCCGCAAGTCAAAGCGCGTCTTTTGGCAGCAAGATCAAACGTGCGCTTGGGTTTTCCCGGCCGGTACAGGTAAAAGGCCTGTATTTATGGGGGGGGGTCGGGCGTGGCAAAACCTATCTGATGGACACCTTTTTCGAAGCCTTGCCCTTCGATGAAAAATTGCGGGCCCATTTTCACCGTTTTATGCACAGAGTGCATGCCGAGCTGGAGGAGTTGAAAGGGACCCGTGATCCTCTGCCGGTCATTGCGGCAAAAATGGCGTCCCAGTATCGGGTGATTTGTTTTGATGAGTTTTTTGTCTCTGACATTACCGATGCCATGTTGCTGGGCACCTTGTTTGAATCTCTGTTCGATCATGGTGTGGTGTTGGTGGCCACGTCCAACATCATTCCCGACGAACTCTATCGTAATGGGCTGCAACGGGCTCGTTTTCTGCCCGCTATCGCGCTGATAAATCAGCACTGTGACGTTATCAATGTGGATTCAGGGGTAGATTATCGGTTGCGCACGCTGGAGCAGGCTGAGATCTATCATTTTCCGCTGGACGCTCAGGCCGATACCAATCTGCTTAAATACTTCAGTCAGTTGGCGCAGGATGCTGAGGTGTCTACTGAGCCACTGGACATTGAAGGACGCAGGTTTCCGATCCGTCGTCAGGCGCAGGGGATTTTACTGGCCGACTTTCGGGCGCTGTGCGATGGTCCCCGCAGTCAGCGAGACTATATGGAGCTTTCCCGGCTTTACCACACAGTATTGCTCAGCGGGGTTGAGCAAATGGGGGCCCTGCAGACCGGCGATGATGTTGCCCGGCGGTTTCTGGCGTTGATTGATGAATTTTATGAGCGTCATGTGAAGCTCATTATTTCCTCAGCGGTCTCTGTCGAGGAGCTTTATACCGAGGGACTGCTCGAATTTGAGTTCCGCCGATGCCGCTCGCGGCTCACAGAGATGCAATCTCATGAGTATTTGGCACTTGAACATTTGCCATAAACCCCTAAACTGCGCGATCCCGGATCTTCGCCGTATGGATCCGGGATCGCCTGGAATGGATATCAATGATTCCATTGGCTTGGTGGCTTAATGCAAGCAAATTCGTGAGCAAACAAAGGCGGGTTAAATCATTTGCACACTGGCGTAAATCCGGCGTGTATTTTGAGTGCCTGTTGATATGCAGATTACCTAAAAAAACAGGTGATTTTTAACTCAGCGTTGGCTATAATCCGCCACCTGCCCACGTTACTACCGCCGATGAGGTGGAATTTGTAAAGCTTGCTTCTTTGCTCGAAGGGGCATAGAACGGCATTTTCGTGTTATCTGCATTTCGCAGGTGACAGGTGAGACAGAATTTAACTTTGGGTTTTTCTAAATGAAAACTACTTTTACTGCTAAGCCAGAATCTGTATCTCGTGACTGGTACGTTGTTGACGCTGAGGGCAAGACCCTGGGTCGTATTGCTACTGAAATCGCTCTGCGTCTGCGCGGCAAGCACAAGGCTGAGTACACTCCACACGTAGATACCGGTGATTACATCATCGTTATCAACGCTGAGAAAGTGACTGTGACTGGTAACAAGGCCAAGGGCAAGACTTACTACTCGCACTCAGGCTTCCCAGGTGGCATCAAGCAAATCAGCTTTGAAAAGCTGCAAGCTCACAAGCCAGAAATGATCATCGAGAAAGCAGTTAAGGGTATGCTGCCAAAAGGTCCTCTGGGCCGCGCCATGTTCCGTAAGCTGAAAGTTTACGCTGGTGCCGAGCATAACCACGCTGCACAACAACCTCAAGTTCTTGATATCTAACACGGGATAAAGCAAATGGCTGCTACTCAGTACTACGGCACTGGCCGTCGCAAAACCTCTACCGCTCGCGTATTCGCTAAAACCGGTAGCGGTAACATCATCGTAAACAAGCGTCCTCTGGACGTTTACTTCGGTCGTGAAACTGCTCGCATGGTTGTTCGTCAGCCACTGGAGCTGGTTGAAATGACTGAAAAGCTGGACATCTATGTAACTGTTAAGGGCGGTGGTATCACCGGTCAAGCAGGTGCTATCCGTCACGGTATCACCCGTGCTCTGATGCAACTGGATGAAGCTCTGCGTCCTTCTCTGCGCGCTGCTGGTTTCGTTACCCGTGATGCTCGTCAGGTTGAACGTAAGAAAGTGGGTCTGCGCAAAGCACGTCGTAAGCCACAGTTCTCCAAGCGTTAATTTTTACGCTGCAGAATTTTCAAAAAACCCAGCTATATGCTGGGTTTTTTATTGCATTTTTGATACCAAAATAAAGCCTTTGCAGGCAATTTGCTGTCAAAGACTTAAAACCTGTGTTAGGGAGCGATATGACATTCGAAGTGTGGATGCTGGCCCTGGGGCTGGTACTATTGATAGAGGGCTTGGGGCCGGCGTTTTTTCCGGCGAAGTGGCAGGCCTATTTGATTGAATTAGCCGAGTCAGATCAGAACGTTATTCGCCGGATTGGAGGATCTTTAGTCACCGCCGGAGTGGTGCTGATGATTATTTTTTCATAAATTTATTGGCTCTTGGCCCCCTAAATCTGTTAAGATTCTGCTTTAACCGCAACCTTGCAGCAAACAATGGGCAAAAACGTAGTTGTTCTCGGCACTCAATGGGGTGACGAGGGAAAAGGTAAGATTGTCGACCTTCTCACCGAACAGGCAAATTATGTAGTTCGCTATCAGGGCGGCCACAACGCTGGTCATACTCTGGTTATCGATGGTGAAAAAACCGTTCTTCATCTCATCCCCTCCGGTATTCTGCGTGATAATGTAAAATGCATTATCGGTAACGGCGTAGTGCTGGCTCCCGATGCGCTGATGAAAGAGATCAACATGCTCAAAGAGCGTGGCGTTCCAGTTGAAGAGCGTCTGCTGATTTCTGAAGCGTGTCCGCTGATCCTGCCATTCCACTGTGCACTGGATATCGCCCGTGAAAAGGCCCGTGGTAATAACGCCATCGGAACTACCGGTCGTGGTATCGGTCCTGCTTATGAAGACAAGATTTCCCGTCGCGGTCTGCGCGTAGGCGATCTGTTCAACGCTGAGTTGTTCGCAGAAAAGCTGAAAGAGTTGATGAAGTATCACAACTTTATGCTGACTGAATTCTACGGCGTAGACGCTGTTGATTATCAGCAAACTCTGGATGACGCTCTGGCGATTGCCGACTATCTGAAGAGCATGTGTGTTGACGTGACTGAGCTGTTGGATCAGGCACGCAAGGCCGGTGACAACATTCTGTTTGAAGGCGCTCAGGGTACGCTGCTGGATATCGACCACGGTACTTATCCATATGTGACCTCTTCCAACACAACTGCAGGTGGCGTGGCTACCGGCAGTGGCTTCGGCCCACGTCATATTGACTATGTGTGCGGTATCATCAAGGCGTACACTACTCGTGTTGGTGCAGGCCCATTCCCGACTGAACTGAACGATGAGATTGGTGACCACCTGGGCACCAAAGGTCATGAGTTTGGTGCAACGACTGGTCGTAAGCGTCGTCCAGGTTGGTTGGATGCCGTGGCGATGCGCCGTGCAGTACAGATCAACAGCGTCAGCGGTTTCTGTCTGACCAAGCTGGATGTACTGGATGGTCTGGAAGAAGTGAAGATCTGTGTGGGTTACCAGTATCCAGATGGCACTGTAACCAACGTGACTCCACTGGCTGCAGAAGGTTATGAACTGGTTACTCCGGTTTATGAAACCATGCCAGGCTGGAGTGAAAACACCTTTGGTGCGACTTCTCTGGAACAATTGCCTCAGGCAGCTATCAACTACATCAAGCGTATTGAAGAATTGCTTGAGACTCCTGTTGATATTATCTCTACCGGTCCGGATCGGAATGAAACCATGATTTTGGTGAATCCATTCAACTGATGAGATGAAAAGGCCGCCTGAGCGGCCTTTTTTATTGGGAGCCTGGTACGGCTGAATGAACAGTGCCATCAGCGCATTAGGATAACGTTGTTCACCACAACAATCGCTTCTACTTCCTGCAAGGGCACACCTTTTACCTGCGCCACCACGCTTCAGAATTGGGTTATACTGCCGATGAAGTGGTAATCATGGCTAAAGGGATAGATAAGATGTTACGGACGCTGTTGATTTGGCTGTTGCCACTGACGCTGAGCGGATTCGCCCGCGGTGAGTCTATTGCTGTTGATATTTACAGCCAGGAAAAATTGCTGGCACTGATCCATGCCGATCGTTACCTGGAGCAGGTGAAGGCCGATGACTGTCAGTTGGTGCAGGATATTGAGGCCAGAGCCGAAGTACTGAATCAGCCCCTGTATCAATACCTGTGGGGCGAGATGCAAAATTACGGGGTGTGTGTTCCCGCCAATCCTGCTCGCGGGATAGAGTTATTAAATCGGGCTGCCGGACAGGGCAGCCCAGAGGCCATGGTGTTATTGGCCCAATACTATCGAGATGGCCGTTTTGTGGTGCAAAATAAACACAGAGCGGTGCAATATGTGCTTCCGGCGGCGGCCAATGGCAACCAGACTGCCCGTATGATGCTGGCACGGTTAATGTCAGAAGGTTATGGCAGTCCAAGGGACTATGAGTTGGCCTATCACTGGCTGTTTAATGAAGTGTTCAGTGACGAAGAGACCAAACTGGAAGCATTGACTTTACTACAGGGATTAGAGGCCAGGATGCCAGCAAGTGTGGTGCAAAAAGCCCGCAAAGCATCCTTGAATGGCCGTTGATCCCGCCCTCTCTGGAGGGATCAACCTATGTGGAAAATGAATGATAAAAGACCCTCATTTTGAGCGTGAACAAACCAAATACGACAACCCAATTCCCAGTCGCGAGTATATTCTGGATTACTTGCGCTCTCAGACTTCACCCCTGACCCGGGATAAGATTGCCCAGGCACTGAAAATTACTGATGAAGAGCAGCTTGAAGCGCTGCGCCGCAGACTGCGCGCTATGGAGCGTGACGGTGAGTTGGTGTTTACCCGGGGCCAGTGTTATGGCCTGCCGGAGCGGATGGACCTGATTTCCGGGACTATTCTTGGGCACAGAGATGGCTTCGGCTTCTTCCGTCCCGATGATGGCGGTGACGACCTGTATATCTCCAGCCGCGACATGCAGATGTATTTCCACGGTGACAAGGTATTGGCACAAAAGGCCGGCACTGACCGTAAAGGCCGTCGTGATGCCCGCATTGTACGCCTGATCCAGGAGCGCAGCGCAGCGTTGGTTGGTCGCTTCTATGTCGATTTCGGCATGAGCTTCGTGGTGGCTGATGACAAACGTATCACCCAGGAAATTCTAATCGACAGTGCTGACCGCAACGGTGCCCGTCATGGTGATGTGGTAGTGGTTGAACTGACCCGCCGTCCGGGACGCTATGTGAAGGCCGCCGGTAAGGTGACCGAAGTGCTGGGTGAGCAAATGGCCCCCGGCATGGAGATCGAAATTGCGCTGCGCAACTATGACCTGCCACACCAGTGGTCGGCGGTGATAGAAAAGAAACTGCGCCGTATTCCCGATGAAGTGACTGATGCTGACAAACAAGACCGGGTTGACCTGCGCAGTTTGCCATTGGTGACTATCGACGGTGAGGATGCCCGCGACTTTGATGACGCCGTGTATGCCGAGCGCAAGAAAAGCGGCGGTTGGCGTTTGTGGGTGGCGATTGCCGATGTGAGTCACTATGTGCGCACCGGCTCGGCGCTGGACGTGGAAGCCCGCAGCCGCGGAAACTCTGTGTACTTCCCGTCACAGGTTATCCCTATGCTGCCGGAAAAGCTGTCCAACGGTCTGTGTTCACTCAATCCGGCCGTTGACCGTCTGTGCATGGTGGCTGAGATGACTATTTCGGCCAAAGGTACCCTGTCTGGCTACAAGTTTTATCCGGCAGTGATGCACTCCCACGCGCGTTTTACCTATACCCAGGTGGCGGCCATGCTGGAAGGCGAACCCGGATTGCCCGAGCATCAGCCTTTGCTGCCACATCTGCAGGTGTTGCAGGAACTGTATCTGACACTGGACGAGCAGCGCGCCCAGCGCGGTGCCATCGGTTTTGAAACAGTTGAAACCCAGTTTATTTTCAATGACCAGCGCAAGATCGACAAAATTGTGCCGCGGGTGCGTAATCAGGCGCACAAGATCATTGAAGAATGCATGATTATGGCCAACGTGGCGGCGGCCAAATTTGTGAAAAAACACAAAGGCGAAGTGCTGTACCGGGTGCATGAAGCTCCGTCAGAGCAGAAGCTGACCCAGTTCCGCGAGTTTCTGGCTGAACGTGGCTTGAGTCTTGGCGGTGGCGCCGAGCCACAACCGATTGACTTCCAGCTGTTGATGGAAGCGATTGCCGAGCGGCCCGATGCTGAGCTTATCCAGGTAATGTTGCTGCGCTCCATGCGTCAGGCAATTTATACCGCCGACAATGAGGGGCATTTCGGTCTGGCGCTGGAAGCCTATTCGCACTTTACCTCACCTATCCGCCGTTATCCGGATCTGGTGCTGCACCGGGTGATCCGTTACCTGCTCGCCAAAGAGCGCGGTGACAGTGATGATAAGTGGACCAAAGATGGCGGTTACCACTATCAGCTGGATGAATTGGATCAACTGGGTGAAGAGTGTTCCAACACCGAGCGTCGTGCCGATGAAGCCACCCGGGATGTCAGCGATTGGCTCAAATGTGAGTTTATGCAGGACCATGTCGGCGATACCTTTGATGCAGTGATCGCTTCGGTGACCAGCTTTGGCCTGTTTGTGCGCCTGAACGAGCTGTTTATCGACGGTCTGGTGCATATTTCCAGTCTGGGCAGCGATTATTATCAGTTCGATCCCATGCGTCAGCGGCTGATTGGTGAAGCGTCCGGGCAGATCTATCAGGTTGGCGATCCGGTCACGGTGAAAGTCGCCGCGGTTAATCTGGATGACAGGCAGATAGATCTGTTGATGGTTGGCGACGAGGGCGGACGCAGAAAGAGTCGAAGTCGCAAACCCCTGACTGCCCGTGAGCGGGTTAATCTGGAAGGTGCCAAAAGTAACCGCACTGACGGGCAAGGGGAAAAACCTTCCCGTGGTGGCAGTAAAGATGGCAGCGTGCGCGAATCGCTGCGCGGCGCTACCAAGCCAGCCAAAAAGGGCAAGAAGAGTTCTGTGAAAAAGCCGTCTGCCAAAGCCGGGGCTAAAAAGGCACCCAAGAGCAAGAGCAGCAAGAGAAAGAGTAAATGAAGAAGCAAGAGTTGATTTTCGGTATCCACGCCGTTGAATCTGTGCTGCAGCGCAGTCCTGAAAGGGTATTGGAGCTGTTTCTGATGCAGGGCCGGCTGGACGAGCGGGTTGCACCGCTGGTCAGACTGGCCGCTGAGTACGGTATTTCTATGCCACAGACTTCCCGTAAGGTGCTGGATGAAAAGGCTGGCAGTACTCAGCATCAGGGTGTAGTGGCTCGGGTTAAGCCTGCCAAGGCACTTAACGAGCACGACCTGGATGATTTGTTGTCGGCAACAGAGATGCCGTTTTTGCTGATCCTCGATGGTGTGACCGACCCGCATAACCTTGGTGCCTGTCTGCGTAACGCCGATGCTGCGGGTGTACATGGCATTATTGTGCCTAAAGATAACGCAGTGAGCCTGACTGCCACCGTCAGTAAAGTAGCTTGTGGCGCAGCGGAAACCGTACCTTTGTTTCAGGTGACCAATCTGGCCCGCACCATGCGCCACATGCAGGACAAAGGCGTGTGGATTATCGGTACTGCCGGTGAGGCCGATTGCAATCTGTATCAGGCCGATCTCAAAGGGCCTTTGGCTATCGCCATGGGTGCAGAGGGTAAAGGACTGCGGCGTTTGACCCGGGAGTGCTGTGATACGCTGGTGTCCATTCCCATGGCCGGCAGTGTGTCCAGTCTGAACGTTTCGGTGGCCACCGGCATCTGTCTGTTTGAAGTGGTACGCCAGCGATTAGCATAATTCAGTTTAATCTGAAATAAAAAGGTGCCTTAGGGCACCTTTTTTGGTTTGATAGCATCTCGCAATTCTGTGATGGCTGTGGAGGTGATATGTCTGATGAATATCTGGGAATGGAAACGTCACCTGAGGTCTTGCTGGCGCAATTGGCCGGGGCCTATCGGGGGGAAGTTTATGGGGTGGCTTTTTTCACGCATCTACTTGATCACTATCAGGGATACACTGACAAAGAATCCCAGCGCACAGTGTTGCAGTTGATGTTGAACGTTGAGCGGGTGACTCAGGCGATATTGGGCGCCCATTTGCCAACACTCGAGGTTCCCTGTAATCCGGATGATCTGCATATGCAGCAGCTGGGGATCCGTGATGCGGAGGCCTGGTTAACGCTGCCATGGCCGGAGTTAATGAATACCATGCTGGCATGGGTGGCGCCTTATCAACGCCAGTATCGCCAGCAATTCAGCCGGGCAGGCGGGTTTGGACCGTTATTCTATTTGGTAGACAAACATGAAACGGCGCTTTTTGAATGTTTGCAGGCGGCGCAGCAGGGTGAGGCTGACGCGGCACGATGGCTGCGCCAATTTCTGGCCGCTTATCCCCACTCAGGCGTGCATTACTGAAAGGTATACAGCAGGTTGAACGTCGATACCGTGTCTGTCTGCTTGCTTCCCAGTGGTACTACTTCGGTGTACTTGATGTTGAATCCCACCTTGAATGCCCAGTTCAGAAAAATGGTATTTTTGTAAGCCATATCCAGCGACAGGGTGTTGTTGTTTTCTCCTACTTCAGAGGTCACATCCGCAGTCAGGCTGGTGTACTCGTGAATGCGCTGCTCAAACTTGGCTGCCAGACGCAGGATCAAATCTTTTTCTGCAATTGCGCTGGTTTGCTCGCTCTCTTCCTGAGGCAGGTTATAACGGTAACCGGGGCCCACTTCCAGGCTCAGACGGGTATCGCTGTCTTTGATGGCATCAAAACCGTATCCGGATGACACAGTGAATATTTCGGTATAGGAACCGAACTGATCCCAGGTAAAGTCTCCCCGACCATAGATATAGCTGCCGTTGAGCTTATAGTTTGACTGCAGTTGCAGATCGTATTTTTCCGCCGTGGTTTTTTCCGAATCTGACGCAAAATAGGCTTTCAGGGTGCCTTCCTGTCTGGCGTTACTGGTATCGTAAACCAGTTTGGTGCGGCCATTGAAACTGGTGGATTCGGTGTTACCGGTGTTGAGCTGAAAACCGGTTTCCACTTCTGCTTTGAAGTCTGAAGGGGGCTCCTGATAATCCGGAGGAACCAGTGCCATGGCCGGAGTGGCGACAATAAGGCTGAACAGGGATAGATGTGCAAGTCTTGGCATTGTGATTGCTGTTGTTATTGTTATCCGGTGATTGCTTGGGGAAAGACATCAATTGCGTGTTGAGCATTGCTGCAAGCAGACGCGTTACCTTCCATTGATTCTGCGTGTGCAGCGCTAACATCATACAAAGAATGACTCAGGGTGCAAGCCGGATAACCTGCCAGCGGGACGCACGCACGGCGTGATACAGCCGTCTGTGGTGATTGTCTTCGGCTAAAACCCCCGCATTGTTAGCAGCTTGAGCGCTTTCGACACGAGCTAAAAGAGGGCGCAATATCTGTACCTGTTGCAGCGCCTGATATGAGGCTAAGCTGCAGTATCCTGTTGGAGTGGCTGAAGCCTGAACTTGGCCTTATGGGTATCAGACAGATATAAATGACGGATTAATGGACTTTCTGTCACTGGTGCTTGAGTTTCCTGTCGGGTTTATGTACTATCACGCGCCTTAATCAGTCACTTTCTCGTTCCTTGCCTCTATTTGGTCCGACTGAGCCAAAACCGAGGCTACAAACCCGTAAGGAGCAATCAATGCGTCATTACGAAATCGTATTCATGGTTCACCCTGATCAGAGTGAACAAGTACCAGGTATGGTTGAGCGTTACACTGGTATCATCACTGAAGCGAACGGCACTATTCACCGTCTGGAAGACTGGGGTCGTCGTCAACTGGCTTACCCAATTCAAGACCTGCACAAGGCTCACTACATTCTGATGAACGTAGAAGCGACTGCTGAGTCTGTTGAAGAGCTGGAGACTGCTTTCCGTTTCAACGACGCTGTTCTGCGTAGCCTGGTTATGCGCACTAAAGCTGCCATCACCGAAGCTTCTCCAATGGCCAAGGCAAAAGACGAGCGTGATTCACGCCGCGCTGCTGCCGCTGAGCGTGCTGCTGAAGAAGTTAAAGAAAACGCTGAAGAATCTGCTGAGTAAGTTTATCTGTGACCACCAATCGTCTGGTGTTGTCTGGACACATTCTGAGGTCCAGACAATTTGACAGTCCAGCTGGTATTGCACACTGCATTATTACGCTGGAACACAGATCTCAACGCTTCGAAGCCGAAATGCTGAGAAATGTGTACTGTCAGATCCAGGTGGTATTGAGTGGTTCTCGCTTTAATAGCATTACAGACAAACTGAAAGCCGGCGTGGAAGTTGAAGTTGATGGCTTTATTGCCCTGCAACAAAACAGAAACGGACAAAACCGTTTGCTTGTCCACGCTGAAAATGTCGAATTGAAAAACTAGGAGACTGTCAAAATGGCACGTTATTTCCGTCGTCGCAAGTTCTGCCGTTTCACCGCTGAAGGTGTTACTGAGATCGATTACAAAGATATTGCTACTCTGAAGAACTACATCACTGAAAGTGGCAAGATCGTTCCAAGCCGTATCACTGGTACTTCTGCCAAGTATCAGCGTCAGCTGGCTCGCGCTATCAAGCGTGCTCGTTATCTGTCACTGCTGCCATACACTGATCTGCATCAGTAATCGGCACTGTTATAGCTAGAGGAATTGATAATGAACGTTATTCTGCTTGATAAAATCGCTAACCTGGGCAACCTGGGTGACCAAGTTTCTGTTAAAGCCGGTTATGCTCGTAACTACCTGCTGCCTCAGGGCAAAGCAGTTGTAGCTAACGCTGCCAACACTGAAGTGTTTGAAGCTCGCCGCGCTGAACTGGAAGCCAAACTGGCTGCTGATCTGGCTGCTGCCAACGAGCGTGCTGAGAAGATCGCTGCACTGGAAGCTGTAGTTATCGCTTCTAAAGCCGGTGACGAAGGCAAACTGTTCGGTTCTATCGGTACTCGTGACATCGCTGACGCTGTAACTGCAGCTGGCGTTGAGCTGAGCAAAGCTGAAGTTCGTCTGCCACACGGTGCTCTGCGCACTACTGGTGAGTTCGAAGTTGAAGTGGCTCTGCACACCGAAGTTAAGGCAATCGTTAAAGTTTCTGTAGTTGCAGAAGCCTAATTACGATTAGTCTGAAGAAACACCGCCCTTGGGCGGTGTTTTTTTATGCCTGAAATCGACTCAGCCAAAGTTCAGATATAAAAACCAGCCCGCGGGCTGGTTTTGCTGTTTAGGCGGGCTTAATTCCGCACGAGTTCCAGCTCATCAAGCAGATTCTGGGCATTATCCACCTTGTCCATCATCCACAGAATGTATCGGATATCCACGTGAACGGCGCGGGTGATGGTGGGATTGAAGAACCAGTCCTTGGTGATTGCTTCATAGGTGGAGTCAAAGTTCAGGCCAACCAGTTCCCCTTTTCCGTTGAACACAGGTGAGCCTGAGTTACCGCCGGTGGTATCCACGCTGGAAAGGAAGTTAACCGGCACAGAGTTGAACTGCTCAGGCTTATCCAGACAAGAGAACAGACGGCATACAAAGCCTCGGGTGTCAGCATAAACGGAGTCAACTTTATGCGCCCCCATGTCACCGGCAGCGATGGCGTCCAACACCTTTTGAGGCGCATTAAATGGCTCCTGTCCGGTATGTTTGGCGGCCAGACCTTCAAGACGGGTAAAAGGTTGTTTGTACAGCCCATCGCGGGACTGATAACCATCGACCATACCATAGGTGATCCTCAGGGTGCCGTTGGCATCCGGATACACAGGCCAGTTGTTGGCTTTGTAATAGTCAATGATGGCGGCCATGTACTGAGGACGTGCCATCGACAGCTTGCCGGCCAATACTTTTTCCTGTCGCTCCAGTGCCATGTTTTCTTCATACAAGGCGACCGCCAGACGGATGAAAGGATCGGCGCTCTGTTCGAACTCTTCCGGTGTACGGTTCATCCAGGCCAGTCGGGTTTCAGGTTCCATCAAACCACTTAAAGTGTACATGGCTGCCAGCTTATCTTCCAAAGACGCATGGCTATCCAGCGCCAGCAGCTCATCCATTACCGCAACCTTATGCTCCTGTGCCTGATAGGCCATGATGTCCTGCAGCCACAGGGTTCTGTCGACGCCCGGCTCGAAACTGCTGTCGATGCGCTTGAGGCTGGCCTCAAACAGCTTCATGTCACGCTCCTGGTAGCCTGATTCCCGGTCTGCATCCGGCTTTTGCTTTTCTTTGGCCAGGCGGTACAGGCGATTGGCGGCATTCAGCAGCGTGCCGGACTGTGCATTTTTAAAATAGAAGCTGGTTTGCGTGGCGGTGTGATACTCGCCGATCAGTGCCTCCAGCTGGCTGATGAGTGCCGGTTGGGTATGGGGATTTTGCATCAGCCAGTCGACAAATGCGTCTTCGCTGGCCTGTTTGATGCCGACTATATCTGTGGCACGAAAGCCATCGAGCAGGCCGTTAAGCTTCTTCATGCGATTGGCGTTGCCTGCAAGTGTGCCTGCATATTTGATGGCAACATCCTGGTTATCTGCCCCCATGGCTTCAATGGTGTCAATTTGGCGCTGATAGCGCTGCGCCTGCAGCGGGTACAGCCAATTGCTGGCAAATACCAATTCAGAGGTCAGGCGATAACGACTGGTCGAACCCGGATACCCGGCTACAATGACACCGTCACCGGCTTTTACGCCATCAGCATTGATCTTCAGAAAGCTCTTGGGCACATAGGGGACGTTGTCTTCGGCATAGGCGGCGGGTTTGCCGTCCTTACCGACATAGGCGCGCAGGAAAGTGAAGTCGCCGCTGTGACGGGGATATTCGAAGTTATCGATATCCCCACCATAACTGCCAACACTCTGGGGCGGCGCATATACCAGTCGTACATCGCGGATAATCAGCTGCTTTATCAGGTAATATTCCAGCCCATTGTGGAAGCTGCGGACCGAGCAGCGGTAGTTATCATCTGCTTCACACTCTTTAATCAGGGCTTTCTTGTTGGCTTCAATCGCTTCATAGCGGGCCAGTGGCTCTGTGGGCAGATTGGTTGTGACTTTAGCTGTGACGTCAGTCACCGCTTCGGTGACATACAGACGCTCATTGGGGCCGGCCGACGGCTCTTTATCCAGAGTATTGGCGAGGAAGCCCTGATCCAGATAGTTCTGCTCTGGTTTGGTGTTGTACTGAATGGCACGATAGGCACAGTGATGGTTGGTGACAACTAAGCCTTTAGGAGACACAAAACTGGCGGTACAATACCCCAGTCCTACGACCGCATTCATTGGATAACGGCTTAAGTCTGCCAGTTGCTCTGCGGGGATATCTATTCCTCTTTGCTTTAATTTGTCGGCAATAGCAGGCATTTGATAGGGTTGCCATTGCCCCTCATCGGCGAGGACTGCGCCGGATGACAGCATCAGGGCTGCGACCAATGCGTTACGCATGTTCATTCCTTATTGTTGATTTTTATGTCAGTTTTGTAGGACAAACAGAAAGTTATTTGTAATCCACAGGTGTAAGGCCTGTGGGTTTATATCATATTTTGTAATGCCGTTGTAATCGGGAGCGTAAATGTCTTCGCAAGGTGCCTTTAAGGCCAAAAACAAGCCCAGGGATCCTCAGGTCGAGGCCCTCAAACTGCCGCCTCACTCGCTGGAAGCCGAGCAGTCGGTGTTGGGTGGCCTGATGCTGGACAGCGAGGCCTGGGACAAAGTCGCCGAAGCGATTGTCCGGGAAGATTTTTATTCCCGCTCTCACCGTATGATTTTCAGCGCCATGGAGAAGCTGGTTGAGTCCGGCCAGCCTATCGATCTGGTGACTGTATCCGAGCAGCTTGAACTGTCGCACGAGTTGGACGATGCCGGCGGCTTTGCCTATCTGGGGGAGATTGCCAAAAATACGCCCAGTGCCGGTAACATTGTTTCCTATGCTGAAATTGTGCGCGAACGGGCAGTGGTGCGTGAGCTTATCCGGGTTGCCCAGGAAATTGCTGATGCCGGTTATAACCCTGAGGGGCGGGATTCCAGCGCCTTGCTGGACTATGCCGAAACCAAAGTTTTCAAGATTGCCGAGCAGCGTGCCAACAGTGCCGAAAACGGTCCGGAAGGGATTAAGACCATTCTGGAAAAGACCGTCGATCGCATCGAGCAGTTGTATAACAACCCACACAATGGTGTGACCGGGGTGTCGAGTGGCTTTGCCGATCTCGACAATATGACCGCGGGTTTCCAATCCGGGGATCTGATCATTGTCGCGGCCCGTCCGTCTATGGGTAAAACCACTTTCGCCATGAACCTGTGCGAATACGCCGCCATGAACGAGGACAAGCCGGTGCTGATTTTCAGTCTCGAGATGCCCTCAGAACAGATCATGATGCGTATGCTCGCCTCGCTGGGGCGGGTTGATCAGACCAAGATCCGTACCGGTCAGCTGGATGATGATGATTGGGCGCGGGTATCGTCCACCATGGGGCTGATGCTTGAGCAGGGAAAGATGTATATCGATGACAGCTCGGGTCTGACGCCAACTGAAGTGCGCAGTCGTGCCCGTCGTATCGCCCGTGAGCACGGCGGTTTGTCCATGATCATGGTCGACTATCTGCAGCTGATGCAGGTGCCGGCACTGGCCGATAACCGTACTCTGGAAATTGCAGAGATCTCCCGCTCGCTCAAGGCGTTGGCTAAAGAGCTGGAAATTCCGGTGATTGCATTGTCACAGCTGAACCGCTCGCTGGAACAACGCGCTGACAAGCGTCCGGTAAACTCAGACTTGCGTGAATCCGGATCTATTGAGCAGGATGCTGACCTTATCATGTTTATTTATCGTGATGAGGTGTATAACGATGACTCCTCAGACAAAGGCACTGCCGAAATCATTATCGGCAAGCAGCGTAACGGCCCCATTGGCCGGGTTCGTCTGACATTTCAGGGTCACTTCTCCCGGTTCGACAACTATGCCGGTCCGCTGGTATTTGAAGAAGATTGATCCCTTGACCTTCGTTTTTTCACTATTCAAGGTGCGTGTTTGAAACCTTTTCCCAGAGCCGAGATCCGTCTTGGTGCGTTAACTCATAATCTGCGTCAGCTGAAAACACTGGCGCCGGAAAGTAAGGTGCTGGCGGTTGTTAAAGCCAACGCCTACGGACATGGGCTGCTGAATGTGGCCCGTCATCTGGATGGCGAGGCTGATGGTTTTGGTCTGGCCCGTCTGGAAGAAGCGCTGGCGCTGCGCGAAGGCGGCGTCAAGGGGCGGCTGGTGCTGCTGGAGGGCTTTTTCCGGGCAGAAGATTTACCCACGCTGGTTGAGCATAAAATTGATACCGTAGTGCATCACGAGTCTCAGCTCGAGATGCTCGAACAGGTGGCGCTGGATGCGCCCGTGAATGTGTGGCTTAAAATTGACTCGGGTATGCATCGTCTGGGCTTTGTCCCAGAGCAGTTTGAAGCCATCTATCAACGTCTGTTGCAGTGTCCGAACGTGGCCAGGCCGATACACCTGATGACTCATTTTTCCAGGGCGGATGAACCTGAGGTGCCCTATACCGAATATCAGCTGCAGGTTTTTGATGAGCTGACGGCGACCTTGCCCGGTGATCGCTCTATTGCCAACTCTGCCGGTGCGCTGTTCTGGCCCGCCAGTCGTCGTGACTGGATCCGGCCGGGAATTGCGCTGTATGGCATCTCTCCCATGACCGGGGATTTGGGCAGCAATCATGGTCTGCACCCGGCTATGGAGCTGAAGTCGCGCCTGATCGCAGTTCGGGAGCACAAATCTGGTCAGCCGGTGGGCTATGGCGGATACTGGCAGGCTTCGCGCGATACCCGACTGGGCGTGGTGGCTATCGGTTATGGCGATGGGTATCCACGAAATGCCCCGGAAGGCACACCGGTATGGGTGAATGGCCGTCGGGTGCCTGTGGTGGGGCGCGTGTCCATGGATATGCTGACGGTCGATCTTGGGCCTCAAGCCACCGATGTTGTCGGCGATGACGTGTTGTTGTGGGGGGAAGCTTTGCCTCTGGAAGAGGTCGCTGAGCACATAGGCACGATTGTTTATGAACTGATGACCAAACTGACGCCCAGGGTTGCTGTGTGTCTTGAGTGAGCTGTTCAGGCCTGAGTCAGGTCTGAACGATAAGAATATGTGAACGGCAGCATGCAATGCTGCCGTTTTTTTATGTTTGGAAATACCCTGAAATGCCAATAAGAATAGTCCCGCTGATATTGTTGCTGTTGTCTGTCAGCCCTGAAATCCTGGCTGCTGAGCATGTGGCCGAAGATGTCACCGGTAATGAATATCAACCTGATTTTGCCGCGGTTCCCTTTGCGTTTGCCAGTGAGAATCTCAGCACTGCAGTTGGCGGCGCTGCAGTACTGAAACATGCAGGACAACCCCTGGCCAGTTTATTTGGCTTCGGTTTGTATACCACCAACGAGAGTTGGGTAGGGTATCTGGGGGTGAACAACTACCAATTGCCGGGACTCAGCCAGTGGCTGTTCAGCGGTGAGCTTTACCAGGGCGTATTTCAGGAAGGTGTTTACTATCTTCCCGATGCAGAAGGGGTAATCCAAAAGACGCTGGCTCATGGTGATGAAAGATTTGCCAAATTCCATGCCAAATATGTTCTGCCGATTGGCTGGGGCCGTCATGGCGCGGCAGCCTCAATGCGCAATCACGACGCTATCGGTTGGAATCCTTTGGGCTCAGGGGTCTCCAGTATTCGGCTGTCGGCTTTTATGCAGTCCAGGCAACTCGAAGACACAGCACACTTGCCTCAATATGCCCGGGGAGTTGAGTTACTGGCAGAGTGGGACAACCGTGACAATGGGCGAAACAGCACTCAGGGCGGGCAGTCAACACTGAAAGTTCGGCATGGTTTTGATGCTGATGGTGGCCAGGATTGGACAACCTGGGAGTTTGAGCAAAGTGCATTCCTGTCTGTGGGGGGCAATGAGATGTTTCGGCAGCAGATCCTGGCGGCGAACTTTTATCTTGCGGACACACCGGGCTGGAACAATCAAACCTATGGTCAATACCACAGACCTCCGCAGTTTGCCGGGATTGCATTGGGTGGCTTTGAGCGTTTGAGAGGTTATTCTGCCCGCCGCTTTACCGGTCGCAGTGCGCTGCTGTATACCCTTGAGTATCGGGTGCAACCCCATTGGCAACCTTTGCAGAGTTGGCCGGTATTCAATTTCTATGATGTGCCATGGTGGCAGTGGGTACTGTTTGCCGAAGCCGGTAAAGTGAGTGATACCTTTTCTGCGGAATCACTGCATCGGGATATGGTATGGTCGGTCGGGGCCGGTGCAAGGTTTGAAGTGGAAAGTGTGGTCGTGAGGGCTGAATTCGGCATCAGCGCCGAATCCAACCAGTTCTGGGTGATGGTCAGTCAGCCGTTCTGACCGACTGGCGATCGCAAGTGGCTATTCTTCAAAACAGATTTCGACAAAGGCACGACCATACATACTGTTGAATGGAATGATGATTTTCTTGCCGCGACTGACATGGGAAATGGTGTGATCCTTACCAGCGACGACGATTGGCGTTGCCATATCAAATTCGAATCCCAGCTCACCCAACATGCGTTTGGCGCCGCCTGAAACCATGTTGGTGAGTTCACCCACCATATCAGTCACTTCTTCATCTATGTCATCCGGTGCTTCACCGAGCATGTTGTGCATCACTCTCAGTGCCAGGCGTTTTTCAAAGGTCAGCGACAGTGAGCCTTTGGCCTGCTCTCCCACCATGCCTATGACCCCGGAGACGTCACCTTTGGCGATTTCATCATGCTTGAGCATCGGCTTGCCGGGTGTCAGGTTAATAGTCGCCATGGTGCTGATAACGTTAAGGAATGCATCCAGGAACGGGTTTATAAATTGGACATTCATAAGTTGTGCACTGCCCTCGTTAAGGCTCTTTATTTTGCTTCCCGCCAGATGCGGGGCCCTTGTTCAAGTGGGTATTGATAAGCTTAGGCGAAAAAACATCGGATGCCGAAAATGATTTCTGTGAGTCAGCAGGATGCTGCCATGGCGCCCCGGCCTGATGCGGGTGTATAATTCCGCCTTTGTCCCGTGATTCACACAGTATCCAAGGTTAGTTTCCATGTCTGCGACTCATCAGCACTCTCCACATAAGATAACAGCGACCAACCGGCGATTTTCTGTTGCGCCCATGCTGGACTGGACTGATCGTCACTATCGCTACTTTGCCCGTTTGATGTCTCAGGAAACGCTGCTTTATACCGAAATGGTGACTACTGGGGCGATTCTGCATGGTAAAGGCGACTATCTGGCATATAACACTGAGGAGCATCCGCTGGCGTTGCAGCTTGGTGGTTCCAATCCTGCCGATTTGGCCGCCTGTGCCCAAAAAGCGCAGGAGTATGGTTATGATGAGGTTAACCTCAATGTCGGCTGTCCTTCTGACAGAGTGCAAAATGGTATGTTTGGCGCATGTCTGATGGGAGAGGCAGAGCTGGTCGCCCGCTGTATCGATGCGATGCGGCAGGTGGTTGATATTCCCGTGACGGTGAAGACCCGAATCGGTATTGATGATCAGGACAGTTATGAGTTTTTGACCGGCTTTATCGATACTGTTCAGGCGGCCGGTTGCGATACCTTCATCGTTCATGCCCGTAAAGCCTGGCTGCAGGGATTAAGTCCCAAAGAGAACCGTGAAATCCCGCCGCTGGACTACCCGCGGGTGTACCAACTGAAGCGGGATTATCCGCATCTGCACATTTCCATTAATGGTGGCGTCACCAGCATTGAGCAGGCGCAGGAGCATCTTTTGCATCTGGATGGTGTGATGGTGGGGCGTGAGGCGTATCAAAATCCCTATATGTTGTCCCGGGTGGATAATGAACTTTGCGGTCATGCGCTGCCTGTGTCCAGCCGGGAGGAGGTTATCGGGAAACTGATTCCTTATATCGAGAAACATCTGGCTCAAGGCGGGCGATTGAATCATATCACCCGGCATATCATAGGCTTGTACCAGGGATTGCCGGGTTCGCGAGCCTGGCGCCGGCACTTGAGTGAGAATGCTCACAAGAGCGGCGCCAACGTACAGGTCATACTGGATGCCTTGGAAACAATGGCACAACAGGCCGCTTTGCAGGCCGAATAACCCAGGGTGTAACGAGTTGGTGAAAATGACAACATCTGTGGCATTTTTCACCAATCCGGAAATCCCCGTTCAGCACGGGGGATTTCGCTCAATTTTTCAATAAATCAATTTTTATCAATTACTTAAATTGTATTTTTAAAGGTTGGCACGAGCCTTGATATATCCTGATTGTCATTAAACACAGTTAGAGGGATTTATCATGTTTGCCACTCAATTCAAGTCGATCGTACTGATTGCCACCCTGAGTTCAACCGCCGCCATGGCGACCTCCAACGATGTTCAGGCTGCACAACTGTCTGACGTTACCGGACAAATTGAACAGGTGATTGCTTCTCAAACCCAACAATTGCTGCAAAGTGCCCGTCAGGAATTAATGCTGTCATTGCGCATGCAGGTCGCTGAGGCTATCGATGAGCTGGATACTCAGATCGCCGATGCCAGTGCCTCCGATACTCAATCGCAGACAGAAAGCGAAGATACGGTGATTCTGACCAGTCAAAAACCGGAGTAAGTCATGTGGATTTCCATGCAGACTATAGCCCTGCTCTGGTTGTTGCCTGTGATGAGCTTTGCCGTGGCAGCTGCGCTGGTGTGCTATTGGCAAATGCCAGGACGCCGTCATCAGTGAGGGGCGGGATGATGAGAGTACAGAAGAACAATCATAAGTGGATTGTTATCGTGACCGTCGGGTTGTTGTTATTTGCTGGTTTGGGGCTGACCGACAGTCACTGGATGTGGGCAATCCACAGGGACCCACAATGGCAGTTTGATGGTTATTTGGGGACAAGTATTTTACTGCTGGCGGCGACAGCGCTGCTGAGCATGTTGGCGCTGGTTGTTGCGGTAAGTATGACCTTATTGGTTCCCGGTCTGGCAATACTGGCCAGCATCGCCATCCTGTACTGTGGTTTGTCACTGCTGTGGTTACCTTTGGTGCTGATCCTGGCAGTGGTGCTGCTGGCGGGTATTGCTCAGGGTCAGGGCAACATCTGAATCAGGGAGCTTTATTCAGGAACGCCTGAAATCTTTCTCTGGCCTCTTCGCTTTTCAGCTGATTGCCAAAGTGTTCCAGCTCCAGATACATCTGATGTTGCAGCTTACTGCGATTAGCCTTCATCAATTTCTTGGTCAAACGTACCGCATTGGCCGGTTTGGCTGCCAGGCGCAGACAAATTGCCAGCGTATGCTCAAACAGTTTTTCCTGCTCCACTATGTCATTGAGCATGCCCAGTCTGAGGGCTGTATTAGCATCGAAGGGTTCCCCCAACAGCAGAAGCTCAGCTGCTTTTTGGTAACCAATCAGTTGTGGCAGTAACATCGAGGCGCCGGCTTCCGGTACCAGCGCCAGATTAACAAAGGGCAACTGGAATTGGCTGGTCGTGTCGGAGTAGACCAAGTCGCAATGCAACAACAAGGTTGTGCCTATGCCAACGGCCGCTCCACTGACGGCTGCGACCATAGGTTTTTTCAGTTCAAGCAGGCAAAACAGAAAACGCACGGCCGGATGACTGGGCCCGAGTTCGCCATTGGACATGAAATCACGAATATCATTTCCGGATGTAAAACAGTGGTTTTCACCACAAATGAGAAATACCTTGATGGCGTTGTCTGCCTCACCTTCGATAAGGTATTCTGTGAGTTGCCGATACATATCAAGCGTCAGTGCATTACGCTTGTCCGGCCGATTAAAGCGGATGATGCGAACACCTTTGTCATCCTTTACCTCGATATTGCTCATAACGGGATCCTTGTATCGACGTTGGGCACTCCATGGAGTTTATGACATTGAAGTTAATATTCAAACAAGTGTTTGGTGCCCTGATACTTTGTTCTTCTGCGCAGCTGATGGCGGCGCAGGTACAGCTCACTGATGGATTTATTCGCGCCATGCCGCCCTCGGTTCCTAACAGCGCGGCTTATCTGACCCTGAAAAATGAAGGCGATGCCACTGAATTGGTTGCCGTTGAGACGCCTGTCGCCAGGGAAGCACAACTGCATACCCTGATAGAAGAAAAAGGCGTGGTTAAGATGCGTCAGGTTTCCGGTTTTGCGCTGCCATTGGCCGGAGAGCTGGCGCTGTCGCCTTCCGGTGATCATATTATGCTGCTGGGATTGAACCGGCCGCTCAACGAAGGTGAACATATTGAGTTGACCTTGATATTTGCTGATGGCAGCAAGCAGTCGGTGCAGCTGCCCGTGCGTAAAGATGATGGGCAGGCGCAGCATCACCACCACAATCACCATTGAGGAGCGAGTTATGAAACTCTCCTGGAAGCCTTTGGTCGCGGGCCTGGTCGGGATCGCTATTGTATTTTATATCCTGAGTGTCTGGTGGAGCGTCGAGCCGGATCCGCTTCAGCCGCAGACGCTCAATAATACTGCTGGTCAACCTATTGTCGGGTATGCCACTACGACGGCGCTGATTAATACCATTGATACCCTGCTCAATAAGCCGGGTGGCTGGCAGTCCAACGATGTGATGCCGCCAACATTGTTTATGGACAACATGAAGGCGTTTGAATTCGGAGCGCTGGAGCAGGCGAGGGATTTGGCGCTGGTGATGCGCAAGGAATTCAGCCGCTCTCAATCCCAGAGCACGGCAGACAAAGATCTGCTGGAAGCTCATGCCAAGCTCAATATTGACCATACCAGCTGGCTGGTGCCCAAGGCCGAGAGTGAGTACAGCGATGCTGTGGTATTGCTGGAAATGTACCGCGCCAGAATTGCTGACTCAGCCAATACCGATGCTCAATTTTATGCCAGAGCGGACAATCTCAATGAATGGCTCAAGGAGGTGCAAAAGCGCCTTGGCAGCATGTCGCAGCAGTTGTCCGCCAGTGTCGGACAGGAACGGATAAACACTGATCTGGCCGGTGACAGCGCTGCCCGACAATCCACACCAGGATTATCCCGTCAGGAAGTAAAAACCAGCTGGTGGCAGATTGATGATGTGTTTTATGAGACCCGGGGGGCTTCCTGGGCGCTGTTGAATTTTATGAAGGCAATTGAGACAGATTTTGCCGACGTATTGAAAAAGAAAAATGCCGAAGTGAGTTTGCGACAAATCATCCGGGAGCTGGAAGCAACCCAGCAACCGGTATGGAGTCCAATCGTCCTTAACGGCAGCGGTTTTGGTTTGGTAGCCAATCACTCTTTGGTGATGGCCAACTACATCTCCCGCGCCAACGCGGCAGTCATTGACTTAACTAACTTGTTATCTCAGGGATAATTATGAAAAAGACATGGTTGGCTGGTTCTGTACTGATGGGGCTGATGGCTTCATCTGCACAGGCTGATACTTTGCTGGGTTTCAAAATCGGTGGCGATCTGTGGGCAGCCGATACTAAAGGGACTTTTGCTCAGAGCGGTGAGCCTCAGCAAGATTTCAACTACGATTCTTCCACTCAGGGCAGTATCTGGGTAGCGTTGGAACATCCTATTCCTTTGGTGCCCAATGTGGCCATTCGTGAAAACCGTCTGAAAGATGATGGCTCGCTGGACAATGCTGACTTCAGCTTTGGTGGCCGTGATTTTTCCGGCAGTGTCAACGCCAAGGCGGACTTGAGCAACACCGACTTCATTCTGTACTACGAGTTGCTGGACAACGACCTGGTGTCGCTGGATGTCGGTGGTGCCTACAAGCAGATGCATGGCAGCTATCTGGTCAGTCAGAACGGGTTACCGGCCGAAAAGGATCTGGATGACGGAGTGTTCATGGGTTATGCCAGTGCCATGGTCGGGATCCCGGGTTTAGGCTTGTTTGGTTTTGCCGACGTGATGGCCGGTCTGGATGAGTCCAAAGTGTACGATTATGCTTTGGGTCTTGGCTGGGAATTTGATGGTATTGCGCTGGATACGCGGGTCCGTGCCGGTTATCGTGAATTCAATTTCGATACCAACAACTTCTCAGGATTAACTTCCAATATGAAATTTGACGGCTTCTTTGCCGGCGTGGAAATTGATTTCTGAGTACGGCATATAGCAACAAAAAAACCGCCTTATCGGCGGTTTTTTTGTTGCTGACAAACTTACTTTGTCACTGGAGCATCAACTTCGGTCAAACCTTTGTTGATGGCAACCACATCTTCTTCTGTCAGGGTGCCGGCAGCCTGTTTCAGCGCCAGCACTGACTGGATGTAGGCATAACGGGCATCGGACAACTGACGCTTGGAGTTATACAGATTCTGGGTGCTGTTGAGTACGTCTACAATGGTACGTGTGCCCACTTCAAAACCTGCTTCGGTGGCTTTCAGTGCGCTTTCAGAAGAAATCACCGTTTGCTCGTACGCCTTGATTGAGCTGATGGCCGCAACGACGTTGTTGAAGTTGCTGCGGATATCTTTGGATACCGCTCTGTGTGTTTGCTCCAGCTGCTCACTGGCTGACACGAAGTTGTATTGCGCTTGATTCACCTGCGAGCTGACTTTGAAGCCCTCGAAAATCGGGATACTGACGTTCAGGCCGACATTGGTGGTACCTGAGTCATTGGTATCTCCGCTGAAGGTCGGTGTGTGCTGGCTGCCATCAACGCTGGCTTTGTAGCCGGCGGTGAAGTTAACCGATGGCATGTGGCCTGCTTTGGCCAGACCGATTTGCTCATTGGCAATATCTTTGGCAATACGTTGCGCCAACAGTTGCAGCGAGCTGTTTTCAGCCTGCTTGAGCCATTCGGCTGCGCTGGATGGCATAGGCATGCTGGCAGAAAAACGTTTGGTGTCCAGAATTGCCAACTGATCGTATGGCAGGCCGGTGATTTCCTGCAGCGCCTGATAGTTGTTCTGTACAGTATTCTCTGCCTGAATTTCCTGAGCTCGGGACAGGTCATACTGGGCCTGAGCTTCGTGTACATCGGTGATCGCGGTCAAACCCACAGCAAAACGCTGTTTGGTTTGTTCCAGCTGACGACCAATGGCGGCAACCTGGGCCTTTTGAAATTCAAGGGCATCCTGTGCACTGAGCACATTGAAGTAGGCAGTGGTTACCCGGATGATCAATCCCTGCAGCGATGACGCGTAGCTGGCATCAGCCTGGGAAGCCGCCAGTTCAGCGATATTCAGACCAACCCAGGCGCTGTGATTGTAAACCACCTGGTTTAAAGTCAGGCCACCGGTAAAGGCATCTGAATCTGAAACACCAAAATTATTGTTGTTGGTGTCTGTCCAGGATTTACCATAGCCAACGCTGGCGCTCAGGCTGGGCAGCAGCGGAGCACGGGATTCTTCAATTTTTTCGTACAGGGAATTGCGTTGAGCCTGAGCCTGCAGTACCACTGGGTCATTGGTCAGAGCCTGTTGGTAAATTTGCAGTAGATCTTCGGCAGTCGCCGCTGAACTCACTGCGGCCAGAGTCATTGCGGCGCAAAGAGAACGAATTCTGAATTTCATTGGCTGTCCTTTCTTAAGACAAATCCCCGAGACAGGGGATACAAATTGGTAGAATGGAGTGAGACAGGCATGTAACTCATGTCTGTCGGTTCGCGCTTCCCGACGCTTCCCAATACTGTGTAAAGTTAATTGTTTAGATACTAAGAAATCAACCAAAATTAAGTCAAATCCTAAGTGTAACCAATTTTATTTTGTCGGCTGTTGCAAGCATGTTGATATCATTGCCAAAAAGCATCGATAAGGGGCACAGATGAGTACTAAAAAATTGGGTAAAAGTGATATTGAAATTATCGACTGTACGCCCCTTTATCAGGGCTTTTTCAAAATGAACCTTTATCGTTTTCGCCACCGCTTGTTTGCCGGTGGCTGGAGCGGGCCCGTCAGCCGCGAGGTGTTTGAGCGTGGACACGCCGTGGTAGTGTTGCCTTATGATCCGTTAAGGGATGAGGTGGTATTGATTGAACAGGTGCGTTTCCCTGCGCTGGCAACAACCGACTCGCCCTGGCTGCTGGAGCTGGTGGCCGGCATGATTGAAGCCGGGGAGTCTCCCGAGCAGGTTGCCAGACGGGAGTTGATGGAAGAGGCTGGGCTGGAAGCACAGACAATAACCCCCATTAACAGCTATCTTGCCAGCCCGGGTGGCAGCACCGAACGATTCTATGGTTTCTGGGCAAAGGTTGATGCCTCCAAAGCCAAAGGATTGCACGGTCTGGCGCAGGAGCACGAGGATATCCGGGTGGTAGTGATGAGCCGGCAGGATGCGTATAATGCGCTGAATGCCGGGCGAATAGATAACGCCGCCGCGGTGATAGGATTGCAGTGGCTACAATTGAATTATTCATCCCTTATTGAGAATTGCAGTGAGCAGAACTGAGGCGTTTGCCAGATACCAGCCAAATGTATCGGAGTTTTTGTCGCTTTGTGGCAGAAACTATGCGCATATTGTTACCCTGCTGCCGGATGACGGTGGCCAGGGAGAGCGTTGGCGGATTGAAGGCGGCTTTGGCAAACTGGACATGGCACTGCTGGAAAACACGCCTTACACCCAGCTGCTGGAGATATCACGTCCTTCTGAGGTGTGCCATATCGTGCCGGCTCCGCGGATTCTGGTGCGAGTGTATCATGACGCTAAATTAGCAGAAGTGTTAAGTGGGCAGCAGATTTCTCATTTTAAGGCAGTGTATGATTATCCCAATTTACGTATGTATCAGCGCGATGAAAAGTACCAGGTCAATGTGTTCCTGGAGGAGCTGTTGAAAATTGGCCGACAGGCAACCCGGGTGTGCCTGTCCTGACGTTCGGGATGTTTAATGTTGCGAGAGGCAATCTCTTATTCCATTGCTGCCGGTGAGAGTGTGCGTTTGGTGCAGATTACTGATCCGCATCTGTTCGCCGACGACGAAGGTCAATTGCTCGGTGTCAATACCGCCAACAGTCTCGAAGCTGTTGTCAACACAGTCGCGGCCGGGAACTATCCCGCGCACTTTATGTTGGCAACCGGCGACATCAGCCAGGACTATTCTCCTCAGTCTTACCACAACTTTGTGCGTGCCATCGCGCCGCTGAATCTACCCTGCCATTATCTGCCCGGTAATCATGATGATCCCAGAGTGATGCATTTGAATATGCAGGGCGAAAGGGTTCATGGTGAGCAACGTATTCTCGCCGGAAACTGGCAAATCTTGCTGCTGGATTCCACCGTGCGGGGCAAGCCCGGAGGTTTTCTGGCTGCCGCGCAGTTCAGGCTGATTGAGCAGGCCATCGAGGCTTATCCAGACCATCATGTGCTGTTGGTGATGCACCATAATCCGATACTGGCCGGTTGTGCGTGGCTGGATCAGCACTGTCTGGCCAACGGCGATGAGTTTATGCAGCGAATTGCTGCCATGAAGCAGATCCGCGGTGTGCTGTGGGGACACATACATCAACAACTGGAGCAATCAGTTAAAGGCCCAGCGCAGGATATTCTCCTGATGGCGACGCCTTCAACCTGTATCCAATTCAAACCCAAGTCTGACTATTTTGCCCTGGATGCTCTGCAGCCCGGCTATCGTTTGCTGGAGCTGCGGCCGGATGGTAGCATGCTTACCAATGTATTCAGGGTGCCGGGAGAGCGTTTCTCTCCTGACAAGGACGCCAGCGGTTATTGATTAACCCTTAATGACTTCAGGCCTGTTTAGGCTGAGGATTGGGGGGCTGGTCTGCCGCAGCGTGAGGACTTATGCTGCTATATATTCATGGATTCAACAGCTCTCCCCTGTCTGAGAAGGGGCGGCTGACCGCCGACTATGTCAGACAACATTTTCCCTCGGTAAATTTCATTGCGCCGCAGCTGCCATGCGAGCCACTTGCCGCCATGGTGTTGCTGGAACAACTGACGCAGGAAGCACTGGACCGTGGTGAACCTCTGGCGTTTGCCGGTTCTTCGTTGGGAGGTTATTTCGCCAGTTTTCTGGCTGAAAAGTACGGTGGCCCGGCGGTACTGATCAACCCGGCTGTGCGACCTTATGAGCTGTTTGCCGACTTTATTGGTACGCAGCACAATCCTTACACCGGTGAAACCTATCAGGTGCTGGCTGAACATCAGTCGCAATTACAGGCATTTGATACTCAGGTCATTCGGCATCCTGAACGGTTTTTTGTATTATTGCAAAGCGGTGATGAAGTGCTTGATTATCGTCAGGCGCTCAGCAAGTATCACTGTTGCAAAATGCGGCTTGAGGCAGGCGGCGATCACAGCTTTATCGGTTATGCCTCACATCTGCCAGCCATTTGTGAGTTCCTTGAATTGCCGCGGCATAACTAACTATACGGGGCGTTACACCCTGAATTTCAATACTAATTTGTGCGCACTATGACAAACCAATACACCTCTGATGCGATTGAAGTGTTAAATGGCCTGGAGCCGGTTAAACGCCGTCCCGGCATGTACACCGACACTACCCGGCCAAACCACCTGGGGCAGGAGGTGATCGATAACAGTGTCGATGAGGCGCTCGCCGGTCACGCCAGTAAGATTGAAGTTATCCTGCATGCCGATAATTCCCTGGAAGTCATTGATGATGGCCGGGGCATGCCGGTTGATATTCATCCGGAAGAGGGGATCCCCGGGGTTGAACTGATCCTGACCAAGCTGCATGCCGGTGGCAAGTTTTCCAATAAAAACTATCAGTTCTCCGGTGGTTTGCACGGGGTGGGTATTTCGGTGGTGAACGCCCTGTCATCCCGGGTTGAAGTGACTGTACGTCGGGACGCCAAAGTCTATGACATCGCCTTTGAACATGGCGACAGAGTTGAGGCATTGCGTGAAACCGGCACCTGCGGCCGACGCAATACCGGCACCCGGGTGAGATTCTGGCCCGATGCGAGCTACTTTGACTCCGCCAACTTCTCCATCTCCAAGCTGACTTATTTGCTGAAGGCCAAGGCGGTGTTGTGTCCGGGGCTTCGCATCAAGTTTGTCAACAAGCAAACCGACGAAACCTTCGAGTGGCATTATGAAGATGGCTTGACGGACTATCTGAAGAGCTCGGTGAAAGATGCTCTCAGCCTGCCTCAGGAACCTTTTGTCGGCAGTTTTTCCGGGGCGATTGAAGCTGTGGACTGGGCGATTACCTGGTTACCAGAAGGTGGCGAATACCTGGGTGAAAGTTACGTCAACCTGATCCCGACTCCACTGGGAGGCACTCATGTCAACGGTTTCCGGCAGGGCCTGCTGGAATCCATGCGGGAGTTTTGCGAATTCCGCAATCTGACCCCAAGAGGGGTAAAGCTATCGGCTGAGGATATCTGGGAAAAGTGCAGTTTTATTCTGTCAGTTAAAATGCAGGATCCGCAGTTTGCCGGGCAGACCAAAGAGAAGCTGTCCAGCCGTCAGTGTGCCGCCTTTGTGTCAGGAATTGTGCGCGATGCCTTTTCCTTGTGGCTGAACTCCAACACAGCACAAGCCGAGGCTCTGGCAGAACTTTGCATCAACAACGCCCAGAAACGGCTGCGCTCCGCCAAGAAAATTGCCCGAAAAAAGGTCACATCAGGGCCCGCATTACCGGGCAAACTGACTGACTGTACCGGTCAGGATCCCTCCCGCGCCGAACTGTTCCTGGTGGAAGGGGACTCGGCCGGTGGCAGTGCCAAACAGGCTAGGGACCGGGAGTTTCAGGCGATTATGCCGCTGCGGGGTAAAATTCTGAACACCTGGGAGGTGGATGCTTCACAGGTTCTGGGTTCTCAGGAAGTGCATGATATTTCCGTGGCCATTGGCTGTGATCCCGACAGTGACGACATTTCTGAGCTGAGATACCACAAGATCTGCATTCTGGCCGATGCGGACTCCGATGGTCTGCATATTGCGACCTTGTTGTGTGCCCTGTTTTTACGGCACTTCCGCACTCTGGTGGACCATGGTCATGTGTATATCGCCATGCCACCTTTGTTCCGTATCGATATTGGTAAGGAGGTCTTTTATGCCCTGGATGAGCAGGAAAAGACCGGTATCCTTGACCGTATCGCTGCCGAAGGCAAGAAAGGCAAGGTCCAGGTCACCCGCTTTAAAGGTCTGGGGGAAATGAATCCACTGCAATTGCGGGAAACCACTATGGATCCTAATACCAGAAGGCTGGTGCAGCTGACCATAGATGATGCCGACGAAACCCTGGCTGTCATGGACATGTTGCTGGCCAAGAAACGTGCCGGCGATCGTAAACAATGGCTGGAAACCAAAGGGGATCTGGCGGTTATCTGAGCTTTATAGTGCCAACAGGATGTAAGGGCCTAAAGATGAAACCCCAAAGGATTGTCAGTTCACTGGTTGGATGCCTGTCGTTGTTGCTGATGCTCAGTTCTGCAAAGGCTCAGTCACCGGTGATGATTACCGTCAGCAAAGGTTTTGGAGTCAGTCTGTATGCTTCCGGTGTGGAAGATGCCAAACAGCTGGCGCTGGGAGAACAGGGTACGCTGTTTGTTGGCAGTGGTGCTGCCGGTAATTTGATGGCGCTGGTCGATGAGAACGCCGATGGCCGGGTGGACAGACGTTATGTCATAGATAGATATCTGCAGCGTCCCGAGGCTCTGGCTTATCATCAGGGCGATCTGTATGTTGCCGAGCGCGACCGGATTCTCAGGTACGCCAATATTGAAGCCAGATTGAAGCGGCCGGTGAAACCCAAAGTGGTGTATTCCGGTTTGCCGCCACAGGAGAACGGCGCAACCCGGACCATGGCATTTGGTCCTGACGGGCTTTTGTATCTGGCGCTGGGAACGCCCTGTAATGTGTGCGATCCCAATGCGCCTTACGGCAGTATTCTGACCATAGATCCTGACAGTGGCGCTGCAACTCAGGTGGCGACCGGGGTACGCCGGGTGCTGGGCATGGATTGGTCTCCCCATGATCAGCGGTTGTGGTTCAGTGACAACAGCCGCGAGTGGATGGGAGACAATCTGCCTGCTGATGAGATTAATCGGGTCGGTCAGGTGGGCAGCCATTTTGGCTTTCCATTTATCCATGGCTCACAAACCCGCGAGCCGAGCTATCAGTTGCCGGCACAATTAAAGGTTGTCGCACCTGAATACGAATTGCCGGCGCACGTGTCTCCGGCCGGTATTCACTTTTATCGGGGCACTGTATTCCCCGACAGATTTCAACAACAGTTGTTTGTTGCTGAGCATGGCTCGACCAATCGCTCCAGCAAGGTAGGGTACCAGGTGGTGGTACTGACGATGGAAGGGAATAAGGTTGTCGACAGGACCCCTCTGGTCAGTTTTCTTGACGGAGAGTTTCCCGTTGCCAGGCCCTACTCACTGGTTACGGCACCCGATGGTGCTTTGTATATTTCCGACGACCTGAAAGGCAATGTTTATCGCCTGTATTACAAAGGGTTGGAAGCAGAATAACAGGAATCAATAGAATGAGTGATTCAATAGATTTGAGTCTTGATGGCGTGGAGCAAATGCCGCTTCGCCGTTTTACCGAAGACGCATATCTGAATTATTCCATGTACGTCATCATGGATCGCGCTTTGCCGCATATCGGCGATGGCTTAAAGCCGGTACAGCGCCGCATTGTTTACGCCATGAGTGAACTGGGTCTCAGCGCACAGGCCAAATACAAGAAATCTGCCCGCACCGTGGGCGACGTATTGGGTAAGTATCACCCCCATGGTGACAGTGCCTGTTATGAAGCAATGGTTCTGATGGCACAGCCTTTTTCCTACCGGTATCCATTGGTGGACGGTCAGGGCAACTGGGGGGCTCCGGACGATCCCAAGTCATTTGCGGCAATGCGTTACACCGAAGCCAAATTGTCAAAATTTGCTGATGTGCTGCTGGGAGAGCTCGGTCAGGGCACGGTGGATTGGGGAGCCAACTTCGATGGCACCATGAAAGAGCCGCTGGTACTGCCTGCCCGTCTGCCACATATTCTGCTCAATGGCATTACCGGTATTGCGGTGGGCATGGCGACTGACATTCCACCGCATAATGTCCGCGAGTTGGCCGCTGCCTGTATCGAACTGCTGGATAATCCATCGGCCGACTTGCCTCGTCTGATGGAGTTTGTTCCGGGCCCTGATTATCCAACAGAGGCAGAGATTGTCACGCCGGCAGATGATATCGCTAGGATTTACCAGTCAGGCCGCGGCAGCATCAAGATGCGGGCCGTTTACAGTGTCGACAATGGTGAAATTGTCATTACTGCGCTGCCACACCAAACCGGTGCCGGTAAGATTCTGGAGCAGATTGCTGCCCAGATGCAGGCCAAGAAGCTGCCCATGGTATCGGATCTGCGGGATGAGTCTGATCACGAAAATCCAGTACGTCTGGTGATTGTGCCACGCTCTAATCGGATTGACTGCGAGCAATTGATGGCCCATCTGTTTGCCACTACAGATCTGGAGAAGAGCTTCAGGGTTAATCTCAATGTGCTGGGGCTGGATGGCCGTCCGAAGGTTAAAGGGCTGAAAGAGCTGCTTGCTGAGTGGCTGGAATTCCGTATTACTACGGTTAAACGTCGTCTGGCTTTCCGTCTGGATAAGGTGCTGGCCCGTCTGCACATTCTTGAAGCGCTGATGATCGCTTTCCTCAATATCGATGAAGTGATTGAGATCATCCGTTTTCACGATGAGCCAAAGGCGGAGTTGATCGCCCGTTTCGCGTTGAGTGACAAACAGGCCGAAGCCATTCTGGAACTCAAGCTGCGGCATCTGGCTAAATTGGAAGAGATGAAAATCAAAGCTGAGCAAAGCGAGCTGGAAGCCGAGCGCGAAAAGCTGGAACTGTTGTTGGGCTCAGATCGTCGCCTCAAGACATTGATCAAGAAAGAGCTGAGTAAAGATGCTGAGCAATTTGGCGATGACAGACGTTCGCCTCTGGTCGAACGCGGTGAGTCCCGGGCACTCAGTGAGCAGGAGCTGGTTCCGGCGGAATCAGTGACAGTGGTGCTGTCTGAAAAAGGCTGGGTGCGATGTGCCAAGGGGCATGATATCGACGCACAGGCACTGTCTTACAAGGCCGGGGACCAATTCCTGTGCTGTGCGCAGGGGCGCAGCAATCAGCCTTGTGTATTCCTCGATTCATCGGGGCGGGCCTTTGCGACTGAAACTCATACCCTGCCTTCTGCGCGCAGCCAGGGTGAACCCATTACCACCCGATTCAATCTGGCTGCCGGAGAGCAGATGGAGCATGTGGTGCTGGGTGAGGAAAAGCAGCACTTTATGCTGGCCAGTGACGCTGGCTATGGCTTTATCTGCAGTTTCAGCGACATGGTTTCCCGCAATAAGGCCGGTAAGGCGTTGTTGAGTCTGCCGGCCAATGCCAAGGTGTTGGCGCCGCAAAAAGTCGTGATGGAAGACAAGCCTTCCATTCTCGCGATTACCAACGAAGGTCGCATGCTGGTGTTCAGCGTCGATGCGCTGCCGCAATTGAGTAAAGGCAAGGGCAACAAGATTATTGGTATTCCCTCCGAGCGGGCTAAAACCCGCGAAGAACTGCTCAGTCATCTGCAATTGGTTCCAGAGGGCAGTGCCGTTACGCTGTGGGCCGGCAAGCGGAAGCTGACGCTGAAGGCGGCTGATTTGGAACACTATCGCGGAGAGCGCGGACGTCGTGGTGCCAAATTGCCAAGAGGTTTGCAACGGGTCGATAAGGTCGAACTGGGGGAGTCACTTGGCGGCGCGCTGTAACTTGAGCGTCCTGCTTTGATAAGAACAAAACCGGCACTCAGGTGTCGGTTTTTTTATGGGCATTTTCAGGGGAGACGTCCTGGACGTCAACGCGCAGGCAACAGGCAAATAGGCTCTGTCAGCCCGCTTCATAGTAGTTTGCCCTGGCATTTATCTCGGCCTTGATTAACTGTCCGGTCTGTTTCAGGCATTTACCACAGGTATTGCCTATCTCCAGTGTGGCCTTGAGCTCACTCAGCGTACATGCACCTTCGGCGATAGCCTGTTTGATTTGACTGTCGGTGACGGCGTGACAGATACACACATACATAGGAACACTCCGGATTTTTGCAGCGCAAGCCTGATTGAGTATGCCTCATCAGTCCAATAGTCGCATGGTCTAATTGTTTAGCCTGTAACTATCAGGCGTTATAAAAGAGAGTGTTCTACACTTATTTACGTCGCTCCCAGTGATACCGACTGCGAGGCTGACAAACATTGGATTGAAATGTGCCTTGCCCGGGCACAGCACGAAAAGTGGCTTCCAGGAGCGCATATGAGAAATAACCAGCCTGTTACCCAGAAAGAAAATGATTATCCAGCGGATTGGATTTTGCTTTCGACCACAGATACCAAAAGTATCATCAAATATGCCAATGACTCCTTCTGTCAGATAGCCGGCTACAAACTGTCTGATTTGGAAGGGCAGCCCCATAACATGGTACGTCATCCGGATATGCCTTCAGCGGCATTCGCCGATCTCTGGACGACGATCAAAAAGGGGCAACCCTGGAAAGGGCTGGTAAAGAATCGTTGTGCCAACGGTGATCACTATTGGGTCGATGCTTATGTCACGCCCATTTCTGAGGGCGGCACAGTGGTGGAGTATCAGTCGGTCAGGGTGAAGCCTAAGCGCGAACAGATAGAGCGGGCGGAGTCTGCCTACAAAGAGTTGAATCAAAAAGGCTCGGTTGCTGCCCTCAAACGTCGGGTGAATACTCAGACCAAACTGTGGATGGTCTATTTGGCAGCCCTGTTACCCATGTTGCTGCTGGCTGTGCAGTCAGGAGTAATGGGGTGGGTGGCTCTGTGCGCCAGCGCAGCCGTGCTGTTCGGTGGTGGATATGCGGTGATGTCCCATTTCAGGGGGTTGATAGAGAAGGCCAAAGGTATTTATGACAGCCCTTTGATGACTTATTTATATACAGGACGAAACGATGATATTGCCGATGTAGAGCTGGCGATGCAGATGCAGGCCTCTGAGCTGAAGGCGCTGCTGGGCCGGGCGCTGGACTCCTGTGAGCAGTCTGGTAAAAATGCCATGTCATCGACTGCCATGAGCGAAGATGTTCAGGGTAACAGCGCCTCCCAACAGGCAGAGATGGATCAGGTCGCCACGGCAATGCAGGAGATGACCGCAACCCTGGCAGATATGGCATCCAACTGCTCTGATGCTGCCAGTGCTTCAGAGAAGGCATCTGCTGAAGCGGTAAATGGCGACAATATTGTTGCGCAAACCGTGGGCGCCATTAAGTCCATGTCCAATCAGTTGAAGGAAACTTCTACCTTTATCACCGCACTGGAAGAGCACAGCAGGGGTATAGGCACAGTGCTGGATGTTATCCAGAGTATCGCTGAGCAAACCAACCTGCTGGCACTTAACGCTGCGATTGAAGCTGCAAGGGCCGGTGAACAGGGACGGGGATTTGCTGTCGTGGCCGATGAGGTTCGGGCGCTGGCGCAAAGAACCCATGAATCAACAACTGAAATCCAGGGGATCATTAATCTGCTACAACAGGGCACCAATAAAGCCGTACAGAGTATGCAGCAGGGGGTTGATGCCGCATCAGGTTGTGTGGATAGGGCTAACGAAGCCGGAGAGGCATTGCGAACCATTCGTGAGGCAGTCGCCATGATCACTGATATGACTCATCACATCGCCAGCGCGGTGGAAGAACAGTCCAGTGTTTCCAACGAAGTAAACCGCAATGTGGTTAATGTATCCCAGCTGACCAAAGCCAGTAATCAGCTTGGTCAGCAGATGGTTGGACTCAATAAAGATGTGCTGGATAAGATCACCTCGCAGCGGGTGCTGGTCGAAGAATTCCTGGACCGCAGTCTCAAGCAGGGGTAAACCTTTTCCGGGCAAAGGCACAAAGCAAAAAACCGATACTTATGTATCGGTTTTTTTATGTCTCAATCTGTTTCAGGTTAGCTGTTGTATTGGATTGTGAAGCAAGGCTTGGTTATCGGCTCAACGGTGTATGTGCGTTAATAGCCTTGCTGGAAGCATACCTGATGGGTTAGAGACTGGCCGGTAAGGTAAAGTTTGTAATTGTGAAAGAAGATTTCCATTACCTGCTCAGGAAAGCTGGGCGCGGCAATGTGAGGCGTAATCGTGGCATTGGGACGTGACCAGATAGGGTGGTTGGCAGGCAGGGGCTCCTGATTAAACACATCGAGAATTGCCTGTTGCTCGGGATAATGAGACAGCTGCACATCCAAAGCTTCCAGATCCAGTACATCGCCTCTACCCAAATTGCACAATACCGCATTGGGTTTAATCAGTGACAGTATCTCTGCATTCAGAATTCCCCGGGTCTGGGGCGTACTGGGTAACACGTTGGCGATGGCATCAGCCTGTGCAATAAAATCCGGTAAATCCTGCAGTGTCCCGACGCGATCGAAACTCTCTACCGCCTGTCCGCCTCGGTTAATTCCCGACACCAACATGCCAAAATGCTTGGCTGTGGTTGCTATGTGCTGGGCGATGGAACCGGTTCCCAAGAGCAACAAATGTTGCCCCTGAAGTGTTTTAAAACTGCCCGGACGCCAGACCCTGTCCTGCTGCTGTTGTCGATATTTGGCATGCTGACGCTTGTGAGCCAGCAGATACCCAAACAAATATTCGCTCATTAACGGACCGAATATACCTTTGATATTAGTCAGCAGATAATCTTGCCTCAGTCGGGGACGCATCAGCGGATCTACCCCGGCGAAAGTTGACTGAAGCCACTTAAGTCTGGTGGCATGCCCCAGCAGAGGCGCGGCCAGAGCTGGCTCCGCCAGCCAGATATCGGCTTCCTTGATATTACTAGGTTCTTCTCCCAGCAAAATGAGTCCGGGCGGAGCACTGTTCTCCAGCATGCTGCGATATTGATCATTGTGCCTGGTCAAAAGTAACAGCTTGTGTTCCATAGTAATTTCCGTTCATTCAGACTACAGAGAGAAGACCCGGGACAAGTGCCGGATATTGCATTTGCCCTCTCTTCTAATAATGGCAAAGATCTACCGGGCTGCTTGAGTTATGGCTTTATGTTGCAGATGGTAAATACTTTGTTATTAATATCATACGAATGGCTTATATGACTACTCCGAGGAGGCATTGCCGAGGAGCTGATCAATACAGTTTCTCGCCTTATCCGGGAAATTACTGAAAATACCATCGACGCCAAGCTTCAGCATCCATTTAATATCTTCTTTTCGATCAACGGTATAGACATAAACTTTAAGGCCACGTTGATGAGCGTCCTGCACCATTTCCGCGGTGATGAAATTAATGTCCAAATGGACTGAATAGGCATTCAGTGCTGAGCCCGCGGCGGCCAGTTCCAAAGGTTCACCTTCAATCAAAGGGGCTACCAGGGCATCAGGAAATGCTTGTTTAATTTGCTGCAGGTATCTGTGGTTGAACGACGAGATAAGTAACTGTTCGGCTCGATAGCCCAGCTGGTCAATGAGTTTGGGGTATATGTCGATAAGCGCAGAAGGGGTTTCGGCACCTTTGAGTTCAATATTGACCAGTGGCTTTGGTGTCATCGCCGCCATCAAAGCCCAAAGAGAGGGGATCGTTTCGCCATCCAGCGTGATATTGGCCAGTTCATCCAGAGTGATATTGGCAATCAGGCCCTGTCCGGATGACTTGGGATCGAGCCAGCGATCGTGAAAAACCATCAATTCACCTTCCACCAAATGTACATCCAGCTCAACCGCCTCGGCTCCCAGAGACAAGGCCAGTTGCATGGCCTTGATGGTGTTCTCCGGCGCATAGCCACTGGCACCGCGATGGGCAAAAATCAACATGGATTAACTCCTGATTTATCTGATCAATCCCTGGCCGGCATCCCTGTGTTGCTGTGGATTGAGGTGGATCTCCAGCTGAGGATAGGCCAGCTCGAGATTATTTTCCTTCAGTTTGCCGCTGATCAGTTTGTGCAGCGCATGACGCAGTGGCCAGCGGGCGTTCATGTCCTTGGCATAGGCCCGCACTTCGTAATCCTGGGTATGCTGGCCAAATCCGGCGAACCACACTTCGGGTTCAGGAACATCCAGCGCCTCATTGCATTCTTTTACCGCCTGATAGAGTGAGGCTTCCACTTTGGCCGGATCTGAGTCTCTGGCAACGGAGACATTAATGATTACCCGGGTGATAGGATCGGACAGCGACCAGTTGATCAGCTGCTCAGTAATGAAGGCCTTATTGGGTACGATGATCTCCTTTCTGTCCCAGTCGACAATAGTAGTTGCGCGGATCTGAATCTTGCTGACGGTGCCGGTCAACTCTCTGATTGTCACTGTGTCTCCGATACGTACTGGTTTTTCAAACAGAATAATCAGGCCTGAAATAAAGTTGGCGAAGATTTCCTGCAAACCAAAGCCCAGGCCCACCGACAATGCCGCAATCAGCCACTGCAGTTTGCTCCATTCCATACCCAGGGTGGAGAAGCCGACCAGCGAGCCGAACAATACCACCAGATAGCGGCTGACGGTGGTGATCGCAAAGCCGGTTCCCGGTGTCAGGTCAAGCCGTTGCAGGATCATCAGTTCAAGCAGGCCTGGCAGATTGGTGGCAATCATCATTGAGAAGGCGAAAATAATCAGGCCAAAGAATACGGATTTAAGAGTGACCGGTACCTGTTGCTCAATACCATTGATGACGCTGTTGCTGGTCCACAGCGTTACGCCGTCAAGGAAGGAGAACAGCGCCGTATGGGTCTGACTCCACAGACCAATCAGGCTGGCCAGCAGCGCCAGCAACAGCAAAGACCGCACCAGCCCCAGTGATTGACTGGAGATGGTTTCCAGATCGACGACCGGCTCTTCATAGGTATCCGGTTGTTCGTTGTTGGCCGACTCTCCTTTACCCCGTTGAGCGAGAATTTCGGCCCGGCGTGCCTTGGCACGATCAAAGGCAATACGGCGTCGTTCGATCAACATCCAGCGACGGATAAGTTGGTAAGCCAGCAGGAAGCTCAGGCCCACCACCAAGGACAGTTGCAGTTGCAGCAGCATCTGGAACGCAGTGAAGTAGTAACCCAGGATCGCCAGCATGGCACTTGCCAGCGGCACCAGCAGCAGCGCCAGCCACAATACTCTGTGTAACAACTGCTTGTTTTTGCCATCTTCATCAGTGCTTTGACGGAATTTTCGCGAAATGGTCAATGCGTCTTTATAGAGCAAAAACAGAAAAATACAGAAGATGATAAAGGCACCCCGTCCCAGGCTGTTGCGGATTGGCGAGGAGTCCAGAACTTCTGTGAAGCCCATGAGACCGAGCAGGGGGGTCGCGAACCACACAAAGCGTCGAAGACGGCTAGTGATATCCTGCACCATTTTCGCTGGACGGCCAAAGTGGGCGATAAGCACGCCCTTCTCGCCGGATAGCAGACGATAGAAGCGATACAGCAATTGCAGGCAGCCCATGGCGACAATGCCCATGCCCACTGCCTGAACGAAGTTATGGGTGGCTTCATAGAAGATGAGACCCGCGGCGATAATCGGCATGGGCCAAATCAATGAATAGCCGGCAGAAACCAGCAGCGCTTTGAAGGTAAAAGTGAAATTATCCTGAGTTACATTACCTACATGAGCTGCATAGCGCTTTAACGTACTCTTGAATTTTGGCGCCAGCAGATCCTGCACCATCAGGCAGGTGACCAGCAAAATTATCCACCATGCCCAGAGAAACTGTTGTTCATCCAATGCCTTGGGCAGCTCATACCAGGGCGCCTGTTCTACCAGCCAAACGGATGAGCGCTGCAACTCTGTCAGCCAGAGTTTGCCTATCGCGTTGGCATTGGGTACCCAGAATAAATGTTCATTGAGCGTACTTCTGAGTGTTTCGTATTGCTGCTTGAGCTGCTCATAGCTGAGTTTAAGTTTGGCCAGCTCCGTCAGATAGAGATCGTAAGCTTCCAGCAACTTACCTATTAATACCTGCTGGGATACCAGCAGTTTTTGCTGCTCAGCGCCGCCGGAATCAAGGCTGAGCTGTTGCTGATTGGCGACCTGCAGCTGCTCGATATGGTAACGGGCCAGTCGGGTATCGGCGATTTCGCCCTGCAATTTCTCGGGACTGGGAGGCTTGGGCAGCGCCTGCAGCATCTGCAGGAAGCGATCGCCAAAGGCAGAATTGAGCTTTACCCAGGTGATTTGCTCCTGGATATTGGACAACTGCTTGGCTTGCTGCTGATAACGGGTTTCCGCCCGCGCCTGGGCGTTAAGGGTCTGATTGATATCCTGGGTGAGTGCCCTGAGCTGTTCGCCCAGCTCCAGGTTGACTCTGTTGATATCGATGGCAAGCGGATCGGTCAGTTGTGCATCATCGATAATATTGTTGGCCAGCGTTCTGTCGGTGTTCGACATTTGTTGTGCGGCGATGGCCTGATTGAGCACTTCCATCAATTGCTCTTGCTGGTGCAGTTGGGCTCTGACCAGCTGCAGACGCATCTGTGCCATCTCCAGACGCGCCGGACTGCTGTCGAGTTCCGCTTCCAGTGTCAGCAATTGCTGTTGATACAGCCTGCGCTGAGCATGCTGCAGGGCTCCGGAAGGGGTATCCGCCGGCAGCAGTGTGGTGCGCTGATTTTGCAGTGCCGAGTCCCGGGCATCACGGATGAGTCCGGGCAGCTGCTTTTGCCGCTCAAGCTGAGTTGCAATTTGCTTGCTCAGCAGCGCCTCACTCTCTTTCAATTCTGACAACTGAAGGTGAGCCAGTGAAGCCTGCTGACGTAAATCCACTTCCCCCTGAACCTGTAACGGTGTGGTCGCATCCTGCTGCTGTTTGGCGAAGTTATGTCGTGAGGCTGACAAGTCAGCCAGTGCCCGATTGTAGCCCTCTGCAGCCAGAGTCAGCGCGGTAATTTTGTCTTCCAGTTGGGAGAGTTTTTCTGCCGGGCTCAGCTCCTGAACAGCCGAATTGTTCATGCCCAGACGCTTGTCCAGTCCCAACGCAGGATTTGCCTGAGCGACAACGGAAAACAAACACAGCAGCAGAAGAATATTTCGTATCATGGGAAGGTATTTGAGCCAGCGGGTAACCCGATGATCTTATCTAAGTTACCTGGTTAAAGATATGCTTACAGTGCTATTTGGTGCGGTTTTTTGACCTGTGACTCTGCGCGGTTTCAAACAGGGCGGTAGTCACAATCAGTGCTCCGCCAATGAAGGTTGACAGCTGCAACTTCTCCCCCAGAAACAGGTACGCAAAGACAGTGCCGTACAGCGGTTGCAGGCAGGCAACCAAGCCCACGGTTTTGGCTTTCAGGTGCCTGAGTGCGGAGGTAAACAGAGCATGGGGCATGGCGGTAAAGACAATCCCCAGTAGCAGGAATAGCGCCCAGCTATCGCTGGACAATGATGTCAGCTGAGTATCCACAAAGGGTAATAACATCAGGGCTGCCACACCGGTTTGATAAAACATGGCATGGGCGCCGCCATAGCCGGAAAAGCGGTATTTTTGCAGCAGATTCCGGGCGGTGAACAGCATCGCTGATAGTACACCGGTCAAAATCCCCAGTGTGACCTGGTTGCCGAGACTAATTTCCGGGATCAGCAAATAGATACCCAGCAACACCAATAAGCCGCTGCCGATATCTTTAATTTCCGGCGGCTTTCGGTGCAGCAGAGGTTCTATCAGGACGGTCATCACCGGATAACTGAAGAAGGCAATCATGCCTATGGCGATGGAGGAAAGTTGCATGGCGCCGAAGTAGGTCACCCAATGCAATCCAACCAAAACTCCAAGTATCAGCGCGATACCGTAATCGGCCATGGTTCGCAGTCGGATGGGGTGACGGCTGGCTTTGACCAGCAACCCCAGTGCCACACAGGCAATTGCCGCCCGGATCATGGTGATATCCAGGGCAGTAAGTGGCAGTAAGCGGGAGAAAAGAGCTGTGCCACCAAACAGGGCGGTAGCGAGATGAAGTTGCAGCAGCCCCTGATGAGCTGCTGCCGGATGAAGATCAGTCGCGGATCTTGGCAAAAGGACGTCCCATCCGTGTGACGGCTTCGGGCTTTACGCCCTCGGCAAATGCATCCAATGCATCTTTGGCAAACAGCATGACCACAGTGCTGCCCAGTTTAAAGCGTCCCATCTCTTCCCCTTTTTCCAGGGTGATGGCATCCGGGCCTTCGGTGGGGTAATCCCAGGTGAACACCTGTTTGCCGGTCGGTGGAGTAATAGTGCCTGCCCAAACGGTTTCTATGCTGGCAACAATCGTCGCGCCTACCAATACCATCGCCATGGGGCCGATTTGGGTTTCAAAAATCGCCACAACCCTTTCATTGCGGGCAAACAGGCCGGGCACGTTTTGTGCGGTCAGAGGATTAACCGAGAACAGCTCGCCCGGTACGTAGGTCATTTTCGACAACGTGCCTTTAATCGGCATGTGGATACGATGGTAATCCTTGGGTGCCAGATAAATAGTGGCGAAATCTCCGCCGGCAAAGCGGTCGGCATCGTCCTGCTGATTACCCAGCAGTGCCAGAGAGGTGAAGTGGTGCCCCTTGGCCTGAAAAATCCGGCCTTCCTCGATAGGACCACACTGGCTGACTGCACCGTCAACGGGATGGACTATCATCTGTGGATCATCACACAGCGGGCGCACCCCTGGTCTCAATGCGCGGGTAAAAAAGTCGTTGAAGGTTTTGTACGCTTCAGGCGCTGGCTGAGCCGCTTCGCTCATATCAATCTTGTATTGCCTGATAAACCACTTGATTACGTTGGTGGTCAGCGCGCCAGCCTGTGCGGCAGCCAGTTTACCTACCAAGCGTGACAACAGGTGTTTGGGCAACACATATTGCAAAGCCACTTTCAATTTATCCAACTTTCGTTCCTCAACTGCGGTTGATTATTCTTAAACATTCAGTCATCGAGACCAGGACGGAAATGACGGGCATGCCGCTGTTCATCCAGGCTGGCGATGATTCTGTGATAATTCTGGAATCTGTCTTTGGCAATTTTGCCTGCTTCAACTGCTTCCCGTAAAGCACAGCCGGGATCATCGCCGTGTTTACAGTCGCGGAATTTGCAGCCGCCCAGATAATCCCGGAATTCGACGAAACACCAGCCCACCCTGTCAGCAGGCAGATGCCACAGAGCGAATTCGCGTACGCCGGGAGAATCAATCAAATCCCCCCCGGATGCGAAGTGCAGCAATTTGGCCGTGGTGGTGGTGTGTTGTCCAAGACCGGATACATCGGATATGGCACCGGTTAACAGTTGCGCATCTGGCATCAGGGCGTTGATCAGCGATGATTTTCCGACACCAGATTGACCGGCAAATACGCTGGTCTTATCTTTCAGCAGCTCTTTAAGCTCGGCGATACCTTCGCCGGATCTGGAGCTGACCAGATACACCGGATAACCGATATCCCGATACCTTTGCAGCGCCGCTTCGATCTCGCGGCGATTGGTGTCATCCAGCAGGTCGACTTTGTTGAGCACAATAACAGGCGGGATTTCAGTATCTTCCGAAGCGACCAGATAACGATCGATAATCTGGGTGGTAAAGCTGGGCAGCACAGAAGAGACAATCAGTATCTGATCAATGTTGGCGGCGATAATCTTTACGCCATCATAGAGATCGGGGCGGCTCAGCGAAGACGTGCGGGGATGCACGGCTTCGACCACACCCCCTATCGCGGCCTGAATGTCTTTGTTCAGGCGAACCACGACTTTATCACCACAGACCAAACTGCCTATGGTACGACGCATGTTGCAGCGGGTGACCTGACCGTCCTGGGTTTCAATATCAGCGTGTTGGCCAAAGCGGGAGATCACGGTTCCGGGTTGTTCCGGTCCAAGTGAACTATCCTGTATGTCAAGGGACTGATTTTGTTGATCAGCTTTTTGCAATCGCTTTTCATGGTTGGCGCGCATCCGGCGCAATTGACCGCGATTGAGGGGTTTCTTCTTAGTCACAGATGTGTCTCATCGACAAAGATGATTTTGTGTCGTTTAAAAAAGCAGTATGATACACGGTCTTTAAGAAAAAAGCCTGAGTTTAGGCAAAACGAGGAAGATAGGCAGATCTATGACTGCAGATGTAAAGAACCTGATTTGGATTGATTTGGAGATGACTGGCCTGGAGCCTGAAACGGACCGCATTCTGGAGATCGCCACTATGGTGACCGATGAAAATCTGAATGTACTGGCTCAGGGACCTGTAATTGCCATCCATCAATCCGATGAAGTGCTGGCAGGCATGGATGACTGGAATCAAAAGCACCACGGTGAGTCAGGGCTTATCGACAGAGTTAAAGCCAGTGACTACAGTGAAGCGCGCGCCATGGAAGAAACCCTGGTATTTCTGCGTCAGCACGTACCTGCGGGTAAATCACCTATGTGCGGTAACAGCGTAGGCCAGGATCGTCGATTCCTGAATAAGTATATGCGCGAGCTGGAAGAGCATTTCCATTACCGCAACCTGGACGTCAGCACCGTCAAGGAGTTGGTGCGTCGCTGGAACCCTGAGTTGTTGGAAGGTTTTGTTAAGCAAAATACCCACCAGGCACTGCAGGATATCAAAGAGTCTATCGGTGAATTGCGCTACTATCGCGAGACAGTATTCAAAATTTGACCGCTTGGATGAATATTCCGAATGAAGGGGTTGCAGCAAGAATATTTTTGCATATAATGCAGCCTCACTTCTCCGGCAGTCCCTGATTTTATCGGGAGTTGCTGGGAATGGAATGCGACATTAGCTCAGTTGGTAGAGCGATACCTTGCCAAGGTATAGGTCATCGGTTCGAA
>NZ_JBOZWP010000016.1:0-106140 GCF_050865035.1 Shewanella sp. GXUN23E | reverse complement strand
CTGTTCAACAGACCCACGTTTCCCCCTGAACCTGCCGCTGGATGAGTGGCTGCCATTCGAATTCGCGCCAACCGGTGGTTGTGGTGAAGATGACTGGACCCTGCTTGGCATGAACATGGCGCACTACTGCATGATTGCCTACACCTTCTTCATGATTGCGCTGGCGCCTTTGACCTTTGGCTGGCTGAGAACTTATTTCAAAAAATAATAATAAGTTGCTTCGGATATCCCGCGCTGGCACGGATGTACACCAGCCCGGGATGTCTCTGGCAATGCATCACTCTTCTTCATCGTTTGGGTGGCCTGTCGGTCACCTTTTTTCATTTCCCTGACCGGGGTCTTGATTAAGTTGCCAGCGTCATTGCAATGTCCGGAGTGTCTGATGAGCTCCTGCTGTCAGACTGCAGGAGCTGCTGACAGGATATTCAGCACCGATTTTTTGTGAAGTGGATCGCCAATGTCGGGGAGCCCGGGGCGACAGTATTCTGGAGCCGGGGGTTCATCTGGTAAGCTGTGAAGCGTAATCAGGTTAGTTGGTCTACAGAGCCAAGAAGGGGCGTACTCTGAGCATGAAAATCGTTAAACAAAGTCTGGAAGGACAAACGACTCAGTATCTGCGTCAGGCGATCATCGAAGGTCATATTGGGCTGGGCGAGAAAATTGTGGAAAGCACTCTGGCCAAAGAGCTGGATCTGTCCCGCAGCACCATACGTATGGCGCTCAATTCTCTGGTGCACGACGGCCTGGTGGTACAGAAGCCCTATTCCGGCTGGCATGTGATCTCCATCGATCGTGATGATCTGTGGGAGCTGTATAACCTGCGTCTGGCACTGGAAGGTCAGTCGGCAGAAATGGCGGCGCTTAAGGCATCCAATGACGATAAAGCCCGCCTGCGGCAAATGTTTGAGGAGTATTGCGAGCTGTGCAGCAAGGCTCCTTCCGATATGCATGCGGTCAGTGAGATGGACTGGCGTTTTCATCAGCTGGTTGTGGAGATCAGCGGCAGTGCCCGGATGCAGGCGATGTATGAACGTATTCTTTATCAGCTGAAAGCTTACATAGGCATGAGCCATCAGGATTATGATTTGTCCCAGAGCGGTGAGTCTCACCGGGCGCTGGTAGAAGCCATTTGCGCCGGTAATGGCGAGTTGGCCAATAAGGAAGCCAGAGCCAACATCACGCTGTTCAGTGAGTTGCGCAGCGAAGAGTTTGCTGCTGAATAGTCGTGAGCAGACCCTAATAACATTTAGGTTTTACCAAAGCTAATAAAAACGCCCGCATTTGCGGGCGTTTTACTTTTAAAATCAATTGCTTAATTATTGGCAATTATTCAGCAACAGCATGCTTTGACGCCGCCTTTCTACCGAATTTCAATTTGTCGCCCACAGTGTAGATACACAGGGCGATGACCACAGTGATAACCCCGGCCAGTTTTTGCAATGTGATGGTTTCACCGAGCAGAAAGTAAGCCACAATCATGGCGAACAGCGGCAGTACGTTAACCGCCATAATGGTGATAACGGCATCCTGGGTTTTGAGGATAGCCACTTCCCACACCACATAGGCAATACCGGAACACAGCAGACCCAGTGCCATGATACTGGCGAAGTGCTTGCCGTTTTCCACCAATACTGCAGCAGAGCTGAAGTCAGAGCCTATCACCAGCCCCAGGAGTATCAGCGCAATGGTGGCTGCCGAGAACTGATAGAAACAGCTGGAGAAGGTGTCATAGCGGGAGTTCAGATCCGAGCCGAACTTACCCAGAATGTAGTTGTAAGTCACAAAGCCCAGTACACCAAACAGGGCGAACAGATGGCCCAGGTTCAGCCCCTGGATCTTGTTGGAAGGATCGTAAGCGATCACTCCTGCGCCAATCAGCGACATGACGACAGCAAACACCTTGGGTGCCGATGGCTTGATTTTGTCGATCACAAATACTGCCAGCATGGTGATGAAAGGCGCCATACCATTGATCACGCCAATCTCGCCGGAGGACGTGTATTCATAGGCCAGAATGGTGAAGTAAAAGAATACCGCCTGAGCAGAAACCCCGGCCGCTGCCAGCAGCAGGACATCTTTTTTACTCTGAATTTTCTTCAGCGTATGTTTGCGTGAACAAGCGAACAACACAATAAAACCCAGAGTCGCAATGGCATAGCGGGCGATTGCCAGTACCACGGGGTCCATCTTACCGGCCAGCACCCCGCCCAGCGGGAAGGAGGCCCCCCACAATGCGGCGCACATCAATGCCAGCGCCAGACCCAGTGATTTGTTTGGAGTAATAGCACTCATTTTGTAGATCTCAAATAAAGGCGCATGGCAGCGCTTTTTAATACAGTGAGTTATTGCGGGCAAATGCCGATAACGTGTTCCAGACGCTGATCTTTCTGATACAGGGATGCATAGGCGTAGCCAACCCCTTCCAGATTAGTCTTGTCGCCACTGGCCACGGCCATCACGCGATCGACGATCTTGTTGGAGACATTGTCTATGGTGTCAGTGGCATCCATGATGCCGCAGGCATTGATGTCCATATCGGCGGTGATCAGCGAGCTGTTACCCGACACCCGGATCACAGGTACGATAGAGTTGTTGAAGCCTGCCGCGCCGGCGGTCCAGATGATCAACTGACAGCCCAGCGAGGCGAAGTGCATCGCCGCACCTCCGCAAAGCATGGTGGTTTCGGTCAGGTAGAAGCCCGGCTTGGTTGGCTTTTCTCGGTACAGATGGCTGATGCGCAGACAGTCCTGGATGGGGCGGGAACCTGTCTTGTGCATGGCACCCTGAGACTTTTCGTCGATCGTGGTCAGGCCGCCCACACTGTTGCCGATAGACATGGTTTCAGTGCCTTCAATCACATGCCAGCGCTTCAGATCTTCAGCGATCAGTCGTTCGATCTTGTCACCCACTTCTGGAGAAACTGAGCGTGCTTTGAGGATGTCTTCACAGCCCAGCAGTTCCAGCAGCTCACCAGCCATAGTGGTGGCTCCCAGATCAATAAGCTTGTCAGAGGCTGCCCCTACAGATGGGTTGGATGCCAGACCACTGGAGGTATCAGAGCCACCGCACTTGATACCAATGCGCAGTGCACTCACCGGCGCGTCAATGCGCGTTATGCTGTCGGCATAGGCTTTCAGTTGTTGGGCCAGTTCAATACCGTCTTTGATGGTTTCGATAGTGCCTTTGTTTTTAATCACAGTCAGACTGTGAGCAGGCAGGCCTTCAGCGCGAACCGGCCCGGCGACCAGCTCAGGGTCAATAGAGCCACAACCCATGGCAATCACCAGTACACCCGCGATGTTAGGGTTAATGCCGGTGTGGATGATGGTGTCGATCATCTCTTCGTTACCGCCGTACATACAGGTGTAGTGATTGGTTACCACCACGCTGCCGTCGATCTCTTTACTGATGTTGCGGGCGATACCTTCGCAGCACTCATCGATGGCGACGATCATAATCTGGTTGCGGATCCCAAAGGTGCCGTTGGGGCGTGGATAGCCTTTAAATGTTGCGGTCATTACTGTTCAATCCCCATCTGCTTGATGATTTCTTCGATAATGGCTTGTGGAATATCCAGCCGTTCACTGCGCACGTTCTGCACGTGAACCAGCTGGCCCAACGGGATCCCGGTGATGGCTTTACCGATGGAATGACCGGCTTTAAAAATACGTTCGCCACTGGCGATGTCGAACAGGGCGATCTTGTTGCCGAAGGTAATTTTCTGAAGTGCCTTAATCTCAGCGATCACCTCATTGTCGGCAGAAATGATCTCCACTGCTTCATGCTTTTGTACGTCACCCAGCAGGGTTGCTACGTTGTCGTTGGCAGCAAGTTTGATTGCTTTCATTTATCGTCTCAGCTTTCGTTGATTGTCCGGGGAGGCTGCCCTGTGCACCGGTCGCAGCGACTCGTTTCCGGGAACCCATTTGTCACCTAATGAGTGGGTATCCTGTCGAATTCTGACCCTGCGAAATGTTATCCGTTTTTCTTTCGCTTTAGTCGATTGTCCGACAATCGACAATTATACAGATAAGCTAAGGCTGAAATACGATCCTGATCACAGTGGACCGGCGTGTTATCAAAATTGCGATCGTGCCCACATAAGTCTGTGATAGCGCAATGCCAGTGGTTTTTATTAAACGCTTATTGAACAATGGTTGTCGTGAGTGTGTGTGCTTACTGTTACATTTGCTGTATCGGCATATCGTCAGCCGTGGGTGCATGCTCAAACACCGGATGCCGAGTGTGATATCAAGGCAATACTGTTATAGTGCGCCGGTTGTTCGCGCCCGATCCTTTGGTGAGCTGAGCCCTGCGTCAGTTAGAGGGGGGGCAATTGGAGCACCGGACTAACTGGGTAAGGGATTCACGGGATCGCCGAATCAATCAGCCGCTAATTTTTAATGAGATACCATGAACCGCAGAAAGAAAATCAATCAAACCCTGATCGCCAAAGACAAGAAGAAAAAGGCCAAACTCCATGGCAGCAATAAGCCGAAATACGTCAGTAAAGCCGAGCGGGAGATATTGGCAGGATTGGCAACAGAGGACGGGATGGCGACAGACACAAGCGTTTGTGCTGAGCTGCAATAGTCAAAGGCCGTAGTGATAGCCTGTTGATTTGAGCTGCATTCAATTGGACTGCAGTTACGTGCCACTGTCACAGGTTACCGGCCGTTAGCCGGCAACCTTACAGATACCGTTTTAGGGGCAGTTAAAATCTGTAGCTTATTGCCGCCTCAAATATATTGCCATCACCATCACTGCCGTATCCGGTGACATTGTATTTGCTGATATAGGTCGCACTGGCGCTGAAGTTATCATAGATGGGGAAAGTAAACCCAAGGCGCAAATGATGGCCATAACCGGTGTCGTTGGGATTGTTTGATACCGCGTTATACATGCTGTCGCGGGCAAACTTGGCTTCATACAGCAGGCCAACGCCAATTTGGTAATCCTGGGATATCGGAATATTACGGCTCGCGGTCAGCATAAAGATCCCGGATGATATTCCATTGGTACCATCATCAACATGCACGCCGAACTTATCTTTGCCATTAATCGGTGACTTTACCGAAATGGTGTAGTTATAGCCAAGTGCGGGTCTGACCTTAAAGCCGAATAGTTCAGTATCCCATGAAAATCCAATGTAGTTATTATTTTCAACAATATAATAACTTGAAATAAACGCATTGTAGAGCCAGAAATTAAGTTTACTGTTATATAGGTTTTTATTAAGTGTGCTGAAAAACCTGACTCCGGTATAGGCGCCTACGCCCTCCTGATCTAAAAAACTATTACTGGAGCCCATTTTAAATGGGTCATCAAAGTGAATCGCAGTATCATAATCGCCCCAGCTATATTTACTGTTGCGGATAAGCTTATAGATTTGTCTGTCTTGCTTGGTCATGGCCTCACTACCAAGACCGGTATCAGAAAGGTGCGATTCATTGGCGATGCTGAATATCCAATGCTCTTCCAGTAGCTCTCCCTGGCAAACACCGGGTATTAGCAGCGCTGCGAAAAATGCAGTACGGCTAATTTTCATGATAGTACTCCAAGTATAAATCTAGCTCAGTTTAGAATGCTCAGAAAACGAACATTGATTAAGGTTATATCTCTGCTTGCTGGTAAATACTTACATTGATTATTATGCTATTAATTAACTTTGTGTATATCAGAGCCTGCTGTATCTCAAATGGTCATGATTAAACTATTGGCAAACTATATTAAGTTGCTTGGCATATACTTAAATAATTAATTCAATAAGCAGGTTTTTAGCTTGTTTGTATTTCAGGTGCAACTCATTCAATGGGGAACGGTTATATCAGGATTGAAAAAACCGATTCCAACAGGCCCCAATATTTCGGGTTAATGCATTTTCACAAATGACTTGAGCGACAGTGCATGCTCCAGCTCTGGTATGGATTGATAACCCATCGCCAGACTGAGGTTACTGTAACGCTCTTCAATCAGGTTTCTTCCTTCTGCTTTTGCTTTGGCAAAAAAGTCACTGATCATTGCGATGGTTGTACTCGATAAGGCGCTGTATTCACAGCGTATATATTCACCCACTCCGGAGTCGAATGATGCCAGTAAGAGCGGATATTTATGGGTAATTTCAACAATCCAGTCCATTTCAGTAGCCACTAATTCATCTATTCGATGGGAGTCCGTCATGGCACACTGTCGTTTTTCAAGGCATGCATACTTCTCGGATATAAAATTGCGACCAATTGCTTTTGCCTGATTCATCTCTTCAAGATAGGCATCGACAATGGATGATGGCCAAATCGAATGATGCATTTCCCGCATCAGCATAAAATTTCTCAGTCTCTCCTCAGACGGAGGAAAAACCGTAGAGCTGACAGTGCGAAACATATCCAGCTCCAGTTCAATCACTGCTTTTACCGATGTACTTTTTGATTTGTTTTTAGTCATATCCATTTCCCGAAGAAGTCGACCAAGATACCGGTAATTGGTTTTCCCGGTGGTTAGCTAACTGAATTTGATACTTCTGGTACATTCAGCTGCTCCGGTTTAGTTTGCAGCGTCATTGGCAAACTGGTAGCAAATAAGGCAGAAACAAGGAAAGATCCCAGAGCGAACAGTATGGAATAGGTGTAACTTCCGGTACTGTCTTTTAAATAACCGCCAATCAGTGGACCGACGAAAGGACCAATACTGACCACAATCAAGGTTGCCAGTCCCCATACCTTTCCCAGGCTGACTCGCCCATATATCGCGCCGGCATAACCGATAATCGCCGCCGGAACTACGGCCCAGTATACGGCAAAAATGATGCAGGCAAGACCGCCAATAAAGATTTCTGTTGGATTTTGAAATAGCAGCAAAGTGCAGGAAATCGCCCCCACCAATGGACCAAAGATCAGCATAAGTTTTCGACCTTGAGCTTCACTGCTGGATCTGCCTACCACTTTATCTGACACGACTCCCATTAAGGGCATCAAAATAATGCCAGATAAACCAATAACCACATAAAGGTTGGTGGCGCCTTCAAGCGGTAACTGCAAATCAGTAACCCAATAGCTGACCACCTGAGTCCAGATTAAAAATTCCGCCAGCATGCTGGTCAGTAATATTATGATGGCGCCCCAGATCGGGTAGGTCACATACGCCTCTTTAATGGTCCAGATCCGTTCAGATTGCACTGCAGTATTAGGCTCTTCACCGTATGGGGTCAGGCCATAATTCTCAGGAGCATGCTTGGTTGCCAACGCTGCAATGGCCATGCAGACAAAGGTTAAAACACCCAGTACCTGCATGGCTGTGCGCCAGCCATCACCTTCAGCGGTAAGTAAAATCTGTTTGACGAACAGACTCATGACAAGCTGTGCCACCGGCGCCCCCATAAAGGCGATACCCAGCATCCTGGCGTAGTTCTTACCTATGTACCATTTGCGGATGGCAATAATCGAAGAAACCCACATCATGCCTGTCCCCACTCCTGACAGGATGCCGTAACAGGCATAATAAGCGTAAAGATTGTCCGTCAGGCTGGTAATGTAAAATCCGGCGGCACCAAACACTGCGCCAATGGCGTAGACCGGCCGGGTTCCCCATTTATCGACAATCATGCCACAGAAAAAAGCGGCGATGGCGTAGGTCGTCATCATTAACGAATAGCCCAGAGTCACTTCAGTTTGTGACCAGGCCATGTCCTCGCTCATCGGCACCTTAAGGATTGAAAAGGTCGCCCGATAACCAAACAGGCAGAATATTGCCAGCCAGGCTGCAACAACAACCGACCAGCCATAAAACGATTTGCTTCTTATCATAATGCGCCTCTGGTCTGGGATGGACTTTCCCACTGCCGGTTTAATGGCTTTCCAATAAAGAAGCCCCGGGCAGTAAACTGCTTTGGACTTAGAGTTGGTCAGACATCCTGTTTACCAACTTAAAAATTACATATTGTCTGTTGACCGTAATGTTTTCTGACGTGCATGTACTTTGGGCCAGGTTCAGTAACGGGTTCTGTGTGCGATGAATACTCACAGGCAGTAAGAGCACATCAGAAATCGCGACTGATATCGCCGAATAAACCGACGCAGATCCAAGCCGGTCAATTCAATTGCCTCGTTCAGAAATGGCGTTGCTATCAACGATCTTTTCCCATAGCTGTCTTTGCCGAAACAAAAATAGTTTTTTCAATAAGAAAGTGACAACGCCATGGATGCTAACCCGGCGAGAGCCTGTGGCGGCGCCGGGGTTATCGGTTATGAGAAAGAGGGAGCGGATTGCCCCCTCTGTGTGCTCACGATGACTACAGTTCGTGCTCTGTACGAGCGATCAACTCGTCCTGGATGTTGGCTGGCAAGTCAGTCCAGTAAGCGCTGTAGCCGGCAACACGAACCATCAGATCTTTGTACTTCTCAGGTTCTTCTTTTGCTGCACGCAGCTGCTCAGGATTCAGCACGTTAAACTGAATGTGTTTGCCTTTATAGTCACTGAAGTAGGTCTTGATCAGTGCTGCGATGTTGGCAGTACCTTCGTCTCCCTTAATGTTTGAAGGTGAGAAGCGCATGTTGAACAGTACGCCGTACAAGTCGTGCTGGTCGATACTGCCGGCAGACTTCAGCACTGCTGAAGGGCCATTGATATCGGTACCCTGTACTGGCGATACTGCGCCGTCAGAGAAGGAAGTGCCGGCTTTACGGCCACAGGGCAGCGCCCCGGTTTTCGCCCCGGTACCCCCGTGGAAACCAATGGAGTGAGGAGAAACCTCGTAGTGGCCGCCATCAGTTGCGGGCTGTGCGTGCCAGATTTTCTTAACCCAGTCATAAACATCGGTCAGCAGCTGGTCGACCGCCGGGATGTCGTTACCGTACTTGGGCATGGCTTTGCACTTGGCGCGCAGCTCTTCATAGCCTTCCCAGTTGGCCCGCATTGCATTAAGCATCTCCTGCGGCGTACAAATTGGGTGCTCACCAAAGATACCGTGTTTGATCACATACAGCTCGTTGGCAACGTCCTGCACTGCAACCGGTACTATGTACATGCAACTGTCAGCGTGTTCTGCGCCGCCCAGACTGCACACCCGGCCGCGGTCGATACAGTTGTCAGTGAATGCTGACATCGCCATATCCGGGAAGGTATCACCGTGCTGCAGTTTCGCGGCACGGCCGCTCTTGGTGCTGACGTCTGCCCAGTACTTGATCATCGACTTATAGGCATCGACGAACTCTTCGTAACTGGTCATCTTGGTAAAGTCACCGGTTTGTGGTCCCAGCTGTGAGTTGGAAATATGATCCCAGCCGTTGTACATAGTGAGTTCAAGGATCCGGCCGTAACTGGTCACCAGAGGCCAGATAGAGCTGGTCTTGCCAGGTACTGTGTGCAAGGTACAACCACCAAAGGCATAGTTACGCGCTTCTTCAATGGTGTACCCACGGGCTAACAGGTACTGAATGCTGGTCTCATCGTTAAAGAATGCCGGGAAGCCCATGCCCAACTTAACGGTTTCCAGCGCCCGCTTCATAAACTTGGGATTTATCCGGGTGTGCCAGCGTACCGAGATGGTTGGGTGGGTGGTTCTTACCCGCTCGGCCGCTTCCAGGAAGGCGAACGACAGTTCGTTGGTGGCATCACGGCCGGTCTTGGGATCAACCCCGCCAATAACGCAGTTGTGGAAGTGTGATTCACTGCTGAGGTTCGGTGTCATCACATCGGGCCAGAACTGACGTTTGCCCATGATCTTAACGCGGAAACATTCAAACAACTGAACCACGTACTCGTCATCGATCTTACCGCTGGCGATGTCAGCCTTATATCCCGGGTAGAGGATCTGGTCGATACGGCCATAACCCATACCGAAGGTGCGGGTGTCGTAGAACACCATCAAAATCCCGAATACCAGAGATTGCAGCGACTCCTGGAAGGTCTCGGCAGGATACTCAGGAACCCGGTTACACACCCGGGCCATCTCTTCCAGTTCGGCTTTACGAACCGGATCGCTCTCTTTTGCGGCCAACTCAAGTGCGAGGTCACGGTAGCGGTGAGCATAGTCAATGACACCCAGCAGCATCTCTTTCAGGCCACGCCAGAACTCGTAGCTGCGGTAATCTTCATAAGAGAGCAAAACGGATTTTTCCAGCTGCTCATCGATATCGGCGATCAGGGCACGGGCGCCACGTTTAACCAGGCGATCCAGATCAGGACAGTTCCAGGCCTTTTCAGCAAACATTTCAGATACTGTGTTGACGATCCAGGAGCCGGCTTCACCGATCTTGTGTTCAAAAGCGGCTTCTTCTTCGCCAAGGAACTTGATCCACTGTTCCTTGCCGCCGGTTTCCCGGAAGTATTCGCCAATTTCGCGGCCCAGTTCCATCTGCTCTTCGTTTTCCCAGCGGAAGAAGCCTTTGCGGCCTTCTACGCCATAGTTATCGATGTAATCCACAATCCACAATGCAGCAAGATCAGGGAAGAACTCCGGCCCCATGGGCTTAGCACTGAAGTCACCGCAAAGCAATTGATGGTCATCAATACGAATTGGCATCTCCTGCAGGATCTTGCGCAGGGTATGACCGCGACGACGGAAGAAATGATAGCCTTCAGTTTCTTTGTAGCCTTCCATCAAAATCTTGGCACGAGACATAGACATGCATTGGGTATAGCGCAAAGGATTCAGAACATCCCACATTACGCTGCCGCGAGATTTGTCTTCAAACTTGTTGTATACAACTTTATTGATGGTTTCCATATATATTCACCTTTCCTTTTGAATTATGAAACTAATAATGTTCAAGCATGGTGTTCCGTAACGTATCTATTTTGATAGCGCCTCCTGCAAACCTTGAGAGGTGTTCAAATTGAAGCAATCAGCTCATTAAGTTCGCGAATGTATTCATCTGATTGACGCTTATTCCTGCGGGGCGACTCGATGCCAATGCGAACGTATTTTTCTTCGCCTAAATTGTTGTATGGCAGCAGCTCAAAATGTTCGGCAGGATTCAGGCCTAAGTCATCGCGAATAAATAATGCAGTTGCTCTAATATTCTCTTTGCTGTCATTGAAGTCAGGTATAAGCGGGGTTCTGAAATGCATCCGTTTACCCATTTCAACGAGCTTTCGAGCATTCTCTAAAACATGCTTATTGGATATTCTGGTACCTTCGATATGCTTCTGGTCATCCATGCATTTAAGGTCGTAATAGATATAATCCGCATGCTCGGTGATCTTCTGAATCGTTTTCCATGGGAAGGCACCGGATATTTCAACGCAGGTATTAATGACGTTCTTATGTGCTTCCTCCAACAGTGCAGCCGTAAATTCCGGCTGCATAGCACAATCTCCCCCTGATACAGTCAGGCCGCCACCGGAGTTTTCATACAGGTTGTAGTCGCTGGTGACTAAATCCATGACCTCCTTAACCGTCATGGATTTGCCTTCAACCTTGCGGGTTTCATTAAGGCAAACACCAGGTGCAGCGCAGGCACCACAACCAGTACAGCGCGAACGATCGACAACCATTTTCCCATCCACGATGCTGTTGGCATCATGGGGACAGACATCAATGCAACGACCGCATGATGTGCATTTGTCCTGACGGAACATTAAGGTTGGCTTTAAACTCTGGGATTCCGGGTTTTGACACCAAAAGCACCGCAAAGGACAACCTTTTAAAAACACTGTGGTACGAATACCTGGACCGTCATGCAGCGAGTAACGCTGTATATTGAAAACGTGGCCAACCAACTGGTTATTGTTATCAACGTTCATACGACTAACTCCGTTTTTGATTAGGCGTGACGGCCTTAGCCGTATCAAACCTAATTGTTTCTTGCGTGCCTCCGCACTTCAGGAATGACGCTGCAGCCCTGAAGTGCCGGTGGCTATTTCGCTGGCGCTGCGGTGGGGATATCCGCATCCACCGCGCTGCTCTTGGCCGCCATCGGCAGGCTTAAAGCAAACAGCATGGAAACCGCGAAGGAGCCAAGCGCAAAGATGATGGAGTAGGTGTAACTGCCTGTGCTGTCTTTGAGATACCCCCCGATGAGAGGGCCGATGAAGGGACCAATGCCCATCACAATCAGCGTGGCCAAACCCCAGATTTTGCCCAATGTGGCGCGACCATAAATGGCACCGGTATAGCCAACTACGCCACCGGGTACGACAGCCCAGTAAACAGCGAAGATGACGCAGGAGATAATCCCGATGAAAGTGGCGGTTGGGGTTTGCATCAGCAGTAATGCACAGGCGATGACACCGGTAATCGGGCCAAAGATAAGCATTTTCTTGCGGCCCTGGGCTTCGCAACTTGATAGGGCTGTGACCTTATCGGCAACCGCGCCCATGATGGGCATGGAGAAGATGCCAACAATCCCAATAGTGATGTACATATTGGTGGCATCGCCAAGAGACAGGCCAAGGTCGGCAGTCCAATAGCTGATAACCTGAGTCCACACCAGAAACTCGGCAAGCATACTGGTCAGGAACATAAAGATGACACCCCAAATCGGATAGGTAGAGAAGGCTTCTTTAATGCTCCACACTTTCTCTTTTACACCAGGGGCTTGAGGCATCTCGCCAAAGGGTTCGTGGCCATAGTCTTCCGGGCTGCCTTTCGCCAGGAAAGCCGCAACAAGCAGACACGCCAGAGTCAGGAAGGCAAGCACCTGCATAGCGGCGCGCCACGCGTCCCCTTCAGCGCCTACCAGCGCCTGTTTCACGAACAGGCTCATAATGACCTGAGACATAGGCGCGCCCATAAAGGCCAGGCCAAACATCTTGGCGTAGTTCTTACCGACGTACCACTTGCGGATAGAGACAGTGGATGATACCCAAAGCATACCGGTTGCGACGCCGGCGAGGATGCCGTATGAAGCGTAATAGGCATATAGACTGTGGGTTAAGCTGGTAACGTAGAAACCAGCAGCGCCCAATAAGGCACCGATGAAGTAGACTGGTTTGGTGCCCCACTTATCAAGAATCATACCGCAGAGGAATGCGGCTACTGCGTAAAACACCATCATGAATGAGTAGCCCAGCGTAACCTCCGCCTGGGACCAGCCCATATCAGCACTCATAGGTACTTTGAGAATTGAAAACGTGGCGCGGTAGCCGAACAGGCAAAACATTGCTAGCCAGGATGCCGCGACAACTGACCAGCCATAGTACGATTTGCTTCTAGTCATTTTCTCCTCCTTGAAAGAGATATTCTGAGTTTTTTGTTTCGTTCCCAATTACGGGAATACACTTTATGTGCCAATATTTTTCTAGCGAGTAAAACTCAGTAAAAACAGCTGCTTGGAGAGGTTTTTATGACAGAGTGCGAAGTTTGCTATTTATCTTGATACGTAATGAATTGTGACAGGTGGATGAATATAAGCAGGAATAAAAAAGGAGAAATATTTAACAAACTCATTTAAAAAGCGGAGCGAGCTCTCATTTTTTAAGTAGTACTTATCCAATTTATTCATGCAAAGCTATTTAATAGCAAGGGAAAATCAAAATGTCGCCTGAGTGACACCTGTCACGTTAGGATACAGTGGCAGAATACTAATGCATGGCTTTACGGTATTTTTTCATGCGGAGGGACAGTCAATGCTTAAAGATATAGTATTTGGTGATATTAGACACCTAATTGAGTTCCAACGTAAGATTATCAACCTATGTGCAGATGCGCTAATGGTTGTCGACCGGGATGGTAATATTATTTATGTCAATGATAGCTTCAAAGAAGTACATGAGGTAACCGAGAGTGATGTACTCGGCCAGCCAGTAGAAAAAGTAATTAATAATACACGTTTAAATGTTGTAGCTAAAACTGGTATTCCCGAGCTTGATAATCTTCAGGATATTAATGGCCATTCTTACATTGTTTCACGAGTGCCGATATTTGAAGATGGCATATGTGTTGGCGCTGTAGGGGTAATTCGTTTTCGTGACACCCAGGAAATTGCAAAGCTAACCGAGAAAGTAAACGATTTAAAGTGGGAGCTGCAACGTCTGCGACAAAGCAACAAGACCGGCGATGGCACTGAATATACTTTCGATCGCATCGCCGGGATCGCCCCGGCGGTTCAGCAAGCCAAACAAAGTGCAATGCTCGCGGCTCACAGTAACGCTACCGTGTTGTTACGGGGGGAATCCGGCGTTGGTAAAGAGGTTTACTCGCAAAGTATTCACAACTACAGCGAGCGACGGGAAGAGCCATTTGTACAGCTCAACTGCAGTGCGATTACCGAACACCTGATTGAATCAGAACTGTTTGGTTACGAAGATGGCGCCTTTACCGGAGCCCGGAAAGGCGGACATCGCGGCTTATTTGAACAGGCCCACAAAGGCACCATTTTCCTTGATGAGATCGGCGATATGCCGCTGTCTGCCCAGGTAAAGGTGCTGCGGGTCATTCAAGAGGGTAAGGTGAGCCGTTTAGGCAGTGAAAAACTCATCGATGTCGATGTGCGGATCATTGCCGCCACCAATCGCGATCTTGAGCAAATGATCAACGATGGCAGTTTCCGTAAGGATCTGTTCTATCGCCTTAATGTCATTGCAATTGAGTTACCGCCGTTACGTGACGCTATCGAAGAGATCCCGGTAATGGCTAAATCGCTGTGGAGCAAACTGACAAAGAAAAACGGCATTTATCGCAAACACCTTAAAAAGAGCGCTCTCATTGCACTGCAGCAATACTCGTGGCCAGGAAATATCCGGGAGCTGCAAAATTTTCTTGAACGGCTCATGGTGATGGTCATTGAAGAAGATATTACCGAAGAGATTGTGCTGAACGCTTTGAAACCATTGATGACCCATAACCCAAGCGATGCCTTTGAGGTTAATGTCGCAATCAGTCTTAATGAAATGGTCGAACGCACAGAGCAAAGAGCCATCAAACTTGCTCTTGAGTACAATCCCGGCAATCGCTCTGCTGCGGCTCGCCAACTGGGGATTACCCGTCCACTGCTTTATAAAAAGATGGCCAGGTATGGATTAAGCTAACCAAAGAGCCGTTTCCATGACTCATCATGAAAACGGCTGAGCATGGACATGCAATACTCTGTATAAACGGGATTGAACACTTTTCGAATTTGGCCTGAATCGTTTCCGGGGGCACACCAAAACCAGCCAAAGAGCGATATCTGGTATGGTGGGCCAGGCTTACTCAGGCGGCACTTAAACGTGTTCCTTGCCAGACATGAGCGCTGATCCGGGCGAAAGTGGCGATAAATGCCAACAAATCCGTTCCCGTACTGAGGCCTGTTCGTAATCCATTGTGTTGGTGCGTACAGGTGGTTGCGACATAAGCCTTCATTCAGCCGCTTCCGGGAAAAGGAGCCCTGCTGGTCAGTGCGTCCTTATCAACGTGTCAGGTGGCCATCCTGGGGCAGGGGTTATGGTGGCGCGATAGCGCAGTCCTGGTACTGCCTCCATCGACTCCAGATGCACTGCCTGCCTCTTGGTAATCATGTCCCCATTTACCCCGTCTCGTGTTGATATCCATGTCTGGAGAGAATGTTGAAAGTGGCAAGAATAACTTTCAGCCGTCAGCCAGCCTCGGTACAACTCGTTGTATCATCAACAGTTCTGGTAAGGGAGCTGCAGAGCTTCGGGGCGGTTTTTCTGTCCTGCCTTTGGTGGATTGAGTGACATAGCGTTGGCTGGACTATGGACGCGGCTCAGGATGCAATTTCTGACTGTGATATTTGCCCCGGCTCCATTTTCCGCCACATTTAGCTTTCATGGCGCACATGGCATCCCATCGGCCACTGATACCACTGTATTGACGCCGAAATTCTTTGGCTGAGGTAATCCAGGCATCGTCACTGATCCCCAGTTCTGCCAGCAGTTTGGGCTTTGATGATGCAATAAAGCCATGTTTATCTGGTCGAATCGTGCGACCGGTCCAATCAATCAGCTCCAGATAATCAGCAAAATGAAACGGAATACCGGTTTGATGTACGTGAGTTGTGGCTCCATCAAAGGCCAGTAATGGTTTCAGGGGATTGCCAGGTGGCGGGGATTCTGGATTGGGCTCATGCTCAGCTTTGGACAACTCATTGATCCTCTGCTGAATAGAGGTGTAATCAGAGGAGGGTATTGAGTCGGCAATGCCGGCGCGAATAGGGTTCAAATCCACATACATCATGCAGGCGAGCAAAGCCTGCTCATCCAACAGTGCCTGAGATTTAAATCTGCCTTCCCAAAACACCCCTTTGCAACCGTCTTCCCGATTGGCTTTACGGGCGATTTCTTCGTTCAGGCAGCGCATAAACCAACTGATACTGCCCAGGCGTTCCTGCCACTCGCTAATCAAAGTATTCAGCAGTATTTGCTCGCTGTCTGACAGACTTTCGCCTTTGACAAATTTCGCCACCAGAGGATTGCCGCAAAACAGCAGGCTCCAGCGTTCAATCACCTCAATGGCTGACAGCGCCTGTTGTGCGGCAAGGTCAATTTTAAGGACTAAATGGTAATGGTTGCTCATCACCGCATAGGCACAGACATCAATACAAAATACAGAAGACAACTGCCTGATTTTATCTACTATCCAGCCGCGCCTGTGTTCATAACTGCGGCCGGAAAGGGCATCTTCCCCACACAAAAACGCCCTTCTGACACAGCGATTAATCACATGGTAGAAGGGCGTACTTTCAGCATCAATCAACTGGCGACGTGCAGTAGTCATAGTGAGCCTTTGTCTGCAAGTGTTGTCGCTTAAAAGGCTAGTAGAGGATTACTGGAACCGCAAAAAGGTTTGGCTGTCCTCGCTTATTCTCTGGAACCGCAAAAAGGTTTGGCTGTCCTCGCTTATTTCCTCGCTTATTCTGCTTGGGCTTGTTAATGGAGATTGGTGGCAGCCCCTGTGAATAAAATTGTGAGCCCAACTAACGAAAGTAACCATGCCTTGATTAGTTGGCTCTTAGCTGTTTTTACAAACTGGGGTGATTCCGGTGAAGATGTCTCTACCATTAGTAACTTCTTAATGAATGCCATATTTGCTAGTAGTGATATCTCTGATTTTGCGTGAAAACCAAGAACTTGATTGCCACCATAATCAATTGCCATTCTAAGAGTTACAGCTAGGGCGTAATAGAAATAGATTCCAACAAAGAACGTGAATAAGCCAAATAATGTAGTCATTGTTTGATTACGTAACGCCCAATTAAGGTGTGAGGCACGCAATACCGATGCCGACGCATAGTAAAAATGCCACACGTGCCGAATCACTCTTAAATTGTTTGTTATATTTATCTCTGAAACCTTGGTTTTATTAGCTTTTGTGATTTTACTGCGCCACCATTACAGGTTACGACATTTCTTTTTTGTTTATCTTTTACGGTGTCATTACGCTTTTCACGTTGCTGAAGTAATGCTTTAGGTTTCTGAGGGTTGGTAACTCGTAAATTTGATTTATTAGCGGCCTCATTTACTTCCTGGTTCTTATAGGGAGTCAACTTCAATTTTACTTTATGCATTTGTGAGGCATTGGTCTCTGCCCCTAGCTCAAATACAACAAATTTACCTCCAGCCTTACCTTTAGCATTAAGCCCGAAGCTTACCTCTAATTCCACCTCATCCATGGTAAAGAAGGGAGAGTCACTTTCAGAAGCTTCCATTAGCTCCTTTTTAACATCATCAATAAACTCTTTAAGACTTATGTTTCCCTTCACGTGGTTCTCCTAATCTGAATAAAATATAACATTTGTATAGTGTGTATGCTCGTTTGTCACCTCAGACCAGTGAAAGCCGAACCACTGTTTTGATCTATTATTCAACAGGTTAGTAACAGAAGTCCAGATCAAACTTTGCGCAAAAGTGTGCCGTGCTTGATGACACTCGGTGCCATGCATAGTGAAACTAACTTTGGGGCATAAATGCGCTGGCGGAATACACCCATTCCCCATCGGTGCCGCCGAAGAATGTTGATGAAAATTGCGTGGCTTCGACATGGATGTCGAAGCAGGCTCGTCGAATCATGGACGAGCGTCTGAGCCGATAGTGATTTTCATCATAAATTCGAGGGGTAGTCGGCACCGTCTGGGGCGGCAGGGGGATTGCAAAGGGGGCGAAGCCGCCTAGTCCCCTTTGCCCGGGTGTGGGTTGGAAACCCACGACTTGCTATCGCCGGAACGGCGATTATCCTCTTGCCGAAGGCAACTTTGGGTTGGAAGCCCACGATCTTCTGGCAAGCGAAGCTTGCCTATCAATAGCCGAAGGCTAGAGGGACTTAAAAAGCTGGGAGCTTAACTCCCAACCCACAGACCCCTCAGAACCAAATCAAAGAGATCCAAAGGCGGCATCAACTGGCCGCCCTCCACCATCAATTGGCCACAATATTCTCTGCGGTCTTCCCCGCATACTTGGCAATCAGCTTATCCAAATACGGCTGTACGCCTTTGTCATCCCAGTGCAGGAAGCCGCGCATAAAGCCCACCAGGTTACCGGCACCGTCGAACACATAGGTGGCGGGTACCACGTTGGCTGGCATGATTTGCTCAATCTTGCCGGTGGGATCAGTCAGGGATTCAAAGTTTTTGAAGTCGTGTTCTTGCAGGAAGGCAGTGATGTTTTGCGGATCCTGATCGATTGACAGAGACACGATTTCTACCTGATTACCGGCATTGTTGGCCTTGAGTTGCTGCAGCGCCGGGATCTCTTTCAGGCAAGGGGGACACCAGGTGGCCCACAGGTTAAGCATCAGCAGTTTGCCGTGATAATCACTCAGCTTAACTTCCTTACCCTGCAGATCGGTAAAGCTCATATCCTTGACGGTACGGGCATACTGCATTTCGACGAAGCCGGTCATTTGCATAGTTTTGGGGATCGGCTCGCCGGTGTGATACGCCTTGCTTTGCAGAGTGTTGGCGTTAACCGCGAGGCTGGCGGCAAACAGTGTCAGACCCAGGCCCATCTTCATGCCCAGGTGCTTGCCCGGAAATAGTCTGTTGATCATGTGAAGCAGCGTTCCTTGGTTTAATGTGATTGGATAAAAAGCGCAGTCTCAGGCTGCGCGACGAGCACGGCGGATAAACAGCACACAGCCGCCAATCCCGCCAATGAGCAGCAATACCGGCCCAAACCACAGCAGCGCAGTGCCACCGCTCAGGCCCGGGCTGTAGCGAATTTTTTCGCCGTATCGCTGCACCAGGTAATCGATGATTTCGTTTTTGCTTTTGCCTTCGTCCAGCAGCCGGAAGATATGGCCTTTGAGCTCATTGGCGATTTGGGCATTGGAGTCAAACAGGCTTTGGTTGACTGACATGGGGCAGCGCAGCTCGCGGGCGATTTCAAACCCGAGATCTTTCTTTTGCTCCGGGGTATAGACAATGCCTGCCTGACTTGATGCGATAAACAGGCCGGATACCAGTAGGGCGGCCAGCAGGGAGATAGCCAGTTTTTTCCATTGGGTAATCATGCGGATTCTCCGGCGAATTGTGGCTGTGTGGTTGCACTGTTGTGGGCGTCAGCGGTGCGGCGCCGTGGCAGGGCGCACAGCAGGCCGCCCAGCATCATCAGACCACCACCCAGCCAAATCCAGCAGGCCAGCGGTTTGATGCTGATACGGATCAGGTATTCAGTGTCAGACAGTTGCACCCCTTTGGAGACGTACAGATCACGCAGGAAGCCACGGTCGATACCCGCCTGCGACATTTCCATGCCATTGGTTTTGAAGGTCTGGCGCTGGGGGAAGATGTAACCCAGCGGCGTTTCGTCACTGCTCAGTACGGCAATGCGTGCCTGCAGGGCGGTAAAGGCGGTGGCCTCCACATGCTCGGTGGCTTCATAAACGAAGATATAGTCGCCCAGCGGCTTACCCTGACCCGGGCCCATGCGCAGCATGGCCTGCTCTTCATAGTTGGAAATAGCGGTGGCACCGATAATGGACACCACAGCGCCGAAATGCGCCAGATACATGCCCGCCATGCGCAGGTTGACATGTCCTTTGCCGTGAATGGCGGTCAGGATGAGACAGCCCAGCAGCCAGATGGCCGACGCGCTGCCCAGCCACAGGTAAAAGTTCATCGGCTCTTTATGCAGAACGCAAAGCGTGGTTGCACCAATCAGAGTGACAGCCGCCAGTATCAGCAACGGCCTGAGTTTAAGGCTGTTATCTTTTTGCCACTGCAGCATGGGAGTGATCCCCATCAGCAGCACAGTGACAAAGGTCAGTGGTACAAAGATGGCGTTGAAGTAAGGTGCGCCCACTGAAATGGTGCCCAGTCCCGCCAGTTCAAACAGCAGGGGGTAGAAGGTGCCGAGCAATACCGACAGCGCAATGGCCACCAGAATCGCCGCGCCCATCAGCATAAAGCTGTCTTTGGACAGCAAGTCGAAATCCAGCGAGCGCCTGAAGCGCTCACCGCGCAGCGCAAACAGCAGCAGGGCGCCGGCGACAAACACCAGCAGCAGCGTCAGAATTGACATGCCCCGGGTTGGATCGGCAGCAAAGGCGTGCACCGACTGCACAATGCCGGAGCGTACCAAAAAGGTGCCGAGCAGACTCAGGGAAAACGCCAGCAGACACAGCAGCAGGGTGGTGAGTTTCAGGCCATCGCGCTTTTCGGTGACGATCACTGAGTGCAGCAGCGCCGTGGCAACCAGCCAGGGGATAAAAGACGAGTTTTCTACCGGGTCCCAGAACCACCATCCGCCCCAGCCCAGTTCGTTATAGGCCCACCATGAGCCAAAGGCGTTACCGCCGGTCAGGAATACCCAGGCGATCAGCACCCAGGGGCGCAGCCAGCCGGCCTGATGTTTTTCCAGTTTGCCACCCAGCAATGCGGCCATGGCGGCGGCAAAGGTGATGGTCAGGCCAACATACCCCAGGAACAGCAAAGGTGGATGCAGAATAAGCCCTATGTCCTGCAGTATGGGATTTAAGTCCCGGCCTTCAATCGGAATATTGGGCAGATTGCGGGCAAAGGGGTTGCTGGTAAACAGCAAAAACAGGTTAAAGCCGGTGATGATCATCCCCAGCACGGCTTGCTGACGGGCGATAAAGTGCTGATCGGCACTGAAGTGTCTGATGGCAATCAGCCCACCCCACAGCGCAATCAAAGTGACCCACAACAACATGGAGCCTTCATGGCTGCCCCACACGGCGGCGACTTTGTAGTACCAGGCAAGCTGGGTGTTGGAATGATTGGCCACATAGCTGATGGAGAAATCATCACTGATAAAGCCCCAGGTCAGACAGGCTACCGCGCCTATCAGAGCCATTGCCGCCGCGCCACTGAGCAGCGGGGTATAGCTGCGCAGATAATCGTCGCCACGCCATACGCCATATAAAGGCACCGTGGCCATCAACATGGCCAGCGTCGTGCTGATAATAAGCAGCAGGTGTCCGATTTCAGCGATCATCTTGGTCCTTTGCGAAACAGGTTTAGCCGGACTGGGTCCGAAGAACAGGCATTCCACCGGGACAGACAGATTGACCCGCAGGCCAACCCCGCGATTGTCCGGTCTGTATTTAGGGAATTACCTGAGACTGAATTTCTGTGTGATATAAATCGCGCTGATTTATTGCCAATGAGCAATTCGAAATAGCACATCACGCGCAAAGCGTATCTGAAGCCAATGGGCGTTAATGTGATCTTGCCTAATTAATCTAAACCTCAAGTTTCCGCCTGCTGACTTTTTATATTTTTGAAATCCATTCATTTCGCTTTTAGATCTAAAAAGCTAAAAATCAGAACTGAAATAAAATCTTTGTTATCTTTTTAAGTAGTTGTTTTTTATGGTGGTTTTAGGGTTTTATAAGTCGTTATATGTGAGCCCAATATTAATGTGCGCCAGCTCAGGTTTTTCGTTCCACTGCTGTGAAGAATAGGCCTTGCTCAAGTGTTTATGTCGTTCGGTGAACTGTCGGGTTCAGTGACAAAAATAATAGAAATATTAGGAGTGAATGATGAAACAATGGAAACACAAGACAGCGCTCAGCGTGTTGTTTTGTTTTGGCGCAGCCGCCAGTACTTCCGTTCTTGCTGCCAAGCCTGGCGAGCCAGGATACGGCACCAAGGAAATGGGTGTGTCTGCTCAGAAGACTATCGCTAACCCGGATCTGACTGAAGAATCCAAAGGCGTAAAGACCCTGCAGGACTACATCGTGCAGGAGAAAGAGCTGTTTGATTTCCTGTTCCAGAACCACCCAGTCTTCAAATATGAAGAGCAGGGTCGCCTGCTGGGTACCTACAAGATTTCTGACCGTGGTGAAGAATACCTGGATCAGGGTAACAGTCAGAAGTACTCCAAGTACAAAGGCCGCCCAATGGCGATTCAATATCGTCTGGGTGAGAAGTCTATTCTGGACTATCCCAACAAGTTCGTCGGCCCTGAGAAGTGCGGTGAGTGTCACGCTGCTCAGTATGAAAAGTGGAGCCGCAGCCGTCACTCCAAGACCATTCGTTTCCCTGGTGAACACCCAGAAGTGAACAATGATCTGGAACAGACCATGTACCAGACCAAGGACACCTCTATTCTGCCAGACGGTGTAACACCAGATGCGATTTACGCCACTGTAGGTACCCCACGTACCAAGTACGGCTTCATTGATGCCTGGCTGGTACGTGGTACTTACCACATCCGTGACGGTCTGCTGAAAGACGGCACTGGTACTCTGGTGGCTGGTGGTAACCAGTTCTCCCGTGGCTGGGCTGAATGGCTGACTCCTGAGAAAGCTCAGGAAATCAAGAAGATCATCCCTAACTTCCCAACCAAGCTGGAAGAATTCGGTCCTACCAGTTCGCACCAGTGGGGTATGACCTCTTACGGTGCCAAGTACGAGAAAGAATTCCTGTTCCAGCCTGCATCTTCTTACTGCGAGGTGTGCCACACCTTCAAGTTTGACTTCAAGAGCAAGGATGAGTACTTCGCCGCTCTGGGTAACCCAGAAGAGCTGCGCAAGCACACTATCTCCCGCGGTATCGCCTGTGAAGAATGTCACGGCGCCGGTGGTCACCTGGATGGTGGTATCGGTGGCGGCATGCCTTCCAACTGTGAGCGTTGTCACCAGCGTTTCAACTTCGTTGACGAACTGGTTGGCGCCGAAGGCAGCGATGGCAAGATGGAATACGCGTTCGGCGTGAAGATGAAGTCTGCCTGTCCATCATGCGGTACTGAAGGTTCTCAGCTGTTTGGCTCCATGCACTATGAGAAAGGCATGCGCTGCGCAACCTGTCACGATCCACACGAAGTGACCGGTAACGACTGGAAATCTGAATACACCAAGCCTGCTATCAAGCAGACCTGTCAGGATTGTCACGAAGCTCAAACCTCTATCGCGGCCAACAGCAAGACCCACGCGAACCAGGATTGTACTTCTTGCCACATGCCAAACACCGGTTCCTGTGAAAACTTCGCCGGTATTCAGTTCCCTGACATGGCTGGTTTCGACGCAGTACGTAAGTCTCACGCCTGGAAGATTGATGTTCACCCAGAGCGCAAGATGCTGAACCCACCAGAAGGCAAGTCCCGTGACGCTTCTGTCAAGGGCTGGACTATGGCCAAGGATGAAAACGGTCACTACTACCTCGACCTGATGTGGTCTTGTGCCCGCACCGCCATCTCTGACTATGCAGTAGTGGACAACAAAGGCTGTCACAGCCCATTCCAGTCTGAACTGGAAAAAGGCCTGCACTATGAAGACCAGATGGAAATCTACGGTGAAGTGCAGAAGTGGCAGAAGCCAATCAAGGACACTTACGCCCAGGTGGTTGCCGCTATCGAGCGTATCGACCAGCTGATGGAAGTGACCAAGCTGACCAACGAGCAGAAGACCCAGATCTACATGCTGACCGAGAAGGCCCAGGCAACTGTGGACCTGCTGGAAGCTGACGGCTCCTGGGGTGTTCACGGTCCACGTTACACCAAGAAGCGTATCGATGCGGCTATGGCTTACGTGAACCAGGCTCAGGCCATCATCGACGGCTCACTGACTGCCAAGAAGATGTAAGTCTCAGTCAGGCGCAGAGTCTGAATACCGGGGCGGCTCTCCGGCTTAATCCAGACTCTGCACCCTGACCCAGCTCCGGCAGCGCTGCTGCTCTGCCGGGGCTGTTATCCAAACCATTCCATCCTGACGGAAAAGACAATGACCAAGTTAATCAAACAGATCCTCGTTTCCATCACGCTACTGCTGACAGCCAATACCTGTCTGGCCGGTTCCGGTGGCGAACTGACCCCCGCGGTGCAGCATGATCTGAATCCAAGGTACATCAGTCTGCTCGAAGGAGAAGTGCTGCATAAGCAAGGTGATGTTTATTTTTTTGACGTAAACACGCTCGAGATTTGGGCCGAAGGTTTCATCCCGGGTGCGGTTTTTTTCAATGTGAAAAATTGGAGAGAGTTACTTCCAAAGAATAAAGATGCCCAGATGGTGTTTTACTGCGCCAATCGCCTGTGTACCGCCAGTGTGGTCGCCGCCCGCGAGGTGATGAAGCTGGGCTACACCAATGTGATGCAGATGCCCGACGGCATCTATGGCTGGCGCATGTCCGGACGGGCGCACGAAGTGCCTTAAGCCGGAAAACCGATTACGGTCGGCTCTGCATCCTGCCCCCAGCGGAGCCGGCCATCCTTTTAGCGTACTGATGTTGAGAGTGTGTCGATGAAATTGTTCAAGAAAACCCTGATTGCTTCCCTGGCCGCCATGAGCCTGTGCGCCACTGCCATGGCTGCTGCGCCAGCGAACGAACTGGACCGTGAGTCCTACGCCCTGGGCGCGTCAGTGGGCAACTATATGTCCAACCAGGTGTACACCCAGACCGAGCTGGGTGCTCAGGTCAACATGGATATGCTGGTGTCCGGTTTTGTGGATGCGCTGAAAGACAAATCTGCCCTGAGTGAAGAGGAAGTGGTGGATTTGCTGAACAAGCGTCTGGAGTTCCTCAATGCCAAGCGTGAAGCCCAGTTGGCGCAAATCAAAGCTGACAACAAAGCTGAAGGCGAAGCCTACCTGATTGAAAACAAACTGAAAGATGGCGTTAAGGTGACAGACACCGGGCTGCAGTATGAAGTGCTGACCATGGGCTCAGGTGAAAAGCCCAAGCCGGAAGATGTGGTGACCTTCAACTTCGTCGGCAAGCTGCTGGACGGTACTGAGTTTGAATCCACCTACAGCATGAACAAGCCTGCCCGGATGGCGATGATGACTCTGATCGACGGCTGGCAGGAAGGCCTGCAGCTGATGCCGGAAGGCTCTACTTTCCGCTTTACCCTGCCACCGGCACTGGCCTACGGCAGTGAAGGTGCCGGCGCCATTCCGCCTGAGTCCACGCTGATTTTTGATATCGAGCTGGTCAAAGTGGAAGCGCAGAAAGACAAGCCTGCCGCTATGGGCATGGGCATGGGAATGGGCATGGGTGGAATGAAGTCAGCGCACTGAGGCTGATGACATCGACCGTATTTCAGGGGAAACAGCATGAACAGTTTGGCAGTGGCGTTGGCCGGTGTGTTGGTGATGTTCAGTGGCATGTTACTGGGACATCACCTGCGTTACCTGGCCCGTGCCAATGCCCTCGCTCCGACAGGCGAGAAGGGCATGCCGGCCTTGAGCAAGGCCTCCCCCGGATTCCCCGGCGCTATGGCACTGTTTGTGGTGCTGATGAGCCTGGGGATCTACCAGTCCACAGGTCGCTTTGGCGACTGGGACCAAGGGCGTCTGGACGACAGCATTGATTACCTGGTGGCCGCCGAAATCACCAAGGGACGTCAGGCAGTTGAACAGGCTCCCGCCAGCGAGATTGCATTACTGAATCTGGCGCACTCCTACATGGAGGGTGGTATGTACCGGGATGCCGTGGCGACCCTGGATCAGTTGTTGACCCTGACTGGGGAAGACCCTGAACTGATGGGGCTGAAAGCCACCGCCATGTACTACCGGGATGACAGGCAGCTTGCACCCGACACAGGCATTGTCGTCGCCCGGACACTGGCGCTCTTTCCCCAGGAGATGCACACCCGCATGTTGCTGGCCAACGACGCGTATTTCAAAGGGGATTATGCCAAAGCCATTGAGCATTGGCAGATCCTGCTGGGCAATACCCGTCAGGCCATCAACGAGCGCGCCATCAATAATGCGATTTTCAAAGCGCAGAGTAAGGCCGGGGCGGTATCCAGCCGATAGTGGATATCCCCCTTCAATGACATTGAGCACGCCAGCCGGGGATCATGCTCAGAGCCCCGGGGCACCGGACATAAGCACAGCGAACAATTAAAGGTCGGTGCAAACCGACAGATGGAGGATGTTGTGAGTGAAATTCTAGAGAGACGGAGGTTTCTGAAAGGTGTCGGAGCCTGCTCTTTACTGATGGCGCCCCTGGGCTGTACATCGGTTAAGGAGGAGGACGATGGCATCAACAGACCTCACTACGTCATGGTCTTTGACCAGAACAAATGCGTAGGCTGTGGCGACTGTAAAGGCGCCTGCAACAAGGCCAACGACCTGCCTGAAGGCGTGTCCAAGGTGCTGTTGGAACAGCAGTCCGGCCGGGTGGAAGGTCAGCCCTGCCCACATTGCGGCAAAATGCAGTGTGACTGTGAGCGTAAGTTTGTACGGGTATCCTGCCAGCAGTGCAAAAATGCACCCTGTGTGGCTGTGTGTCCTACCGGTGCGGCCCATAAGGACCCGGTTACCGGCGTGGTGACCATGGATGACTCCAAGTGCGCCGGCTGTAAGTACTGTATTACCGCCTGTCCGTACAATGCCCGTTTCATCAATGCCAACACTGATGTTGCCGATAACTGTGACTTCTGCCTGGAAAACAAATTGTCCAAGGGCGAATTGCCAGCCTGCGTGCAGGCCTGCCGTTACGATGCACTGATCTTCGGTGATGCCAACGATCCCAACTCCTATGTCAGCCGTTTGCTGGCGGTGAAGGACTCTGTGCGCATCAAGGCGCATTTGGGCACTGAACCCAGCCTGCGCTACATCCCGATTGTGAAACTGGGGGTATAACCATGGACGGAACTATTGAATTCACCATGGGATTGTCCGAAGGGGTCGCCTGGCCCTGGCCAATTGCCGTGTACCTGTTCTTCGCCGGTATTTCCGGTGGTGCCATGACCATTGCCCTGGCATTGCGGTTCTTCAAAGGCCAGACCGGCAACACGCCGTTTTTGAAGGCGGCCTCTGTGGTGGCGCTGGGCACCATCCTGCTGGGTATGGTGTGTCTGGTGTTTGACTTGACCAACCCGCTGTTCTTCTGGCGAATTCTGGTGTTCTACAACCTGAATTCCGTCATGAGTATCGGTGTGGTGGCATTGCTGTTCTACATTCCGCTGGTGGCCATTCTGGCTCTGCTGGCACTGGAAGAAGAGATCCGCAATATCAAGGCGCTCAGCTTCCTGCTGCCGATCGTCAATGCCTTTAAAGGTATCCGTCGTCCAGCCGAAATGCTGACACTGGCCCTGGCACTGGCGGTGTGTGCTTACACCGGCTTCCTGATCTCTGCGCTGATCCGCTTCCCGCTGATCAACACCTCAGTCCTGCCTGCGCTGTTCGTGGCGTCTGGTCTGTCTGCCGGTGCTGCATCTGCCAAGATGATCGCCGTGGGCATGTTCGGTGAAGACCTGCACTCGGGCGAAATGAAGCTGCTGCACGGTGCCGAGTGGCCAATCATGTTCTTCGAAGCACTGTTCATTTTCATGATCGCTGTGTCTTTGATGACAGGTAACGCCGGTGCGCAGATGGCATTTGCCGCCTTCACTGAAGGCACCTGGTCCAGCGTGTTCTGGATTGGTGTGGTGGGTATCGGCTTTGCCGGTCCGCTGCTGCTGAACTTTGCCACCGGCAAAACCTTCAGCCATTCGTCTCAGGCCTTCTATCTGTCCGGTGTCTGTGCCGTGACCGGTATGATGTGTCTGCGTCTGTTCATCCTGTACGCAGGTCAGATGTACGCCATCTGATCATCGCGGGTGCGAATAAGTGCTGATGCCCTTGTTTGCACCAAACGGAGGCTCACAGGCCCTCACCTGTGAGCGCCACCATTGCTTGCCAGTCCGGCCTCTGCGCGCCCTAACCGCCGGGGTGCCGGACACCCTTATGAGCCAACAGTTTTTTGCCTGTCGAACCAAGTTGAGTCTGCCATGAAAAAGTTACTTGCCCTTGTATTAATGCCTTTGCTGTTTGCCTGCAGTGACGGCACCGCTCAGGCCAAAGAGGCTGAGCCGGTTGCCCTGACTGAACATGACCGCTGCCATATCTGTGGCATGGTGATCGTCAATTATCCCGGCCCCAAAGGGCAACTGACCCTGAAAGACTCGGATACGATCCCCAAATTCTGCTCCAGCCGGGATATGTTCAACTTTGCACTGCAGAAAGAAAACCAGCGTCAAATCAGTGACCTGTTTGTGCATGATGCGGGTACAACAGATTGGCAAAATCCGAGCGACAGCGCATTTATCGATGCCAAAACCGCGTACTATGTGTACGGAACGACCAGGAAAGCCGTTATGGGACCCGCGGTGGCGCCGTTCAGTACACTTGAAGCGGCAGAGCAGTTTGCCAGGGAGTACGGCGGCCGGGTGCTCAGATTTGAAGATATCACGCTGGAGTTGCTGGCCGGGGACAAGTAACACCCTGCCATTGCTGCATATCCCGCGATATCACGGCCTTAACAAGTTTACTTTGCGCTGACCGGGCAACCGGATCGGCGCATTTTCATTAAGGAGAATGATGTTGTGTGGGTGAGTAAGGCGCGAGCGCTGCACTGTTCACTGCTGCTGGCTCTGTTGAGTCTGCTTAACTGTGTGCAGGCGGCACAGTTGCAGGTGTCCCCGGCGGATGATCTGCAGGCGGTGCTGGATAACGCCAGTGATGGCGACACGGTACTGCTGGCTCCCGGCGAGTATGCCGGTAACTTTCACATAAACAGCGCAATTCACCTTCGCGGCACCACCGACCCAAGAGATGAAAGTGCCCTGCCAGCCATTATCAACGCCGGTGGCAAGGGGTCGGCCATCAGTGTGGCGGTACCCGGCGTAACCCTCTCCAATCTTAAACTCTTCAATTATGGCGCCGACAGTTATTACCTGGATTCCGGGGTGTTGCTGCTGGACGGTGCCCATGATGCTGTCATCAGGGACAATGTCTTCTACGGGCCTGGCTTTGGTGTTCGCGGTGATAACCTCAACAATCCCAGGGTGACAGGCAACCGGATCACAGGTGACAAACGTCTGCACAAGCTAGACCGGGGCGACGGCATCTATTTCAAGCGGGTGGACGATCCCCATATTGAGGGCAATGTTATCCGGGAGGTACGTGATGGCGTGTATCTGGAAACCGTCAATCGCTCGGTGGCGTTTGACAACCAGTTCAGTCACCAGCAGTACGGCCTGCATTACATGTACACCCGTGACGACGAGGCCTGGCACAACCACGCCGAGCAGATGGACGGCGCCTGGGCGCTGATGAGCTCTGAGCGGATTTATCTGCACCACAACAGCAGTGAAAATACACTGGATTTCGGTATCCTGCTCAATCTGACCCACCACTCCCGCATTGAGGCCAATCAGGTGCGCCACAGCCGCAACCCCAAGGGGGATGTGGCCATCATGACGGAAGGCAAAGGCATCTTTATTTATGGCGCCAAAGGCAATCAGGTGCAGGGCAATCTGTTTGAAGACAATGACACAGGCGTCAATCTGGCCATGGGCGGTGAAGGTAACCGGCTGTGGGACAACACGCTTACCAACAATACCGCTCAGGTTAAGTATGTGGGCGACAAGCAGGTCGAATGGAGCCATGAAGGCCGGGGTAATTTCTGGGATGACTATCAGGGCTGGGATTTCAACCGTGATGGGGTGGGGGATATTGCCCACCGTCCCAACGACAGTCTGGATAAGCTGTTCTGGATCTACCCTGAAGCCAAACTGCTGATGGACAGCCCAGTGGTGGCGCTGCTGCGCTGGGTTGAACGCCAGTTTGCTCCCACTTCGCCCAGCGGCATCAATGATTCCTTTCCTCTTATGGCCCCGGCGACTGCGCCCGGGGAGCCAACTGTTATTGTCAACCGGAGTTAACTTGTGGATACGCCAGTGATCCAGGCCCAGGGTCTGGGTAAAACCTATTATCACCGCGGCACTGATGCCCATGCGGCGCTCAGGGATGTGAGCTTTGATTTGAGCGAAGGACGCCTGATGGCGCTGCTTGGTCACAACGGTGCCGGTAAATCCACCTTGATCAAATTGGTGCTGGGACTGATTGAACCGTCCGCCGGACAGATCCGGGTGATGGGACATGATCCGGTGCAGTCCCGTGGCAAGCGGGTGCTGCCGATTGGCTATCTACCTGAGAATGTGAGCTTTTATGACAATATGACCGGGCTTGAGCTGCTGGCGTATTTCGCGGCGCTCAAAGGCGTGGATCGTCAATGCGTGGTCGCGCTGCTGGCGGAGTTCGGGTTGGACTATGCCATGGACAGAAAGGTGCGGACCTACTCCAAAGGTATGCGCCAGCGTTTGGGGCTGGCACAGGCAACCCTGGCCAATCCCAAAGTGCTGCTGCTGGATGAACCGACCGTGGGGCTGGATCCGCTGGCTTCGGCGTTTTTGTATCGCAAGCTGGTTCAGCTCAAGCAGGCTGGCTGCGCTGTGATTGTCTGTACCCATGAGCTGGGTCTGGTGGAAGCTGAGCTGGACAGCGCGCTTATTTTAGGGAAAGGCCAGGTGCTGGCTCAGGGCGATATGAGCAGCCTGCGTCAAAGCTGCGATCTGCAGTTTGCGGTGACCTTTGATGATCTGCAGCGCCGTATCGCCGGGGATGAGGTGCTGATGCCGCTGCTCAAGGGCGACCGTCTGCTGGCGGATTTAAGCGAGCGTGAGCGGCTGCTGGACTATCTGGTGCGGCAAAAGCAGATTTGCGATCTGGCGGTGTCGCTGCCATCCCTGTCGGATATTTTCCATCATCATGTCGCGCCTTTGGTGCAGGCCAATCAAGCCCTGGGAGGAGTTGAGCTGTGAGTCCGGTATTGATTATTGCGACCAAAGAGATCCGCGACAGCCTGCGTAATCGCTGGCTGATGATGATCAGTCTTATTCTGCTGGTGCTGTCGCTGGCGGTGAGTTTCGGTGGCGGCGCGATCGCCGGCTCGCTGGAGGTCTCGTCGCTGGCCGGCATACTGTCCGGTCTGGTGACCCTGTCGGTATTTCTACTGCCGCTGGCGGCGATATTGCTGAGCTTCGATGCCTTCGTTGGTGAGGAAGAGGCGGGCACGCTGCTGTTGATGCTGACCTACCCGGTCACCCGGCCGGAGATGTTGCTGGGCAAATTTATCGGCCATTCCTGCTTGCTTGCCATTGCCTGTGTACTGGGATTTGCGCCTACGGCGCTCCTGCTGTTGCTGCTGACGGATCTGCCGGTTTCAGAGGTCGCTGCGGCTTTCGGTCACTTCATTGCCAGTGGGGTGTTGCTGGCCATGGTGTTCATTCTGCTGGGTTACATGGTCAGTCTTGGTGTCAGGGAGAAGGCCAGGGCCCTGGGCTTGCTGCTGTTCATCTGGTTTTTGCTGGTGCTTATGTATGATCTTGCGCTGCTGGCAACGGTCGTGGCCCTAGCGGATGTGCTCAGTCGGCAAACTCTGAATCTGATGATCCTGGCCAATCCGGCGGACATCTTCCGGGCGCTGAATTTGCTGACGGTGGATTTGGGGCCGCAGGCCGGACAAAGCGCATTGACGGCGCTGAGTCAAACCGGCCTGGGACTGGGCAGTCTGTACTTGTTGTTGGCTGGCTGGGTTGTTGCGCTTTTGTTGCTGTGTCGATTTCAGTTTAACCGTAAAACACTCTGAATCTGACAAATTGCCATCCCCTTCTTAAGCGGGGCAAACCCAGAGAATGCGTGACTTTGCAGCAGATTAACCCAATTGTTGATATGTAAAAATGGCGCCAGCGCAGTAAAAAAATTCCTGCACTCGCGCTATTTTTTATCAATTTTGTGACATTTGTCTGCGGTGCTATTTCTGGCTGGCATTAGTTATCTTTCTGTTTCACCTGAGGTTTTTTTGAGTTTTTGATAATTCAACTACCTCTTTTTAGGGTGTACAAATTGCGGTAACAGTCACAGATAATAGTTTTGAAAACAGTAACATTTCAATTAGTTATCTGGTTTTAAACATGCCGGATCCCAGTTTGGTTAAGTCGCAGGCAGCAAATCGTGTTGAAAGTTACCCCCTATCTCGAGTTGGATGAACAGGCAAAGCACTTGGTGGACCATCTCCATGGCACCAAGATTGCGCTGACCTTTTCCGAAGCTGCGGTAATGGCGGCACTGCTCAAGCACCCGGATGTGGTGCTGACCAAAGAGGAGCTGCTGGAAATTGGCTGGCCGGAGCGTGTCGTTGCGCCGACTTCGCTGACCCAGTGCATCAGTACCCTGCGCAAAAAACTGGAGCCTTACGGTGAAGTGCAGCTCAAGACGCTGGCGCGTCGTGGCTATCAGCTGCATATTTCCGAGCAGTCCAACGTCAAAATGCTGGCCATTAAAGACGCCAGATCCATCCGTGATCTGCTGGTGGGGGTCTCGGCGCGTACCAAGGCCGGTGGCATTCTGGCCGGGCTGCTGCTGATCGCTGCCGGTTGGTATATGAGTGATTATCACGGCGTCATCAAAGCCAGTGCCAACTGGCGTGGCGACAAGACCATCCCGTTGAATGTCGGGGGTGTTGAGGAGCAGGCCAAGCTTATCTATCGGGTGGGCAAAGAGCAGTTGCATCCTTCCTGGTGGCAAAAGCACCTGGCGCCAGAGGGCAATCATCTTGATGGCATGAAAGATTTCAGTGCCTTTGCGCTGGCGGATTTCAACAATTACTCGCTGTCCCTGTGTCCGGGGAAAGATCCCAAGGCCTGTACCGGCGAAGGTATTATCAATCTGGCGATGATCGACGAGCAGCCAGCCGGTCTGAGCATGGCGGACTTTATCCCGCTGTCCAAAGAGATGGAAAAGCGCATTCGCTATAACCGTATCCAATTGCCTCAGGGTATAGGTACCGGTGGCGAGATGACGGAACATAACTATCACGCCGATGTGTATTTCCCGGTGGCGGGTGAGCTGCTTATCCGCAACGACATTACCATGTCGCTGATTTATGACGATAAGGACTCAGGCACCTTTTACTTCTCATCCTGTGTCACCGATCAGGATTGTCTGACCACCCCCATCAAGTATCGTCTGCGCGGTGAGTTCGATCAGTACCGCAGTGAAATTGGTGGTATGGAAGCGGACGTGTTCCATGTGCGCGTTGCCCAAAAGACCCTGACCAAGCCGGAGGAGATCTCTTCCTCGGCGGTGCACTTCTTCCGGGAAAGCCGCAAGCATGAAGTACTGGATGATGAGCTGTATTTTTACCGTATCTTCCAGAACGAAAATACTGCGGTGTGGATTGTTCCGCGGCTGGGTAACTTCATAGCCTGGACCAAATATCAGAAGCTCGATTTGTAATGAAAAACGGCCGGTTAATCCGGCCGTTTTCTCTTTCACGTTCACTTCAAAATCTACTGCCACTGTCTGTTGCGACATCACCCAATCCGGTTTGCTGGGCTAACGGCACGGTGAGAAGCAGAGGCGGTATCCTGACTGGTTCAGCTTTCATTCAGTCGAGCAGGGTTAGTCTTTGCTGGTGACATTCCTTTCCCCTTCTCTTTGCAGATTTTGAGCACCCCCGGGGTACCCGTCCCCGGGGATTCTTTTATTTATACCAGTGGTGTCAGATCTGCAGGACGGTAGTTCACATTTTTCAGCACTTTGCCCGCCCGTACTGTTTTGCCGTCCATTTCCACATCCCGGGCACATTTGGCGATGATAAAGCCGCCTTTGTGGCTGGCGGTCAGCACTATGCCCTGCGCTGCATAAAAGGCTTCGGTGGCTGTGTACTCCTGCTCGTTACGGCACAGTTTACTCATGTTGCTTGAGTGAACTTCATCCCAGCAAGGCAGAAAGTTGATATTCAGATTACGGGCGACATTCAGCAGCAGGTCCACCAGATAGCTGATGGCCGGATTGTCTTGCATATGGCTTGCCCCCAGATGCACCTGACGTCCCATCAGTACATACACAGAATCCACAATGGCATCGGCCTGCTCGACTTTGTCCGGCGCCTGCGCCAACTCGGTCAATTCTTCTATGATCAGCGACGTGTGCAGGGTGTCGCTGGCGAGATCCAGTGATTGCGGATCGGCGACCGGCAGATCAAAGGCGCTGCGAAACTCAAGGATATCCCGGTACAGATGGGTGTATATCTCCGGGGTGAGGGCGGTCAGTTGCATGGGGCTCTCCAAAAGCGGTAAAGCTGGAATACTAAGTCTTGTTGGCCCTGTTTTCAAAACTGGTGTCGACATTGCAACAGGCGCACAGGGCTCGACCAGAAAAAGTACGCGACCCAAAAGGCGTGTGGCCAGGAGATAAGACAAGGGGACTGAACGTAACGCACAACGGCGGGGCGGTTAAGTGTTACCTTGAATGGAAAAGAGGAAGCGGTTGGCTTCCTCTTTGGTTGTCAGTTGGGGTTATTTAATAAACGCGAAGGCATCGCCGTAGAGGTGAGCTTCTTCCACTCCCATTTGCCGGAATACCTCGCGGGCCGCCCCCACCATATCGAAGCGCCCGGCGATATAGATGTCATAGCCGTTAAGGCTGACAAAATCGTGTTTGATCTGCTCCAGCAGGTTGCCTTGTTTGCCGTCCCACTCTTCGCTGGCCTGTTCAACTACAGGCACAAAGTGCAGCCATGGATGAGCGCTGTGCCAGTCGCGGGCCAATTGTTCAAAGTACATGGCATCCTGGGTTCGACAGCCCCAGTAGAGTGTGGTTTCTACTGTCTGGCCCAGTTTGATCTGCTGTTCAATCAAACTCTTGATGTAGGAGAAGCCGGTGCCGCCGGCGATCATCAGGCGCGGACGTCTGGCTTCATGACGCAGCCAGGCTTCGCCGCCGGGCGCCATAATGTCGATATGGCTGCTGCTCTTGAGGCGCTCTACTACCTGCATGGGATAACTCTCAGTTACCGCCGCGCCGATATGCAGCTCAATGGTGCCAGTCTCTTCGGCAGAAGCGATGGAAAACGCCCGCTTGTCATTTTCCCCCATCACAACCAGCAGATATTGACCGGCTTTGTGCTGCACAGGTTGATCCGGTTTGAGGATTACCCGGTATACCGCATCATTGAATGGGGTGACGCTTTCTATCTGACAACGAATGTGTTTCATCTTGGTTCCTTGTTACCTCTTCTGCGAAGGTTTACTGCCTGTAGCGCTGATCATCAGAGCGTAGGCGCATCATCAATACCCAGTTCATCCCAGATGGCATCGATTCTCTGTTTAACTGCTTCATCCATCACGATTGGGGTACCCCATTCGCGATCGGTTTCACCGGGCCACTTGTTGGTGGCATCCAGACCCATTTTAGAACCCAGTCCGGCGACCGGTGAGGCAAAGTCGAGATAGTCGATGGGGGTATTGTCTATCATCACGGTATCCCGTTTGGGATCCATGCGGGTGGTGATGGCCCAGATGACATCCTGCCAGTCGCGGCAGTTCACATCTTCATCCACCACCACAATAAATTTGGTGTACATAAACTGGCGCAGGAACGACCAGGCGCCCATCATCACCCGCTTGGCGTGTCCCGGATACTGCTTGCGGATGGAGATCACCGCCATGCGATAGCTACAGCCTTCCGGCGGCAGGTAAAAATCCACTATTTCAGGGTACTGTTTGCGCAGGATCGGCACGAACACTTCATTCAGCGCCACCCCCAGCATGGCTGGCTCATCCGGTGGCCGGCCGGTGTAGGTGCTGTGGTAGATGGCATCTTTTCTGTGGGTGATGTGAGTGACAGTAAACACCGGGAATTTATCTGTCTCGTTGTAGTAGCCAGTGTGGTCGCCATAGGGACCTTCTTCTGCCAGTTCATCGGGATCGATATAACCTTCGAGAATGATCTCGCTGGTGGCCGGTACTTCCAGATCGCAACTTAGCGCCTTGACCACTTCAGTGCGCTCGCCCCGCAGCAGCCCGGCGAAGGCGTATTCGCTCATGGCATCCGGTACCGGGGTCACTGCGCCCAGAATGGTGACAGGATCGCTGCCCAGCGCCACCACCACAGGGTATTTTTCGCCGGGGAATTTCTCTTTAAAGTCGGCAAAGTCCAGCGCGCCGCCTCGATGTGACAACCAGCGCATGATCAGCTTGTTGGGGCCCAGCAGTTGCTGGCGGTAAATGCCCAGATTCTGGCGTTTCTGGCGTGGCCCTTTGGTGATGGTCAGGCCCCAGGTGACCAGTGGCGCAACGTCACCTGGCCAGCAGTGCTGGATCGGCAGTTTGGTGAGATCCACCTCATCGCCGGTTTTAACTACCTGCTGACAGGGAGCATTACGCACGGTTTTAGGCGGCATGTTCAGCGCTTGTTTGAACATGGGGATTTTGGCGATCACATCTTTAAAGCCGCGTGGCGGCTCAGGTTCTTTGAGGAACGCCAGCAGTTCACCGACATCGCGCAGGGCGATGGGATCTTCCTTGCCCAGTGCCATGGCAACCCGCTTGGGGGTGCCAAACAGGTTGGCGAGTACCGGCATATCATGGCCTTTGGGATGCTCAAACAGCAGGGCGGGACCACCGGCACGCAGCACGCGATCGGCGATCTCTGTCATCTCCAGATGGGGATCGACTTCAACGCTGACTCGCTTGAGTTCGCCATTGATCTCGAGGTGATTGATAAAACTGCGTAAATCCTTAAAACTCATGTGGAAAAGCGCCAAAAATCTCCATATGCGGCGCACTATAGCATTATTCCTGTCTTAGGTCACAAAAGGTAAAATCGATTATCAGACCCAAATCATTGGGAAAAAGCTGATAAGTGTGAAATCAAATTAATGGCCTGGCAGGGTTGGCAGCGGTATAATTCGGGCCACAAGGGGAGTAACTATCGCCGGTGCTTTGATTCTCAGCGTCGGCGACCTGTCATCGTCAATCCCGGTCGAGAGTCGTGGACTCAATACCCGGTGGCAGGGCAGCGTAAGCTGTCAGTGAGACCTTGCCGAAAGGCGAGGCGTCCCGAATTCAGAATCAGTGGCCCGTTGCCTTTTGGCAACGGGCTTTTTTGTTTCAACATACAAAAAAAATTTATTCCTGCAGTGGTATAAGGGGAAATCGCAGTGTTAGAGCAATGGTGGTTATGGGCGGCATTTTTCGCCCTGGTACTGGGCATTTTGTGGATCGATATCCGTTTCGTTGGTGGCGGTCACAGCCATAAGGTGTCGGTGAAAGAGGCTGGCATCTGGACCCTGATCTGGGTGGCAGTGGCCATGGCGTTTAACGCCGGACTCTGGTTCTATTTCAATCATATCGGCGGCGCTGAACTGGCTCATCAGAAAACAGTCGAATTCCTTACCGGCTATTTGCTGGAGAAGGCGCTGGCGGTGGACAACGTGTTTGTATGGCTGATGATTTTCAGCTTCTTTGCGATTCCGGCTGAATTGCAACGGCGGGTGCTGCTGTACGGTGTTCTGGGCGCCATTATTCTGCGTTCCATCATGGTGTTCGGCGGCGCGTACCTGATCAATCAGTTCCACTGGATCCTGTATGTGTTCGGCGCCTTTCTGGTGTTCAGCGGCCTTAAAATGGTGCTGGTTAAAGAATCGGAAGAGGGATTGCAGGACAATGCCCTGCTGGCCTTTATGCGCAGACATATGAAACTCACCGACAATCTGGAAGGCGAGCGTTTCTTCGTGGTGAAGCAGGGTGTCCGGTATGCAACTCCGCTGCTGTTGGTCCTTTTGCTGGTGGAGTTCAGCGATGTGATCTTTGCGGTGGACAGCATTCCGGCGATTTTTGCCGTAACCACAGATCCCTTTATCGTGCTGACCTCCAACATCTTCGCCATCATGGGTCTGCGGGCCATGTATTTCCTGTTGGCCGGGGTGGCCGAGCGTTTTGCTCTGCTCAAGTACGGGTTGGCGGCGATTCTGGTATTTATCGGTACCAAGATGCTGATTATCGAGTGGTACAAGATCCCCACCGGCATTGCGCTGGCGGTAGTGGCGGCGATTCTGGCGATCTCCATGGCTGCCAGTTGGTTTACCAGCAAACCCAAGCAGTAATGGCGATAACGGGCGCTTCGGCGCCCGTTTTCTTATACCAACTTCATTAATAGTTTGATCAATTCAGAGCGTGTCAGGGATGCTGATTCAAGGCGCATTGTTCGACTAAGGGTGGTTCCCTTTGAGAGCAATGCAACACAGAAGCAGGATGCCTGACACGCTCACGCAGTGCGGGTTTCAATGCACTTGATACTGTGTTGAGCCATCTTGACATAGCACCACTATGACTTCGCCGGCTCGCCTTGTCTCAAGCGCATTGAACGCCCGCTGAAACAGATCAACTATTAAATGAAATTGGTATTATTTTGACTGTGGCAGTACCCCGGCCTGAACCAGCGCGGCCCGCATGATCGGCAGGCGTTGCTCCATAGTGGGCCAGAACTCATTGCCTTCGATGTTCATGGCGAAGTAAAACACGCCCTTGGTATTTTCCACATAGCCCACATACCAGCCCAGCGACTTGCCCGAGCTTTGTGACTTGTCTGAGCTTTGCGACTTGCTTAAGTCCTGCGACTTACTTGAGCCCTGCGACTTGTTTGAATCCAGTCTGCCGCCACCGGTTTTGGCATACAGGCGATAGTCGGGAGTCTCTTCCACCAACATTACCTGTTTGAGTTTGGCCAGAGACTCGGGTTTGACCGGCAATTGTCCGTGATACAGGGACTTGAGAAAGGCGATCTGCTCATCGGCAGAGATGGTCAGGCTGCCACCCAGCCAGAAGTTGTCCAGCCCTGAGCTGATATCCTGGTTGCCATAGTGAAACTTATCCAGATAGCGCTGCATGGACTGCTTGCCAATTTCTGTCGCCAGTTGACGGTAGATGGGCACGGCAGAATGTTGAAAGGCGGTGCGCAGATCTATGGGGTTTTCATGCCAGATTTTGGGCCAGTCGGACTGCACCGGGTATTTGCTTTTATCAAAGCTCAGTGGCTGCTGCAGATCCTCAATCAAGCCCAGATCCAGTGCGATCAGCGAGTTGGGAATTTTAAAGGTAGAAAAGGGCGAATAGGCGGTGGCGGTACGCTCGGGGTTGACCCGTTTCACAACCCCTGAATCTGAGGCGATCACCAGAGTACAGTTATCGCCGCAGGATGGCGCGCTGGTGTCATTGGCCTGCGTGTGGACTGAAATCGTCAGTAAGAGTGCGGGGATAATGAGTCGAAGCAAGCTGAGTGTCATGGGGAGCCTGAATTACGCTGAATGGATTGGCGGATCCTGACATTCAGCCAGTTTGAGTGCAATTAAAAAGCCGGGCGCAATAACAAAGCCGGAGCAGAGTAAAAAATCGGGGGCAAGAAAAAACCGGAGCTGGGCTCCGGCTTTTGGGCGATTCACAAGGCTTTTATGTTAGCAACCCGACTTGTGAGCGCAATGGCGCGCGGCTGGCCGGGTCCATGCCAGCATCAGGTTACGACATCAAGCTACAATGAGCGCCTTGACTGTGTTGGTGCTGCCCACAATATCCATGGTGTCACCATGGGTCAGCAGCACCAGATCGCCTGCCTGCAGGTGGCCGGTTTGCTTAAGCATCTCCAGCGCGCTGGCAGCGATATCATCGGATGCACAACCTTTGGTATCAAAGGCAATGGGCATCACGCCGCGATACAGGGCCATCTTGTTGAGAATGTGCTGATGACGTGACAGCGCGAAGATCGGCAGGTTGGAGTTGATGCGTGACATCAGCTGCGCCGTGCGGCCTGACTCGGTCAGAGCCACAATCGCCTTAATGCCTTCCAGATGGTTGGCGGCATACATGGTCGACAGGGCAATTGTCTCTTCAATCGAGTTGGAGCGGATATTCAGACGATGACCAGACAGTTGAATGCTTGGGTGCTCTTCTGCGCCCAAACACACGCTTGCCATGGCTTTTACTGTCTCTTCCGGGAAATCACCTGCGGCGGTTTCTGCAGACAGCATCACGGCGTCAGTGCCGTCCAGCACAGCATTGGCGACGTCCATGACTTCGGCGCGGGTTGGCATTGGGCTGGTGATCATCGACTCCATCATCTGGGTCGCGGTGATCACGACCTTGTTCAGCTGGCGGCTGCGGCGGATCAGTTTCTTCTGTACCGCAACCAGTGCGGCATCACCTATCTCTACACCCAGATCGCCACGGGCTACCATGATCACGTCACTGGCGCGGATGATGTCATCCATGGCCGCTTCATCCTGTACGGTTTCAGCGCGTTCCACCTTGGCCACGATCAGTGCATTACAGCCAGCCTCAGTAGCCAGTTGACGGGCGTATTCGATATCTTCGCCAGAGCGGGGGAAAGAGACCGCCAGATAGTCCACGCCAATTTGCGCGGCAGTGATGATGTCGGCCTTGTCTTTGTCAGTCAGAGCTGCCGCGGACAGACCGCCGCCTTTCTTGTTGATGCCCTTGTTGTTGGACAGCACGCCTGCCACAGTCACCCGGGTGTGGATTTTAGCTCCGGCGATGGCGGTGACTTCAAGCTGCACGCGGCCGTCGTCCAGCATCAGGATGTCGCCGACAGTGACGTCCTGAGGCAGCGCCTTGTAGTCGATACCCACGGCGTGCTGATCACCTTCCCCCTTGGCCATTTCGGCATCCAGAATGAAGCTGTCGCCAATGCTCAGTTTGATTTTCTGGTTGTCTTTGAAGGTAGACACGCGGATTTTTGGGCCCTGCAAGTCGCCCAAAATGGCCACGTTTTTGTTCAGAGATCTGGCTATTTCACGTACCTGGTTGGCACGCTCCAGGTGGTCTTCCGGTGAGCCGTGGGAGAAGTTCAAACGCACCACGTTGGCACCTGCGGCGATAATGCGTCTCAGGTTATCATCTCTGTCAGTGGCCGGGCCCAGGGTGGTGACTATCTTGGTTCTGCGAAACATATTCATTTCCAACTAGTTAATTCTTTATCAGTTGCCATGGGCGGTAATACCGCGCCCATGGCTGAAGCTTTTGTGGGGCAGAGCATCTCGTTTGCTCAGCTTTTGGCACTCATTACCAGCCGATTAGTGGTTGTTGATCTGGCCTTTGATTTCGCTCAGGCCACGGTATGGAGCTTGTTCACCCAGTTGCTCTTCGATGCGCAGCAGCTGGTTGTACTTGGCAACACGGTCAGAGCGGCACAGTGAGCCTGTCTTGATCTGGCCCGCAGCAGTGCCCACCGCCAAATCGGCGATGGTGGCATCTTCGGTTTCTCCTGAGCGGTGAGAAATCACGGCAGTGTAACCGGCTTCTTTCGCCATACGGATGGCGGCCAGCGTCTCAGTCAGCGAACCAATCTGGTTGAACTTGATCAGAATGGAGTTGGCAATCTTGTTCTCAATACCGCGGCTCAGGATTTTGGTGTTGGTCACGAACAGGTCGTCGCCCACCAGTTGGATCTTGTCGCCCAGAATTTGGGTCTGGTAAGCCCAGCCGTCCCAGTCAGACTCATCCAGACCGTCTTCGATAGACACGATTGGGTACTGCTCAGTCAGGGCTTTCAGGTAGTCAGAGAACTCATTGGAGCTGAACTCTTTGCCTTCACCGGACAGCTTGTACTTGCCCTCTTTGTAGAACTCGGAGGCCGCACAATCCAGCGCCAGGGTCACGTCTGTGCCCAGCTTATAACCAGCAGCTTCAACCGCTTCTTTGATCACGGCCAGGGCATCGGCGTTGGATGCCAGGTTAGGGGCAAAACCACCTTCGTCACCCACAGAGGTGCTCATGCCTTTGGCAGACAGCACTTTCTTCAGGTTGTGGAAAATCTCAGCGCCCATACGCAGACCTTCACGGAAGCTCTTGGCGCCCACAGGCTGAACCATAAACTCCTGAATATCGACGTTGTTGTCGGCGTGCTCACCGCCGTTGAGGATGTTCATCATAGGCAGTGGCATGCTGTACTGACCTGGGGTGCCGTTCAGCTCAGCAATGTGAGCGTACAGTGGCATACCCTTGGCAGCAGCAGCAGCCTTGGCAGCCGCCAGTGACACGGCCAGAATGGCGTTGGCGCCCAGCTTGTCTTTGTTTTCAGTGCCATCGAGCGCAATCATGATGCCATCCAGCTCAGCCTGAGCAGTAGCATCTTTGCCCAGCAGGGCGTCACGGATTGGGCCGTTTACATTGGCGACAGCGTTCAGTACGCCTTTACCCAGATAGCGGGTCTTGTCGCCATCACGCAGTTCCAGCGCTTCACGGCTGCCGGTAGAGGCGCCGGATGGCGCAGCGGCCATACCGATAAAACCACCTTCCAGGTGTACTTCTGCTTCTACGGTTGGGTTACCGCGGGAGTCCATGATCTCACGACCGATAATTTGAATAATCTTTGCCATTTTGATTGCGCTTATTAACTGTTAAAAATGAATTTGGTTGTTTGGCGGCAACCTGTGCCGCCCGCCTGCCTCAGCGTTTGAACTGGTATACCGCGGCCACGTTACGGGCGGTCAACTCGACGTTGAACTCTGCCTCTTTCAATGCCTCTTCAAGGGACACTGAGCGGGAGACCACGGCGAATACGGCGTCAATGCCATGGTCGTGTACCACGCCGCAATCCGGTGCCAGGCAGCCTGAAATCCCAATCACAGGCAGATTGAATTGCTTGGCGCAGCGCGCCACCCCGATGGGGGTTTTGCCGTGGATAGTCTGGCTGTCGATACGCCCTTCGCCGGTAATCACCAGATCAGCATCCTGCAGATGCGCTTTGAGATTGACCGCATCCATCACGATTTCAATGCCGGGGCGCAGATTGGCATTCAGCAAGCCGATAAGAGCGGCGCCCATGCCGCCAGCGGCGCCAGCGCCAGGTACCTGTTTGACTTCGACATTCAACTGTTTGGCAATGACATCGGCATAGTGACTGAGGTTGCTGTCCAGCTGAGTCACCATTTCTGGTGTGGCCCCTTTTTGTGGGCCAAATACCTGGGATGCGCCTTTGGGGCCACACAGCGGGTTGTCGACATCGCAGGCCACTTCGATAGTGATATTGGCCAGGCGTGGGTCCAGCTTTTCAGTGCTGATGTTGGCCAGTTTGGCCAGTTCACCGCCGCCAAAGCCCAGCTCGTTACCCTCAGCGTCGGTCAGGCTGATCCCCAGTGCCTGCGCCATGCCGATACCGCCATCATTGGTGGCGCTGCCACCGATGCCGATGATGATGTGGGACACGCCCAGATCCAGTGCCGCTTTGATCAGCTCGCCTGTGCCATAGGTGGTGGTGATCAGTGGATTCCGCTCGCCGCTTGGCACCAGATGCAGGCCGGAAGCGGCAGCCATTTCGATAATGGCGGTCTGCTTACCGTCCTGAGCACCTGTGATGCCGAAGAAGGCATCGACCTGGGTGCCCAAAGGGCCTGTGACCTGACAGTTGATCAGTTCACCGCCGGTCGCGTCGATAAGGGAGCGCACTGTGCCTTCGCCGCCGTCTGCCATGGGCAATTTGATGTACTGGGCATGAGGCAGCACTTGCTTAAAACCATTCTCAATGGCCTGCGCCACTTCCAGCGCGGTCAGGCTTTCTTTGTATGAATCGGGAGCAATAACAATTTTCATGATTTATTACCTTAGAAAGTGAATCCGAACACGCCAAACATCATGGTAGAGACAAAGGCGATCATCAGGCCGACAGCGGTTTCATAAGGGATCAGCTTGAGGCGCTCGTTCATGTGCATGTTCACTGAGCCGCCGGTGGCGTGGAAGAAGCTGCCGTGTGGCATATGGTCAAACACAGTGGCACCGGCGTGGATCATGGCAGCGCCAGCCAGCGCAGGCACACCCAGCTCAAGAATGGTCTGGCTGAATACGCTGGAAGCAACGGCAGTACCGGCGGTGGTCGATGCGGTCGCCAGCGACATCATGGCGCCGGATACCGGGGCCAGCAGGTAAGATGGCAGACCGGATGCCGTCAGGGCATCAATCAGTCCCGATTTGAGGCCAGAGTTGGCGATAATGCCCGCCAGTGTACCTGTACCCAGCAACATCACGGCCACAGGTGCCATGCGGCTCAGGCCAGAGATGGCAAAGCTGTTGATCTGTTTGTGACGTTTCATGGCGATGGCGCCAGCCAGACCGCCCAGTGGCAGGGCCAGCAGCGGATCAATGGCGATACCGGCAATGGGTCTTAAGGACAGCAGGGCAATGGCAACCAGTGGCGCAACGATGGCCGCACCAAAGCTTGGCAGCAGATGAGTATCTACCGTGACCACTTCATGGGCTTCCACCTTGCTGCCTTTGTTGACCAGCTTCTTGGCAATAAAGTAGGCGAACAACATGCCACAGATACCCGGGATGATACCGGCAGCCATAACACTGGTCAGTGGCACGTTAAAGGCATCAGCGGCTGCGATGGAGTTGGGGTTGGGGGACATGACGTTACCCGCTTTACCACCACCTACCATGGCCAGCAGAATAGCCATTTTGGAGATGTCGGTACGGTGAGCAATGGCCAGCGCGATCGGGGCAACAGTGATAACGGCCACGTCCACAAATACGCCGACTGCGGTCAGGATCATGGTGGCCAGTGCCAGCGCGAACAGGGCACGGGTTTCACCGATTTTCTTGACAATGGATTCGGCAATCGCGGTTGCGGCGCCGGATTCAATCAGTACGCCGGCCAGCACACCCGCGGCCAGAATACGCAGCACGGCGGTCACTATGCCCTGTGCGCCGCCTATCATCAGCGACACAGTTTCTGTTAACGACACGCCGCCAACAATACCGCCAACCAATGCGCCCAGCATCATACCGTATGCCGGGGGCACCTTTTTTAAAATCAGAAAGATAGCTACAAGCAGCGCTACCAGCGCGCCGAGCATGGATACTTCCACCACAATATATTCTCCGACTGAATAATGTCGGGAAGTAATTTAGCGACATTAAATTTTCATGTCTTTGTGTACATGTTGGAAAGCGCGCAGATAAAAATCACGTTTTTTTGTGCATATGTACAAAGCAGCAAAGCCGCGAAAAAGTAGCCGTCATGCTGGAGCAGCCGCTGTTTCCCGGTTTAACCCTGACTTGAGGCTGTGGTGTTGGGTTGCACTGAAACATTGCAAAAAGCGGTAAGTGGGTACACTTGGTTCTGGACTAGAGGCCATGATGAATGCAGCCAGGCCGCCACGGGATAAGGCAGGTGCCCAGTCCGTCGCTTGGTCTGCTTTACTCTGGATTAACCGCCGCTTAGCTGCTTGAGGTCAGTTGTATTTGCGTTGCCGGCACAGTCAGGCGCTGGGGCCTTCATGGGCTTGCAGCGACATATACAGCAGGACGTTGGCATCAAAGTCAAAGATATTGAGCTTGGTGATCTCGCAAATCTTCTCCAGTCGATAACGAATGGTATTGCGGTGCAACTGCAGCGCGTCACAGGTGGCGTTGATATTGCAGTTTTGCTGGTAGTAAATCTTGAGGGTATCGCGCAACAAGCCTTTTTTATCCTGCGCCAGCAGTAACTGATAAGGCTTGGCGATCCTGTCTGAATGCCACTTGATGTCTTTGAGATAATGCAGGCTGATGGGGATGATAGCGTCATTGTAAAAATGAAATTCATTGCCCTTTTTCGAGCTGATATTTTCATTCACCTGCATGGTGGCTTTGGCTGACAGATAGGACAGGCTTAATCCATTGATATTGGGGTAATAGTCTCCAAGATAAATCTTGGCAGCATATTTCTTGTCGTCTTCTATTCTGGCAAACAGGGCTTTAATTCGGGTCAGTTCATGCTCTTTTGACCAGGAGTCGTTGCAGAGTTTGACCGGCTTGAGCACCACCACTTCCCTGCGGGTGACAGATTTGATGGCGACGATATTGTCACGCTCAGGGTTTTCCAGCAGATAAACCAGACGAACCAGATGCTCAGAGGTGATCTGATGGCCATTTTTGGGGAACAGTTTAATGATGGTGGCGATTCTGGGCTGCTTCAGATCCAGCTTGAGTCTTTCGGCGATGTCGGTTAATTGCTCCTCATTAAAACCGTCACCATTGATCAGTTGAAATACCAGCTCTTCCCGGTGGCGTCGGTCCCACTGAACGTGAGACATGGCTTCAGCCTGCTCGATGATCAGCTCTGCAATGGATTTGACCAGTGGCACCTGCTCTCTGATCTCGGCCGGATCGCCCGAGATCCCGACAATGCCGACTGGATTATTGCCGTAGAAAATCGGCACATTGATGCCGGGTTTTACCCCTTTGAGCTGATTGGCAATGCTGTCATTGATTTCCACTGTGCGGCAATCATTGAATGCCAGCTGGGCACCTTCATGGATATCATTGATCCGTGATGCATCCCCTGAACCTATGATAATGCCATTCTGATCAATCACATTGATTGAATAGTTGAGCGCGCTCATGACTCGTTCAACAATCTTTTGGGCGATACTCTTGGATAACATAGGGCTCCTGGAATGGCAGGGTCGCACAGCGCCTGAGCCGAATGCGGGTTATCAGGTTGACCGTGAGGCTTGCTTGGATGCCAGGGCTAACAGTGCCGGGCATAGCCGTTGCGGCGATGATTCTAAATTATTCAATGCTAAATCTCAGGGCCGGTCACCGAGAATGGGATGGGCTTCGCAAATCAAGGCGGATGTCGACAGGTGGCAGCGTCTTTTGGGAAGTGCAGATAATAAAAAACCGGAGCACAGCTCCGGTTGTGTTTTTCAGCCTGCCTCAATCACGACAGGCTTTTGTCTGAAGACGCTGATTTCAAGCGAGCTTACTTCAGCGAGGTGCCCTGATAGCTCTGCTGCAACTGGGTCATTTCGATGGAAGGTACGGCGACCTTATCTTCCAGCAGCAGATCGGCCACGCTCTGATCGAAGGAGCGATAGTGCAGCTTCACATCCACCTGATAGTCAGTCACACCGGCTGGCAGCTCAAATGGGTATGACACTGTCTTGCTGCCTTTGGCCGGGATGGTGTTGTGCACGCTGAACTTGGCCACTTTCCATGGCTTGTGCTCCAGCTTGCCGTGGATGTCCACTGCTGTGTCCTGGAATACCACAGTGCCTTCCGGCAGGCTGTTGTCGGCAGTCAGAGTACCGGAGCGCAGGATCTCTTTGCCCTGCTTGTCGGTGATCACCACTTCCAGCCATACCTGACGGATAAAGGTCAGACTGGTTGGCAGGTCGTGACCGGCGCGGCGGTTGTGTACAGTCACTTCCAGCACCGGCTTGTCTTTGCTGCCGGACACTTTGGCGTTCAGCTCAGCCACGGTCTGCAGGCGCTTTTTGGCTTCTGCGGCATGTGCTTCACCACCCGGTACACCCAGCAGGGGTGCAACGACTGCGTTGCCGCCGACGAAGGTGTGGTCATGGACCAGATCACGATGAGCGCCGCCCATTCCGGCTTTGCCGCCCAGACCATGATCCTGCAGCTGTTTGGCTGGCTTCATTTCATCGGCAACCCGCACGGCGGTTTCCACCGGTACCATATGGCAGTCCTGACACTGGATCTCTGCCTTGGCATATGGCGAGTCTTTCCACTCCTGATAGGTGTGTTCCAGCGGGAAGTCGTCATGCACAGGGTTGAACACGTTGTGGCAGTTGGCACAGAACTCAGACTTGGTGTGCAGCTCTGAGTACACCACTTTGTGGCCTTTGGATTTGGCATCTGCCAGCGGACCGCGTTTGGCGCCGTCGGTGGCAATTTCCAGTGAGGCATTACCGTGCTCACCGTTGGCCGTCTTGTCCATATTGGTGTCCACTACGCTGTGACACACTTCGCAGCTGACGCCCAGAGTGGCGACACCTTGGGTGGTGAAACCGCCGTACTTGCCGGATTCAGACTTGAACTCAACGGTTTGGGTAATAGTGCCCAGCGCTGTGTGACAGCCGCCACACAGATTGCGGGTTGCACCATCGGTTTCGGCTTCACCCATAGCCCACTCTGCCTGGAATACCGGGTCGATAAAGGCGATGGAGTGCATGGAACCCTGCCAGCCTTTAAATTGACGGGGGTGACAACCTTTACAGGAGTTGGCATCACGGAACTGCTTCAGTTCAGGTGTTGCGCCGTCGGCTACTGTCAGGTTGGACAACGGGTAGGGCATGGGCTCAGCTGCAAGGGTGGCAAAAGGCAGGCTGGCGCTCAAAAGCAAAGCGAGAGTGGTTTTTTTCATGTTTGGGTTCAGGTTTCAAATAATCTAATGAACAGCTTGGAAAGACGTGAATACCCACAGTTTGAATTGGAGATGTCATCCAATACCCGCACTGAAGAGTGTTCTTTATCTTCGCCTGAGTCATTCTGGAAATGTGAACTCAAGCCATTGTTAATTTATAGGAAATTGGATAGGTAAAGTGCTGCTCGGTTCGCATAATGTACAAAACAAGAGATTTAATTCAGTTGTGTGAATAACGCCATTAAAAAATACATTTTCATACAGTTATTTCTGGATTTTTATGGGGTGTATTGTTTTTTAATTGATTAAGTGAAGTCGATTATTGGCGGTGAGCAGATATTCGATGTCAGTGCTTACAAACTGAGTGGTCCATTTTGTGTCTCGCTTCGGTGTTATGGTTTATGCCTCGCTCTGCCGTGTAAAACAGTGGGGGATGAAGAGGTGTTGTTATTTTTTCTTGCTAATTCATGCAAATCGCATGAGTGGTTTGTTTTTCTGGTTTTTATGATTTATTGCTCCTGCGTGTGGTTGGCCCCGAAAGCCGCTTCATCTCATTGCAACATACCGCTTTACTTTATAGTGGATCCGGTGATTGCCGATGAGGCGGATATTGGCTTGTTGACCTGTCTATGACCTTAAGGTTGATGATGTCCATCCCTGTACACAGAGAACGTATGATGTTGACCATAACCCAATTGGCCCGGCAATGCGGGCTGTCCAGAACGACTGTCATGTACTATGAGCAGCAGGGACTGCTGACGCCGGCCTGTCGCAGTGACAACGGCTATCGCTGGTACGGACAAAAAGAGCTGGAGCGGCTCAGGGCTATCGCAGCCTACCGGGCCTATGGTTTGTCGCTGGCGAATATCGCTACGTTACTCAGTCAGCAGGGGGAGTCTCAGATTCAGATATTAAAGGCTCACTTTAATCAGCTGGAGCAGGAGATTCGACATCTCAGATCGCAGCAACAAGCCATCATGGCGGTGCTGCAGGAATCTATTTCGGAGGACAATATGGTCACCAAAGCACGTTGGGTTGAAATTATGCAGGCCGCCGGATTTACCGAGGCGGATATGCTGCAATGGCACAGAAAATTCGAGGAAATGGAGCCGGATGAGCACCAGAAATTTCTCGAGTCTCTGGGCATAGACGCTGCTGAAATCGCCCGAATTCGTCAGCTGTAACAAGAGCTTGCCCGGTACTCTGTGCCGGGCATTTTTTATCGTTCAGATAAATAGACAGGTACAGGCTGGCGAAGTAGAGTCAAATTCTGTTCTTAGTTATTAGGAGTGTGTGATGAGAGTTCTGCCCTTATTGTTGGTTGCAGCCGTAACACTGACTGCCTGCGCCACAGGTTCCACCCCGGAAGCCAAAAAGGCCAATGCCCGTAAAGATACCGCCGAAGCACTTACCGAAATCTATGCCGATCATCCCGGAGCCAAGGCGGCTATCGCCAAAGCCAAAGGCTATCTGGTGTGTACCGGCAGTGACAGTTATCTGTTTGCGGCATCGACCGGCGGCGGGATTTGCACATTCCACACCGGTGGTAAGGTGGATTATTATCGTTTCGCCTCACTGGGAGCCGGGGTCGGTATCGGTTTTAAAAAGGTCGCTTTCCTCTATGTGTTCCAGACCAACGCAGCCATGAAGCGCTTTGTCGATGAAGGCTGGGATGCCGGTGCCCGGGCTGAGGCCTCGGCCAAAGCCGACGATGAAGGCGGTCAGGCGGCGGCCAACACCTCCTACGATGTGGAAGGCGTGCGCATTTATCAGTCTGCTATCTGGGGGGCCGCAGCTCAGGCCACAGTGCAGGGTTACAAGTTCTGGCACACTGACTTTACCGATGATGTGATAGAGCATAAAGACTAACGCTGCAGTGCAGCTGGCGCAGGCGTGGGCTTGCGCCTGACAACATCTGTGGGATCTGAACTGCTGCTGGCATTAACGTCCGGGGCGGTAACTGAATCTCTCTTATTGAACCTCTCTTATTGAACCTCTCTTATTGAACCTTTCTTATTGATAAACCCCACTGTCCGCTTCACGCAGCGCAGGCACGCAATATGAAATGCCGCCGGATGCGCGGTAATTGACTGACAGAGTTCACCAGGCACAGTCTCTTTGTGCAAGTCCCTGAATGATGATGGCGTTTTATGTCGCAGCGCGTGGTGGCATAAGCGCTTTTCTGGCTGTTTGCAGAGCCTTCGTGCCCTTTTGCTGCCCTCCAAATCCGTTGTTTCTTTAATCTTCTCAATCCTTAAAAGGGCTTTTTGAGATCATTAAAACCCTCTTTTGAGATCCATGAAAAATGTTCAATCCATCCCGTTTTTAGGCCAGCAACAAATATCAACTTATTGTTTAAATTGGAAATTGATTTTTTTGAGGATTTTGCCTGATTAAAACATTTTGTGATTGGGGGAAGTCCGTCATTTCCTGTCTGAAGTTTTCCTCAAACTGGTCCCCGCTCAAGCGCTTATGTCGTTCGGTGAACTGTCGGGTTCAGTGAAAGTTAGATGCTGATGATAATTAAGATAGGAGTAGACGATGAAACGTTGGAATTACAAAACAACAGCCGGGCTGTTGTTTTGTGTCGGCGCCGCAGGCAGTGTCCTGGCGGCCCCAACAACTGCTGAAAAACCGGGATACGGTAATGAACAGATGACGGCAACCGCTCAGAAGGTGATTGCCAACCCTGATCTGACAGAACAGAGCCGTGGTGTAAAAACACTGCAGGACTATATCGTTCAGGAAAAGGAGCTGTTCGACTATTTGTTCCAGAATCACCCTGTATTCAAGTATGCCGAAGACGGCCGTATGGTCGGGACATACAAGGTCAGTGACCGTGGCAATGAATATATGGACACCGGCGGCGGTCCTGCTTTCTCCAAGCGTACCGGCAGGCCGACTGCTATCCAGTACCGTCTGGGGGCCAAGTCTATTCTGGATTTCCCCAACAAGTTTGTGGGACCGGAAAAATGTGGTGAATGTCATGCCATGCAGTATGAGAAGTGGAAACGTTCCCGTCATGCCCAGACAGTGCGTTTCCCCGGTGAACACCCAGAAGTGGGTAATGATCTGAAGAAAAAGCTCTATGGCACAGAAGGTTCCATTTTGCCTGATGGTGTGACCGCAGATGCGATTTACGCCACCATTGGTACCCCTCGTACCAAGTATGGCTTTATTGACCGTTATCTGGTGCGGGGTTCCTATCATATTCGCGACGGTTTGCTGATTGACGGTACCGGTACTCTGGTGGCCGGTGGCAACCAGTTTTCCCGCGGCTGGGCTGAGTGGCTGACACCGGAAAAAGCTCAGGAAATTGCGAAGGTCATCCCTGGCTTCCCAACCAAGATGACAGACTTTGGTGCGTCCGGCTCTCACCAGTGGGGGGTCACTTCCTATGGTGCCAAGTACGAAAAAGAATTCCTGTTCCAGCCTGCCAGTTCTTACTGTGAGGTTTGCCACAGCTTCAAGTTCGACTTCAAGAACAAGGATGAATTCTACGCGGCGCTTGGCGATCCGAAAAAACTGCAGGAGCACACTATTGCCAAAGGGATTACCTGCGAAGAGTGTCACGGCGCAGGTGGTCACCTGGATGGCGGTGTAGGTGGTGGAATGCCATCCAACTGTGAACGTTGTCACCAGCGGTCCAACTACATCGATGGCAATGCCGAAAATCCTGATTTTGATGGCAAGCTTGAATATGCCTTCAACGTCAAGATGAAGTCTTCCTGTCCATCATGTGGTACTGAAGGTTCGCAGATGTTCATGTCGTCGCACTATGACAAAGGTATGCGCTGTGCGACCTGTCACGACCCTCATGAAGTGACCGGCAATGACTGGCAGTCAGGTTTTACCAAGCCAAATATCAAGAAAACCTGTCAGGACTGTCACCAGGCGCAGACCACTGTGGCCCAGAACGCCAAAACCCACCAGGAAATTGATTGTGTGAGCTGTCACATGCCTAACATGGGCTCCTGTGAAAACTTCACCGCAATCCAGTATCCGGATATGGCTGGTTTTGATGCTGTACGCCGTTCCCACCTGTGGAAGATTGATGTGGATCCCAAGCGCAAGACTCTGAATCCTCCGGAAGGCATGCCACGGGAATCCCACGTGAAAGGCTGGACTGTTGCCCAGGATGAAGACGGCCATGGCTACCTTGACCTGATGTGGTCCTGTGCCCGCACCTCTATTTCCGACAAGTACGTGGTGGACAACAAAGGTTGTCACAGCCAGTTCCAGTCTGAACTGGAACCCGGTCTGCACTATCAGGACCAAATGGAAATTTACGGTGAAGTGCAGAAATGGCAGAAGCCGGTTAAGGACACTTATAAGCAGGTCGAGCTGGCCATTGAGCGTATTGATCAGCTGCTGGAAGTGACCGAACTGACAACTGAGCAGAAGACCCAGGTTTATATGCTGACTGAAAAAGCGCAGGAAGCACTGGATCTGATCAAAGCCGACGGTTCATGGGGTGTTCACGGCCCACGTTATTCCCAAAAACGTTTGCGTGCCGCCCTGGCCTATGTCGAGCAGGCTCAGGCGATTATTGACGGTACTTACGCGACCAGGCAATAACACCTGAACGCCTGATGGCTGTTGCTCCCCAGCAGTCATCAGGCTGACAGGAAATCCCGGCTGGCAAACCAGCCGGGATTGACCGGAGAAGAGGATGACAAGTTTTTTCAAAGGCTTTTGCCTCAGCTGTGTGTTGATAAGCCCATGGTGCTTTGCCGGCGGTGGTGGTGAGTTGCGTCCGGCACAGCAGTACGACGTGGAACTCAATACCATCTCCATGCTGGAAGCTGAAACCCTGTTGGGTAAACCCGGAGTGTATTTTTTCGACGTCAATACCCTGGAGATTTGGGCACAGGGATATATTCCCGGCGCGATATTTTTCAACGTCCGCAACTGGCGCGAATTGCTGCCCAAAAACAAAGATGCGGTGATGGTTTTTTACTGTGCCAATCGCTTGTGTACGTCCAGTGCCGTCGCGGCCAGAGAAGTGATGAAACAGGGATACACGGGTGTCCGCCAGATGCCGGATGGTATCTATGGCTGGCGTTTGTCCGGAAGGGTAACCGAGAAACCCTGATAACAGCCACACCGTACCATGACCCCAGAGGTGCACTGCCTGGTAGTGATTTTAATGAGAGTTAACTGATGAAAATGTTCAAAAAAAGCATGCTGACAACTTTGACTGTGCTGGCCCTGTCCAGCTCTGCTGTGGGCGCAGTGGAGCTGGAGTCCAGCGTTGACCGGGAATCCTATGCGCTGGGGGCGTCAGTGGGTAACTATATGTCCGATCAGGTGTATGACCAGTTGCAATTGGGCGCCGGAGTCAACATGGATGCTCTGGTCGAAGGCTTTGTTGATGCACTGAAAAATCAATCCAGAATCAATGAGGAAGATACTGTCACTCTGTTGAATCAGCGGCTGGCCTTGTTAAATGCCAAACAGGAGGCCAGACACGCTGAGCTTACAGCACAGAACCGGGCAGCCAGTGAAAAGTATCTGGCCGAAAACAAGCAAAAAGCCGGTGTCCAGGTGACGGATTCAGGATTGCAGTACGAAGTGCTGACCATGGGGGATGGCGTCAAACCCAAGCCTGAAGATGTTGTCACTGTGAACTTTGTCGGCAAGCTGATCGATGGCACTGAGTTTGAGTCCACCTATGCCCAGAATAAACCTGCCCGTATGGCGATGATGACACTGATCCCCGGTTGGAGCGAAGGGCTGCAGTTGATGCCTGAGGGCTCGACCTTCCGCTTTACCGTGCCGGCTGCGCTGGCTTATGGCGCTGAGGGGGCCGGTGCCATCCCTGCCGAATCTGCCCTGGTATTTGAAATTGAACTGAAAAAAGTCGAAGTCCAGAAAGACAAGGCGCCGATTGATATGGGCAACATGATGAAGGGGCACGGTTAATCTGCCGCGACTGTAATGCCGGCATCGCGGGGAAAGAACAATGTTTGAATTGGGTAGCGCCATCGCTGTCACTCTGGGGGGATTCCTGCTCATGTTGTGGCGCCATCATGTGCGTTGGTGTCGCAGCGAAAACGTCAAAGAAGCCGACACTTCATATCGCGTTTGGTACTGGATACTGATGAGTCTGGCGCTGCTGATCGTCAGTCTGGGACAGTATGCCGCGGTGGGGCGTTTCAGTGACTGGAATTCCGGCAAACCGGACAGGTATGTCGATTATCTGGCTGCGGCCGAGATTACCCGGGCACGACAACAGGCTGAAAAAACGCCGGATGATGCACAGGCATTGCTGGTGCTGGCCCAATCTTCAGTGAATGGTGGCATGTATGCAGAGGCGGTAACTGCCCTTGACCGTCTGCTGACACTTCAAGGCGAGCGCGCCGACATCCTGGGGATGAAGGCGACCGCCATGTATTACCGGGACAAACGAAGCATCGCCCCGGAAACCGGCATTGTCATTGCCAGGGCATTGGCACTGCATCGGGAAGAGTTACAAACCCGGCTGTTGCTGGCGACGGATGCTTACCTTAAAGGTCAGTACGCCAAAGCCATCAACCACTGGCAGATCCTGCTGCAAAACCAAACCCAGCTATTTGACCATGAGGTCATAAACAATGCCATTTCGAAAGCAACAGGCAAATTGAATCAACAGACCGAACCCGACCATGGGCTGAGCAACTGAATAAACAATAGATATTGGCTTTAAGCTGATTGCTGGAGAATGTTGTGAGTAAAATTCTAGAGAGACGGAGGTTCCTCAAAGGCGTTGGAGCCTGCTCTTTGCTGGTGGCGCCTCTGGGAGGACCATCAGCACAGGAAACCGGTGAAGGCAACCAGCCTCACTATGTGATGGTGTTCGACCAAAACAAGTGCGTTGGATGCGGCGATTGCAAGCTGGCCTGTAACAAGGTCAACGAACTGCCGGAGGGCGTTTCAAGGGTTCTGCTGGAGCAGCAGTCCGGCCGGATCGAAGGGCAGCCATGCCCCCATTGCGGCAAGATGGATTGTGATTGTGAGCGCCGCTTTGTCAGGGTGTCCTGTCAACAGTGTAAAAATGCCCCCTGCGTGGCAGTCTGCCCAACCGGGGCAGCCCACCGGGATCCAAGGACCGGTATCGTCACCATGGACACGTCCAAATGTGCCGGTTGCAAGTACTGCATTACCGCCTGTCCCTACAATGCCCGTTTCATTGATACCAACACTGATGCGGCCTCCAACTGCGATTTCTGTCTGCACACCAAACTTACCCGGGGGGAACTGCCGGCGTGCGTTCAGGCGTGTCGCTACGATGCGCTGGTGTTTGGTGATGCCAATGATCCCAACTCTTATGTCAGTCGGCTGCTGGCGGTGAAGGACAGTGTCCGCATCAAGGCGTATCTGGGGACAGAGCCGAGCCTGCGTTACATTCCAATCGTCAAACTGGGGGTATAACTGATGGACGGAAGTATCGAATTTACCATTGGTTTGTCTGAAGGTATCGCCTGGCCCTGGCCAATTGCCGTGTACCTGTTTTTTGCCGGTATATCCGGTGGCGCCATGACCATTGCTCTGTGTCTGCGATTTTTCCGCCACCAGACAAGCAACACTCCGCTGATTAAAGCGGCCTCACTGATTGCCCTGGTGACTATCTGTCTGGGGATGTTGTGTCTGGTCTGTGACCTGACCAACCCGCTGTATTTCTGGCGGATTCTGGTGTACTACAACCTCAGTTCGGTTATGTCCATCGGGGTTATTGCGCTGTTGTTCTATATCCCGCTTGTCGCTGTGGTGACATTGCTGTCTCTGGAGGAAGAGTTGGGGCGTATTAAGGCGCTGGCCTTTTTACAGCCGCTGATCCGGGGATTCAGTACCGTTCGCCATCCGATAGAGATGCTGGTGTTGATGCTGGCACTGGCAGTCTGTGCCTATACCGGATTTTTGATCTCGGCACTGATCCGCTTCCCACTGATCAACACTGCAGTGCTGCCGGCATTGTTCGTGGCATCTGGGCTGTCGGCCGGCGCCGCGTGCGCCAAAATGATTGCCGTGCGTTTCTTTGGGGAAGAACTGCATTCTCCCGAAATGGCCATGCTGCATCAGATTGAGTGGCCGGTCATGTTCACCGAAGCCCTGTTCATTTTCATGATTGCGGTCTCTTTGATGACGGGCAATGCCGGTGCGCAGGCCGCGTTTGCCGCTTTCACCGATGGCATCTGGGCCAGTGTATTCTGGCTTGGTGTTGTGGCGGTCGGCTTTGGCGGGCCGGTATTGCTGAATTTCGCCACAGGAAACCACTTCCGTCATTCGGCCACAGCCTTCTACCTGTCAGGTCTTTGTGGTGTCAGCGGCATGATGTGTTTGCGTTTGTTTATCCTGTATGCCGGTCAGACCTACGCCCTGTAACTTTTACCGGGCGAGCTGACTTTTTACTGCAGTGGCAGAGACTTGTCTATCGGATATTGAGCCCTGGTCGAGTCGTCAGCTGCCCGGATTTTCACCGGCGTAATGCGTTGAATTATTCCGGCTTGTTCGTCGGGTAATTTACTTGTTTTCACTCAGGTTGGATGGATTCCATGAGAAAGCTCCTTTTTGCTGTTGTTATTTTAGTGTTGGCCGGCTGCTCGGACAGTGTCGGCCATGAGGGTCATAATCACCCGGTTGCTCTGGATGACCATGACAGGTGTTTTTTATGTGGCATGGTGATTACTAAATATCCAGGTTCCAAGGGAGAATTGATCCTGAAAGACTCTGAGGTTGTGGCCAAATTCTGCTCAGTCAGGGATATGTTTAATTTTGTGCGGCAAAAGGATAGTCAGCGCCAAATTGCTGCCCTGTATGTTCATGATGCAGGTAAAACAAATTGGGAAAATCCGGCTGATACCGCATTTATTGATGCTGAAAAGGCATATTATGTATTTAACTCCAGCCGGAAAGCGGCAATGGGTTCAGCCATTGCGCCCTTCAGTCAGCTCTCGGATGCCAGGGCATTTATCAATCAGTACGGCGGTGAAATTGTCAGTTATGAGAATATCACGCTGGAATTGCTGGCTATCGGAAATAAACATTAACCGGCTATTTACAGGAGTGTGTTGATGATGTGATGTTGCGGGATTTTTCAGTGTATAAGCTTACCAAAGATTTATTTTTTGATTTGTCACAAAATTATCTCCTGGACAAGGTGTCCGGAGAAAAAATTGAGCTGACAGCATCTGAAAGTAACGTACTCGCTGTTCTGCTGGATAACCTGGGACACACTGTCACCCGCCAGCAGTTGTTGGATATCGCCTGGAAAAACAAGGCGGTTGCAACCGGCTCACTGACCCAGTGCATCAGCACACTGCGCAAAAAACTCAATCCCTATGAGGACATTCAGCTTAATACGCTGGCAAGGCTGGGTTACCAACTTGAAATAGATACCGGTGAAGCACCGCAGAATAAAGGTGGTTACCGTCAGTTTCTCAATAAATTTCTGAACCGGTATGTGATTTTATCCCTGACTGTATTGGGATTAGTGTCTTACTGGATTTCTTCCTGCTATCTGGATTGGCATACTCATGAGAAAATTCCGTTCTCCATCGGTGATGTTAATGGGACAGCTGATGTTATTTACTATAAAAAGCTCAATGGGCTGGACAGTGCCAGACTTGAAAATCATCTGTCTGCGTCAGATGTACAATGGCCGGCAATAACTGGATTTAATGCGCTCTATGCCATGGATAAAAATGGCTATTCCCTTGCGCTGTGTCCTGAAATAAAACCCGGCGAGTGTATCAGTGAAAAAGCACTGAATATCTCTTACCTGCATTCCAACCATATTAAGCTGGACAGCGCCATCCGCCAGATTTACAGCTTACCTGCACATCATAATTTTGAACTGATAGATGCGCCCGGAGAGCATATTGTTGGAAATAATCTGATGGAGCATGATTATCAGGCCAGTATTTACTTCCCGCTTGGTGAACATCAGCTGGAACAGTATAAATTGAATATGGCGTTTATCTATGATTCCGAAGATGAGGGGACCCTGTTGTTTTATTCTGCGCTGACAGAATCAAATGCTGCAGAGTTTTCCATGAAGTATCGCTTCAGGGGACATTTTGAGAAACAAAGCCGTTCAATAGATTCGCTGGCAGTGGATGTGTTTCACATTCAGATTGAGCATAAGGTACTGGATAATCCGGAAAGTATCGGTGAGTCGATGGCCTATTTTTTCCGGCGTTTTCGCCGCAGTGACATCTCAGAGCAAACCCTGGATATTTACCGCATCAAACAAAGTGGTGACAGTGCGCTTTGGATGATCCCCAAGCTGGATAACTTTGTCTTTTGGTCCAGGCACAGAGAGGTCCGGATTTAGCCTGATTGGCAAGCCTATCCCCACCAGAGTGGGAATAGGCATTCTGGTATTGCCGGGCGGTTGAATATCAGTCAATCAGTTGGTATTGCTGTTTCAGAATGGCGATGATCTCGGCCTTGGGGTTATCGCTCAGCGGCAGGGCCTGGCCGGTGATCTTTGCGGCGATACCTGTGTAAGTGCGGGATGTTTCCATCATCGCCTCCAGTGGCAGGGCGTTGTCCCGCGCCAGCGCTTCACGCTCAGGCATTCTGTCTTTGTTCAGCAGAATGTCCGGGTCCGGGAAGTGGCTCAGCAGAAACTGGCGGAAGCCCTCTTTGGAGTTTTCCAGGATTTTGCCATCGCGGAAGGCGGCGCCATCCCAAATGCGGGAGGAGTCCGGCGTGCCCACTTCATCCATATAGATAAGTTTGGAGTTGCCGCTGCGGTCGGTGACATAACCAAACTCAAACTTGGTATCCACGAACAGCTGATCCAGCTTGGCCAGCGCCTCGGAAATTACGCCAAAGCCTTCTTTTAATAGCTTTTCATACAGGTCGATATCCTCAGGCTTCTCAAAACCGAAGGCTTGATAGTTGGCTTCGATATCAGCGCGGCTGATATTCACATCATCCTGCTCAGGAACACCCGGAATACCAGTGAGGATCCCTTTGGTGGAGGGGGTGATCAGCAGCTGCGGCAGCTTCTGGTTTTTGCTCAGACCATCGGGCAGGGTAATGCCACAGAACACCCGCTCGCCCTTCTCGTAGGCACGCCACATAGAGCCGGTAATGTACTGACGGATAATCGCTTCAACCTTCACCGGACGGGCTTTTTGCACTATCCACACGAAGGGATGGGGGATATCCAGAATATGGCTGTCGGCCAGGCCGTTGTCTTTGAACAGCTTAAACCAGTGGTTGGAAATGGCATTCAGCGCCGCACCTTTGCCGGGGATGCCTTTAAGGCCACCTTCGCCATGGAAAATACAGTCAAAGGCGGAGATCCTGTCTGAGATCACCATGATCGCCAGCGGCGTATCGGCGGGCACATCATAACTGTGTTGTTCGATCAGCCGACGGCTGTCAGCCTCGGTCAGCCAGTAAACACTGCGAACTTTACCGCTGTGCACGGGTTTGTCGGTACGGATGGGAAGATCGTTATTCACGGCAAGAACGGAATCGGCAAGATTCATCTCTCGGTCCTCAGGGCTGCAGGGGTCTTTATCGTGGCGGGACGTCCGGAAATAACGGTCGCCCTCCACCCTTTTGAGGCCGCATATTTTACAACCATTTGGCCTGCATTTGGCGTTCGCGATTGAGGATACACAGTTTTTCGGTGCGGGGAGTGTCACACAAGTGTCATTTGAATATCTGGCAAAGTGTATATATGATTTTTCGCATATCATTGACCGCGATTAATACCGACCTATGTGGCTGCTGGAGAACACCTTGCTGCCTTTGACCTTTTTCAAAGCCCTGGCCGATGACACCCGGTTAAGCACCTTGCTGCTGATCGCGGCTGAAGGGGAGCTGTGTGTGTGCGAACTGATGGCGGCACTGCAGTTGCCGCAACCCAAAATCTCCCGCCATCTGGCGCTGCTGCGCAAAGAGGGGCTGCTGGCTGACCGGCGCCAGGGGCAGTGGGTGTTTTATCGTTTAAACCCACAACTGCCTGACTGGTGCATCGAAATACTGGCGACCACGCAATCTGCCAGCCATCAACAATTAGCCCCGGCGCTTGAGCGTTTATGCGCCATGGGCACGCGCCCCGAGCGGGCAACATCCTGCTGCTGAGGAACAACAAGTATGACGATCAAGATTGGCATTAATGGCTTTGGCCGTATGGGACGTCTGGCGCTGCGCGCGGCCTGGGCCTGGGATGATGTGGAATTTGTACAGATCAACGACCCGGCCGGTGATGCGGCAACTCTGGCGCATCTGTTGGAGTTTGACTCAGTGCATGGTCGCTGGCCTGAGGCGGTAAGCCATGACAGCGATGCTATTGTCATTGGTGATAGGCGAATTGTCTGCAGTCGTAACAAGGCGATTGGCGAGACCGACTGGTCAGCTTGCGATCTGGTGATTGAAGCCTCCGGGGTGATGAAGTCCAAAGCCTTGCTGGAGGCGTATCTGGCTCAGGGCGTGAAGCGGGTGGTGGTCACTGCGCCGGTAAAAGAGGAAGGCGTGCTCAATGTGGTGATGGGGGTTAACCATCAACTGTATAACCCGGCTGAGCATCCTATTGTGACCGCCGCATCCTGCACCACCAACTGTCTGGCGCCTGTAGTGAAGGTGATCCACGAAAACATCGGTATCCGCCATGGCTCCATGACCACCATTCACGACATCACCAATACCCAGACCATTCTGGATGCGCCCCACAAGGATCTGCGCCGGGCACGGGCCTGTGGCATGAGCCTGATCCCCACCACCACAGGCAGCGCCACCGCCATTACCCATATTTTCCCTGAGCTCAAAGGCAAGCTGAACGGTCATGCGGTGCGGGTGCCACTGGCCAACGCCTCTATCACCGACTGTGTGTTTGAGCTGGAGCGTGAGGTGACCGAAGCTGAAGTCAATGCACTGCTGCAACAGGCGGCCGCGGGCGAGCTTAACGGTATTCTGGGCTATGAAACCCGGCCACTGGTGTCGGTGGATTACAAAACCGATCCCCGCAGTGCCATTGTCGATGCGCTGTCGACCATGGTGATCAACGGCACTCAGCTCAAGCTCTATGTCTGGTATGACAATGAGTGGGGCTATGCCAACCGTACCGCCGAACTGGCGCGTATGGTGGGTACTCTTGACTTGCAAAACAAAGCATAAGCAGGTTGAAGCCTGTGTAGGGAGCCTGATCCTAGAATCTAGAATCTAGAATCTAGAACCTAGAACCTAGAACCTAGAACCTAGAACCTGGAACCTGGAATCTAGATCTTAGGCTCCCCATTATTGCCGTTATCAATGGAACCTCTGATGTTGGCACGTATTAAAGCTTTGCCTGAGCAGGTGCGGCAGTATCTGCTGATCACCGGCAACTACTGGGCATTTACCCTGACCGATGGCGCCCTGCGTATGCTGGTGGTGCTGCATTTCCATGATTTGGGATACAGCCCGCTGGCGATTGCCATGCTGTTTCTGTTTTATGAACTGTTCGGGGTGGTGACCAACCTGGTTGGCGGCTGGCTGGGTGCCCGGCTGGGGCTGAATCGCACTATGAATATCGGCCTTGGGCTACAGATAGTGGCGCTGGCCATGCTGCTGGTGCCTGTTGCCTGGCTGACTGTGCCCTGGGTGATGGCGGCGCAGGCGCTCAGTGGCATCGCCAAAGATCTCAATAAGATGAGCGCCAAAAGCGCCATCAAGACACTGGTGCCCAAAGGCGATACCGGGGAAAGCCGTCTGTATCACTACGTGGCAATGCTCACCGGCTCCAAGAATGCTCTCAAAGGTGTAGGCTTTTTTCTGGGGGCGGCACTGCTGAGCCTGCTTGGTTTCAAAGGTGCCGTGCTGCTGATGGCGCTGATGCTGACTCTGGTGTGGCTGCTGAGTCTGGCGAAGCTCAAATCCGATCTGGGCAAGGCCAAAAACAAGCCCAAGTTCAGTGAGATTTTCTCCAAGAGCCGCAGCGTTAATATTCTTTCTGCCGCCCGTCTGTTTCTGTTTGCCTCGCGGGATATCTGGTTTGTGGTGGCGCTGCCCGTGTATCTGGCGGCGACCTTTGGCTGGGATCACTGGCAGGTGGGCAGTTTTCTCGCCCTGTGGGTGATTGGCTATGGTGCGGTGCAATCCATCGCCCCCCGAATCACCGGGGGTAAAAAGCCTGGTGGCAATAACCTTGGTGGCAACAACCCGGTCGCTGCTCAAGGCGCGCATGTGCCGAACGGTAAAAGCGCACTCTTGTGGGTGTCGCTGCTGGCGGGTATCCCTGCCTTGATTGCTTTGGCTCTGAGCGCGGGAATCGCCCCTGAAGTGTCACTGGTTGGCGGGCTGGCGCTGTTTGGCGCAGTGTTTGCGGTGAACTCATCGCTGCACAGCTATCTGATTGTCAGCTATGCCAATGACGATGGTGTGTCGCTGGATGTGGGTTTTTACTACATGGCCAACGCCATGGGACGGCTTATCGGCACCCTGTTGTCCGGCTGGGTGTTTCAGCAGTGGGGACTGAGCGCCTGTTTGTGGATAAGCTCGCTGATGCTGACGATAACCGCGCTGATCTCCATCTGGCTGCCGAGAAACAGCCAGTAAACTAGCTCAAGGCGCCACTGGGCGCCTTTGTTGTCAAAAGGTTAATTCGCTTGTATGTTGAGCCCTCGATACTGATGCGAATCAGTCGGTTCCCGGTTAGGGCCTGAGTGCCCCGATTCAACAGCGAGATGGATGATGCAAAGCGATATTTCTCTGGCCAGAGTAAAACAGTTCCCCCGCCTGATGTGGATTCTGCTGTTTGGCTCTTTTTTCACCCGCGGCAGTTTTTACATGGTGTGGCCCTTTCTGGCCGTGATCCTTTATGAGCGTTTTGGCCTGTCGGCCACCGAGGTGGGGCTTATCCTCTCCTCCGCTGCCCTGGTATCTGTACTGATCAGCTTTATTGGCAGTGCGCTGTCTGACCGGGTAGGCAGACAGAAGATGATGTATGCCACGGGCGTGCTTTATATCGTCTCCTTCTCTTTGTTGGCCGAGGCCGACTCTGTGGCGGGTTTTGCTTTGGTCATTACTCTTTGCTCAATCGCGACTTCATTGTGGCGGCCTTTGGCATCGGCACTGATTGGTGACATTATCCCTGAATCCCAGACCCGGGAGCTGGCGATGCAAAGCCTCTACTTTATCGTTAATGCTGGTTGTGCTGTGGGCCCCATCGCGGGCGTTTGGCTGGGATTAACCGGCGAGCAGTCCAGCTTCTATATCACCACTGTGGCCTTTGGTTTTTTGCTGATATTGCTGTGGTGGGGATTTCGCAGCCAGGATGTCAGGCAGCAACAAGCGCCATCAACTCATGCCTCGGCGGAGGATGGAACAGGAACGACGCCCGTATCCGGGATGCGTCATACACTGAGGGTGATGGCCAGAGACAGACTGCTGCAGTGCCTTATTCTCGCCAATGTGATCTGCATGTTTATCTTCGGTCAGATGGATGGCTCGCTGATACAGTACCTCAGCCGTGAGCAGGTACCGAATGTGCTGGAATTGATCGCTTCGATGATTTTCGCCAATGCCATGGTCATTATCAGCTGTCAGTTTTTGCTGCTGAAATTGATGAGCCAGTGGTCTTTGGTGAAGCGTATCCAACTGGCCCTGATACTCCTGATGCTGTCTCAACTATGGATGGGGCTCAATCCCGTGAACCTGTTCTGGGGCTGGATTGGCGCCGTGATTGTGATGAGTCTGGCGGAGGCTGTACTGTTCCCGACCATGAATGTGCATATCGACCGTATTGCTCCGGCTCATCTCAGGGGGGCTTATTTCGGAGCATCTTCCTTCTATGAGTTTGGTTTCGCGCTGGCACCTCTGGGCGGCGGCATTGTTCTGGATTTGTTCAATGGCAGTTGGCTGTTTCTCACCTGTGCTCTGCTGACCTTGCTGGTGATGCTGTTGTACAGTCAACTGGAAACCCTGTCTCGCCCCGATTTTGCGACAAACAGCTGATCATAAAAGCGTCAAGCTGGCCGTGCATGATAGCCCCGAAATATCGACTTATCCTTCGGGGGGAACAAATGAAGACAGGGCTAACGGAAATGAGGCTGGTGACGCAGGGGTGTCACCAACAGATACGTTGTGGATTGGCAGGGATAATGATGGCGACCCTGCTGGTGGGTTGTGGCTCCGAAACCAAAGCTGTGGGCACGGTTAATTCCGACGAGCAGGTTCAGGTGGGACCCAGACCGTATTTTCTGGTGGCTGACATGGATGAGGGGGAGTTGAAAACCCAACTTGAACAATGCAGCGAAGGGCCATTTTACACCACGGATTTTTCCATCGGTCACCGCGGCGCATCCATGCAGTTTCCTGAACATACCCGTGAATCCTATGTCGCTGCCGCTCGCATGGGCGCGGGTATTCTTGAATGTGATGTAACCTTTACTCAGGATAAGGAGCTGGTTTGTCGCCACTCCCAGTGCGATCTGCACACCACCACCAATATTCTTACCGTGCCTGAGCTGGCAGCCAAGTGCAGCGTACCTTTTACTCCTGCAGATCCCGCTTCCGGGGCCAAAGCCCAGGTTATGTGCTGTACCAGTGATATTACTTTGGCAGAGTTTAAGACGCTTAAAGGTAAGATGGATGCCGGTAACCCGGATGCCACCAGTGTGGCCGAGTATCTGGATGCGACACCCAGCTGGCGTACCGATCTCTATGCCAGTCGAGGTACGCTGCTGAGCCACAAAGAGAGTATTGCTTTGTTCCAGTCATTGGGCGCGAAAATGACGCCTGAGCTAAAAAGCCCGTCAGTGACCATGCCCTTCGATGGATTCAGTCTGCAGGATTACGCCCGTAAGTTAATTCAGGAGTATGAAGACGCCGGTGTTGCGGCCGGGGATGTCTGGGCGCAGTCCTTTAATCTGGAGGATGTGAAGTACTGGCTGGCCAACACCCCGGAGTTTGGCAAACAGGCTGTCTATCTGGATGGCAGGGATGTGAACGACGGCTTTGACCCGAACAATCCTGCCACCTTTGACCCCAGCATGCAGGTGCTGGCGGCCGATGGGGTGAAGGTTATCGCGCCGCCACTGTGGATGCTGGTGACGCTGGATACAGATAACCGGATAGTGCCCTCTGAGTATGCCAAATCGGCCAAAGCTGCCGGGCTTGATATCATCACCTGGACACTCGAGCGCTCCGGTCCGCTCGCTGCTGGTGGCGGTTGGTATTATCAGAGTGTGACAGATGCAATCAACAACGATGGGGATGCCCTTCAGCTGTTGGACATACTGGCAAAGGATGTTGGTGTCATCGGAGTATTCAGCGACTGGCCCGGTACGGTCACTTACTACGCCAGCTGCATGGGAATGCCTGCCAGTCAGTAGCGGCTGGTCAGTATGGGGCCGTTGGCCCCTTCAAAAGTATGTCCCCGGGCAAGCCTGCCGGTATGCCTTCCACCCGGGCTGAGATATGATGGCGACTTAGAAAGACGTGGGGACGACCTCACCGCTCTGCTTGTCTTAGGGGACGACCCCATTACTGAGCATGATTTATGGCTTGGGCAATTCTCTTTCTGGCTGGCCTGTGCGAAGTCGCATGGGCCGTTGGCCTTAAGTTTTCTGAAGGGTTCACGAAACTACTCCCCTCTGTATTTACCGTTGGCTTTATGCTGCTTAGCTTCTGGTTGCTGGGGCTTGCCCTGAGAAATTTGCCTCTGGGCACGGCCTATGGCGTGTGGGTTGGTATCGGTGCCATAGGCACGGCAATTGCCGGAATTTACCTGTTCGATGAGCCAGCAACACTGCTCAAGTCTGTCAGCCTGTTGCTGATTGTGGCCGGTATCGCCGGGCTGAAGTTATCCAGTCACTGAGTGACGGTTGATATAATACCAATTTCATTTAATAGTTGATCTGTTTCAGCGGGAGTTCAATGCGCTTGAGACAAGGCGAGTCGGCGAAGTCATAGTGGTGCTATGTCAAGACGGCTCAACACAGTATCAAGTGCATTGAACCCCGCACTGCGTGAGCGTGTCAGACATCCTACTTCTGTGTTGCATTGCTCTCAAAGGGAGCCACCCTTAATCAATCAATGCGCCTTGAATCAGAATCCCTGACACGCTCTGAATTGATCAAACTATTAATGAAGTTGGTATACCCTTGTTTAAACGCAAACAGCGCCCGCAAGGACGCTGTTGGTGACAGGTATTGGTACTATTTACGGCACTGGCCGATAACAAACTCGGTGGCATACCAGGCGGCACCGACGAAGAAGGCGGGCACGATAAAGCCGCTCAACAGCTGCATCTCAATGCTGGTATCCAGACGGGCATACTGGCTGACCAGAGACTGGAAAAAGCTGTTGCCGGATTCTGTGGGCAGGTAGCCCCAGATGATGAAAAATGTGCAGGAAATTACGCATAACAGGCGTAGTAAAAGTCTGGTGTCCATGGTGCCAACCCCGATTGCCGAATTCAGCGGCAATATAGGCTCCTGCAGGTGAAAAATGTTTGAAGCGGATCAAAATATTGAAATCAGATTTTTTGAAATTATCCTGATTTTTCGGTCTGTTAAGGGCTGCCTGCCAAAAGCATTGGCAGGCGGCCCGACAAAGCCTGTCAGAACTCAGGCTGACTGGGGATTAACCAGATCAAATGGTCTTTGCCGGTCAAGCCAGATAAACAGACTCTGAATATCCTGTGCCAGCCATTGCTGCAACTCATCACCGGCAACCGGCTCTTCGGTGGCAGGTAACAACTGCCAGCAGCTGCTCATGCGTTGATGGTAAAGGTGTTGCCATTGCTGCAGCTGCTGCGGCATCCAGGGCAACGCTGAGTCAGCACTGCGGGCCAGCATACCGATACAGGCGTGCAGTCGCAGCCCCAGCCACAACAGCGACTGCCAGTCTTTCAGTTCCCGCGCCGAGGTATTGGGTTCCAGCTGCATATAGCTGATCTCCTGACTGAGCTGGCGCAACGCGGCGTGGGCCTGCCATTGCAGCGGACTGTCCTGTTGTCCCTGATTGACTGATACCAGCCAGCGGGTTTCCAGTTCCCACCATTTATCGACATAACTGTCGAGCCAGCGGCGGGTCCAGCTGGGAATAAACAGATGCATCGCCAGAAACGCCAGCAGGGCGCCGGTGAGGGTGTCCAGTGCCCGGTAAAAGGCGATGTAGGGATTGCTGGGCAGCAGCAGAGTAATGGCAAACACCATCATCATGGTCAACCAGAACACATGCACTTCATATCTGGCTTTGTAGAAAGTCGCGAACGCCAGAAATACCGTGATGCAGGTGGCCGGATACAGCCAGTCGCCCTGTCCCCAGAACCAGATCATCGACAGCGCCACCAGACTGCCCAGTACAGTGCCGTACAGGCGACTCCAGATCCTCGCCTGCAGCTGTCCCAGAGGCGCAGCCATCAGTACGATGAAGGCCGTCAGCGTGACCCAGTATCCCTGAGGTAACTGCAGTAGCATCACTACCCCCTGACAGCACATAAGGGTAAACAGGATGCGAAGGCCGTGGTGCCATTCGCGGGAATGGCGACGAATGGCTTTGTGCCACTGGCAGCGAATGCTGATGGCGTCTGAAGGCCAAAGCTGTCCGAGTCGCGCGCGCCAGTCTTTGGCGGGCATGCTGCTTTGCAGTGCCAGCCTCAGGCGGCTGTCGGCAGAGATCAGCAGTGGGTGAGTAATAGATTCAGGCAGTGACGGAATGGCCACATCGCGGTTGAGGGCATCAGCTACCTGCAGCAAGTGCTGAGACAGCGCCGGTTGACTCTGCAGCTGCAGGCGGATGCGGCTGATCACCTCCAGGGTTTCAATCAGTGTCAGCAGAGTAAACAGGCGCGCCGCCAGACGATTGACCTGAGGTTTGTCCGGCATCTCCAGCAGCCAGTGCGATAGCACGGCGATGGCGTCATCCAGCTGTTCACGCAAAGCCAGGCGTTGATTGACCTGAGCCGGATCGGCCTGAGCCAGTACGTCACACCAGGCGGCCAGTTGCTGATGACAGCGTCCCAGCAGTTGCTCACCCTGATGCAGTGCTCGCCAGGGCCCGGCAATGACCGCGCTTACCACTGCCAGCGTCGCGCCAAATGCGGTGGCACTTAAAATCATCAGGCCGCTGACGCCTGAGTCCAGCAGGTGCAGGGCACAGATAAAACAGAAACCTGAGTTATAGGTCAGCAGCTGAATGTATTTCCGCTGGTTGGACGTCAGGCCGTACAGCAGACCTATAGCAGCCAGGATCAGGGTGCCGGTCAGCGGTTGCCACAGGCTCAGCAGTGCCAGCGCACTGGATATGCAACAGATGATGGCTGAGCAGGTCAGCAGACTGGCGCGTTTGGGATATGCCAGATTGCGGCCCTGTACCCCCACCAGCCAGGCCACTATCAAGGCATTGACGCCGGCTGCCTGTTCACCCAGCAGGGTAAACAGCAACAATCCAATGACCATGGGCAGGCCAATTCTCAGGCCATCAGGCAGATCAGCACGATCCGGCAACCATCCGGACAGACGCTTAAAGGTTGGGGAGTTCATCAACAGGGGGAAGGATGGAAAATCAGGGCGCTATTCTAGCTGTGTCCCCGGGGCAGAAAGGTGATCTTGCTCTGGAATTTTGCCCCGGTGTGATGCCGGGGCAGAGGGCTTAACAGCTCAATTCGCGGCGACAATAGCGGCGTTGAAATGCCATCGGTGTCATTCTCACTGTGCGCAGGGCATCCAGCCATCCCAGTGCCACAGGCACCAGAGTCCAGCAGAAAGCCAGGTATAGGGAACCCTTAAGGTGTTGTCCCAGATAAAATTTATGCACGCCAAATCCCCCCAGCAGCAATCCATACCAGGCCGCCAGTTGCTGGTTTTTGATACGGATATGGGGATCGACACCGGCCAGCGCTTCCAGGCCAAGGGCGCAGTGGCAGGAGGTGCATACCGGGCTGCCCAAAGGCAGGTCGATTCCGCATTGAGGGCACGGATTATGGGTCATTGTTCAGCTCCAGAGGGTAGTGCCAGTGAAACTTGTCATTGGCGTGCAGGGTTGGGAAATTATGCGTACATGTGTTCGCTGAGATCCAGATATCCAGATCACAGTCTGAAAAAATATTAACTTGAATAATCTTTGAAAAAGCGGCTTCGGCGAGGCTGGCGTAAGGGCGGGGTGATAGCAGGCCGGAATACAGGTGTTTTCCGGGCTCCAGTGAGTGGCTGGTTGCCCGTGTGCCACGGCACACGGGCATTAGCAGATGTTCATGAAGCGATCTCAGTCAAGGGTTATGCCTGAGTATCGAATGCCACTGAGTTTGGCCATGTCTCTGTGCCAGGTCGCGAGATCGTTGAGGTTGAACTGATTGAGATGACTATGGCCGCAGGCTCTGGCCATGACCTGCATCAGCTCGGTTGAGGCGGCAAAAAAGTTGCCGAGTCTTGCCGCGGCAACTCCGACATCCAGCCTTGCGCGTAATTCCGGTTTTTGAGTGGCGATGCCACTCGGGCAGTTGTTGGTATTGCAGATGCGGGCGCCGATACAGCCAATCGCCTGAATGGCGGAATTTGACAGAGCCACCCCGTCAGCGCCCAGCGCCATGGCTTTAACAAAGTCCATCGGCATGCGCAGGCCGCCGGTGACGATCAAAGTTACTCTACCGCTGGCACCAACACTGTCGAGATAACGGCGGGCTCGCGTCAGCGCCGGTATGGTGGGCACACTGATATGATCCCTGAAGATCTCCGGTGCCGCGCCGGTACCGCCGCCCCGCCCATCAAGGATGATGTAATCAGCACTGGCATCCAGGGCAAATTGGATATCCTGTTCGATGTGGTTGGCGCTGAGTTTGAAGCCTATGGGAATACCGCCGCTGAGCGCTCTGACCCGATCGGCAAAGCGGCGGAAATCGGCAACTGAGTGCAGATCTTTGAAAGTGGGCGGTGAGATTGCATCTTGTCCGGCAGCGATACCTCTTACCTGAGCTATCTTGCCGATATTCTTGGCGCCGGGCAGGTGTCCGCCGGTGCCGGTTTTGGCGCCCTGGCCGCCTTTGAAATGAAACGCCTGCACTTTGCTGAGCAACTCTTCCCTGAAGCCAAACATGGCGCTGGCCAGTTCATAGAAATAGCGGGAGTTGGCGGCCTGCTCCTCCGGCAACATGCCTCCTTCGCCCGAGCAGATGCCGGTGCCGGCAAGTTCTGCGCCGCTGGCCAGAGCGATTTTGGCCTCCTCTGACAAAGAGCCGAAGCTCATGTCCGACACAAACAGCGGGATTTTCAGTATCAGCGGTTTTCTGGCCTCCGGGCCGATGACCAGCTCAGTCCCCACGGGCACATCCTCCAGCAGCGGTTTGCTGGCCATTTGCGCCACCATAATCTGGATATCATCCCAACCTGGCAACTGAGTACGGGGGACGCCCATGGCGGTCATGCGGCCGTGGTGTCCCAGTTTGCTCAGGCCCTCGGTGGCCAGTTGGTGGATGTACTGTACATGGGGCTCGATGTCGGTATTGACCGGTGCCGGAGGCTTGTTGTTACCGCTGTGAATCGACTCGGGTCCCGGACCGGGTTTGCCAATCTCAGTGGCGGAAAACCGGCTGTGGGTGCCATCGCAAAACGGGCTATTGCCAGTGTGTTTGCAGGCGCACAGGAAGGCGTCGCCATCCTGCTCGGCGGTAAAGGTCTGAGGGGTGAAATCAGTTCCTGCATGGCTGCCATCGCAGAATGGCTGGGATTTGGACAATCCGCAGCGACAGAAGTAGTAATCCTTACCAGCCTGCAAAACGACTTTCACCGGTTTGTTATCGGCAATGACGGGAGTGGAGGGCATAGGCGATTCCTGTGGTCTGGACGGGAACTGTTGTCTTTGGTTGCCATCGGCAGTGAGCGAAAACAGCCATCCCGTTGGATGCGGTAGTGATGTTATAGCCCTGTCCGCTGGTTCAGTGATATTCACCTTTCGGGTTACCTCTTCCATTGATGCGTATTTTTCGCTTGATTAAGCAGCAATAAAAGGCGCGATGAATTGTCAGTAGGACTTTTCAAATGTTAAGTGTTCGTTGTAGTCTGTTCGCCACAGCTAACAATAATAAGAGATTGATATGGAAGCGCTGTTGGAGAAATTGGTGGACTGGACCGGGGTGGTCAATGGCATCGTCTGGGGCACTCCCATGCTGGTGTTCATCCTTGGTGTTGGACTGTTTTTGTCCGTGGGCCTTAAATTTATGCCCATATTGAAACTGGGCACAGGCTTTAAGCTGCTGTGGACCGGTCGCATTCCCGATAAAGATCAAAATATGAAAGGGGAGATCAGCCCTTTCAATGCCCTGATGACCTCGCTTTCGGCCACCATAGGCACAGGCAATATTGCCGGGGTGGCCACCGCGATTGTGATGGGCGGCCCGGGAGCCCTGTTCTGGATGTGGTGTACCGCGCTGGTGGGGATGGCAACCAAGTTTGCCGAAGCCGTGCTGGCGGTTAAATACCGCGAAGTCGACGACTATGGTAACCATGTCGGCGGCCCCATGTACTACATCAAAAATGGCCTGTCTTCAAAGTGGGCCTGGCTGGGTACCGCTTTTGCGCTGTTTGGCTCGTTCGCCGGGTTTGGTATCGGTAACACAGTGCAGGCCAATTCGGTGGCCGATGCCCTGAGCACCAACTTTGCCGTGCCCACCTGGGTGACAGGTGTGGTGATGATGGTACTGGTCGGTCTGGTGCTGATGGGCGGTATTAAACGGATTGCCGATGTGGCCGGAAAACTGGTGCCTTTGATGACAGTGTTTTACATCACCGCCGGGCTGGCTGTGCTGGTGGTCTACGCTGCTGAGATCCCCGCCGCCTTTGCGCTGGTGATTGAAAGTGCTTTCAGTCCTGTGGCGGCTCAGGGCGGATTTGCCGGCGCTGCTGTGTGGGCGGCGATTCGATTCGGTGTTGCCCGCGGCGTGTTCTCCAACGAAGCCGGTCTTGGCAGTGCGCCCATTGCTCATGCCGCGGCGCAAACCAACAATCCGGTGGCCCAGGGGCTGGTGGCTATGCTCGGCACCTTTATCGACACCATCATAGTGTGCTCCATTACCGGGCTGGCGATTGTGGTTTCCGGTGCCTGGACATCCGGTGAAAACGGCGCTGCGCTGACCTCTTACGCTTTCTCCCACGCTTTGCCTATGGGCAATTACATAGTCGCGGTGGCGCTGGCTATCTTTGCTTTCACCACCATTCTGGGTTGGAGTTTTTACAGCGAAAAGTGCGTGCAGTATCTGTTTGGCGTTAAGGCCATCAAGCTATTTCGCCTGATCTGGACGCTGGTGGTGCCGCTGGGTGCCATGGCCTCGCTGGACTTTATCTGGCTGTTGGCCGATACACTTAACGCCATGATGGCGATCCCCAATCTGATCGCGCTGATGCTGCTGAGCCCAGTGGTGTTTGAACTGACCCGCAAGTACTTTAAAAAGCAAAAAGAGGCAAAGGAGTTGGCTAAGCAGCGCTGAACTAATAACTAGGCTGCTCAGGTATTTGCTTGGTCGGAATAGCACTATGGAGGGGGTCATGGAGCGAGTGACAATGTTGGCCATCGCGGTGGCTGTCGTATCGCTGACGGCATGCAGCGGTGGCAGGTTTTCTTCCAATCTGGAGGAATATGGGCAGGCAAAAATTCAGTCCGGCGTTGTGAAACTCTATCGGCAGGATGAGATTTTTAATCGAAATTATGTGGCACTTGGGCAAGTAGAAACCAGTTTCTGTGGCGATGTCAGCTAATTGCAGGAAGGGCGTTACGCACCCAGTGAGGCAGTGATGAAAGATGCGCTGAAGCTGCAAACCCGCAAGCTTGGTGGCAATGCGCTGGTCATTAAGCAGTGTGGCAAGGGTAATTATCGTGGCTGCAGCATTTATACCGAGTGCATTGGTCTTGCCTACCAACTGACAGATGCCTGAGTGTCTATGCAGATACCGGTGGGGATAGCAAAACGGCGCCATGGGCGCCGTTTTCTTTGGGTTAATCCAATCGCTTGCTGAAGCGCAGTGAGGCCAGCACTATCCCCAGTGCGGTGAACCCCAGCAGCCACAGGGCATCGGCGGCCATATCTGAGAGATCGCCGCCCCGCAGTACTATGGCTCTGATGATGCGCATAAAGTGCGTGCCCGGCAGCAGCTCGGCGATCCACTGCGCCGGTTTGGGCATGGCTTCAAAAGGGAACATAAAACCCGACAGCAATATGGTGGGCAACAACACAAAAATGGTCATCTGCATTGCCTGCAGCTGGTTTTTTGCCAGGGTGGAGATAAGCAGTCCCAGACTCAGACTGGCGGCGATAAACAGCAGGGTGCCCATGAGTAATTGAGAGATATCGCCATTGATGGGCACAGCAAAAATCAGGTGGCCCAACCCCAGAATGATGGCCATCTGCAGCAGGCCAACCAGAATATAGGGCAGGATTTTGCCCAGCATCAGCTCCAGCGGCTTGATGGGGGTGGTGATCAGCAGCTCCAGATTCCCTTTCTCCCGCTCGCGCACTATGGCGGCCGAGGTGAACAGTATCATGGTCATGGTGAGGATCACCGCGATCAGGCCCGGCACGATATTGACTGCACTGCGCTGCTGCGGGTTATAAAACAGCGCCACCTCAAAAGTCGGCGGACGGGTTGTTGTCTGCCCGGTGATTTGATCCAGCGGCATACTGCGCAGTTGCCTTATTGCGCCCGCCACCATGGTATCTGAGCCATCCACCAGCCATTGCCCCAGGGTTTGCTGATTGGCAAGGCGGCCGGTGAGATCCGGTGGCAGTACCAGAGCCGCGCGGATTTTTCCCTCCGTGATGGCCTGCTGCGCCTGGGTGACCTGATCATAATTGGCGACAATCTCCACCACCTGAGTCACCCTGACCGCTTCCACTATCCAGCGTCCGGCTGCGCTGCCACTTTGATCGACAATGGCGACCGGCACGTTGCGCACATCAGTATTGATGGCGTAGCCAAACAGCAGTAATTGAATCAGCGGGATCATCACCACCATGCCGAAGGTCAGCCGATCCCGCTTGAGCTGCCGCATCTCTTTGGAGACGATGGCGCCAATCCGTCGCAGGCTGGCCAGTATGACGGTCATCATCGGCGGCTCTCCTGGCTTGGCGTGTGGGCGGAGCTTACGTTTGCGACCGGGTCGTTACCAGTGCAGTCGACAAACACATCCTCGAGATTGGGGGAAACCCGGGTGAGATTGACCGACGCAGGCAGGTGTAATGCGGCGCTCAGATAATGCTGCGGATCGTCGATGGCTTTATCCACCAGCACCCGCAGGCGACTGCCCAGCTGAGCTGCACTGGTCACGGCGTCGAGGCGCAGCAGTGGCTCTTTCCGTGATCTTAAATTATCGCCGCTGATTTCAATCACATTGGCTCGCATATTGGCCATCAGGGCCTGTGGGCTGCCGTCGGCGCAGATCCGGCCGCGGTTCATGATCGCCAGCCCGTGACAGCGTTCGGCCTCATCCATGTAATGGGTGGTAACCAGAATGCTGGTTCCGGCCTGGGACAGATCAAACAGCTGCTCCCAGAAGTCCCGGCGACTTTGGGGATCGACCGCTGAGGTAGGTTCATCCAGAAACAGCACTCTGGGCTGATTGATACAGGCGCAGGCCAGTGCCAGCCGCTGTTTCTGGCCGCCACTCAGGGTGCCGGCCAGCTGCCTGCTCAGCTCGCCCAGTCGGTAGGTCTGCATCAACTGCTCGATACGGCTGCGCGCCAGCGGACGCGGCAGGCCAAATATTTGCGCCATAAAGTGAAGGTTTTCGCTGACGCTGAGATCCTCATACAAAGAGAACTTCTGGGTCATATAACCGATTTGTTGCCTAAGCAGCTCGGCTTGTCGGGGGACTTCCAGGCCAAGCACTCTGGCTTGCCCCCGGGTGGGCGTCAGTAACCCGGTCAGCATGCGAATAGCGGTAGATTTGCCACAGCCGTTGGGACCAAGAAAGCCATAGATCTGACCTTCAGGCACTTTAAGGCTCAGCTCGTTGACCGCAGTAAAATCACCAAAGCGTTTGGTCAGTCCCAAGGCTTCGATGGCAAGCTCCTGGCTTGCGGGCCCCTGCTTGTCTGCCGTCGGGCTGTTGCTCAGGTCTGTACTCAAATCAGTACTCGCATCAGTACTCATATTTGTGTTCATGAGGTCACTCATGGCTGACCGTGGGCAGATTGACCTGCGCCGGAATACCTGTGGGCAGGGAAGCCGCGCTGTCGTCCAGATCCAGCTCGGCCAGATACACCAGTCTGGATCTGTCCTGCTCGTTGAGGGCGTAATAGGGCGTAAAAGCACTTTGGGCACTTACCCAGCGCAGGGTGCCCGTGAAGTCATTGGCCGTGCCATCCACCTGCACCGGCAGTTGCTGGCCAATGTGCAGGCGTGCGACATAGGCTTCTGGGACATAGACTCTGGCGTAAGGGGCGTTATCTGCCTGAATGGCGACTATCACTGAGCCCAGTGGCACCCGCTCACCGACATTGAATGGCAGGCTGTCGAGGCGGCCATCGCGGGTGGCGCGTACACTGAGATCATCCAGGATCTTTTGCTCCAGTGCCAGTTTTGCCAGGGTGGCATCGAGCGCCGCTCTGGCCTGATTTATCTCCTCCTCACGCACTCCGGCAATCAGTTTACTCAGCTGCTCTGCACTGGACTCCAGCTCGGCTTCTGCCTGATCGCGCAGCGCCCTGGCCTTGTCATTTTCGGCAGGGCTGGCGAGTTTATCCTTGCGCAATTGGTTGATCCGCTGGAAGTTGAGCTGCGCCTCGGTCAGGGCGGCGCGGGCCCGGGCGACATTAGCCTGGGCGGCGGCAATATCTTCAGGACGCTCACCATTGGTCAGGCGCAGCAGAAAAGCCCTGGCTTTGGCAACGTCGGCTTCTGCCATAGCGACCATAGCCGTTTGTTTGCGGGTGTCGAACTGCAGTAACAGTTCGCCCTGTTTGACCTGGCTGCCTTCACGTACCGGCAACTCAGTGATGATTTCATCCGAGGTGGCGCGCAGCAATACCCGATCGCGCTCCAGTGTTCCCAATGCCTGAGGCGGTGGCGGCTGGCTGCAGGCGAACAGCAGGCACAGTGGCAATATCATCCAGCTTGATTTCATGTCGCATCCCCGTCCTGTTGAGGCATCCCCTGATTGTACAAAGTAAATCAGTCGCTTCTGTGAAGCCAGCAGGAATTTTGTGATGTGCTGGCCGCATAGTTTGCGGCCAGCCAGAGGCTGGCGATCAGTCTGAGCTGTCGTCGAACTCGGTCTCGTCGTCGAGAAATTCCGGGATCGGATCTATGGTGGGCAAGTCTTTGAACAGCCTCTGGAAGTGACGCTGTACCCCTTTCAGATCTATGCCGGCAAGGCCGGTGGCGAAGCCAAACCAGGCGTACAGGCCGGAGTAGTCCTCAAACATGGGCGGCAGGTATTCCGGCGCCACCACAATGCCACGCTTGTAGGCCTGATACAGCACAGGGATATCTTCAATGGCCAGCTTGCCGACAAACAGCATGGGGATAAGTTCCGGCATGCCGGCTGTGATGGCAGCGCGAATGAAGTTGATGTTCTCCACATAGCCGCGAACGTACGAGATGTCCTTGGTAAAGCAGGAGCCGCCGGTGACCACGCCGCCGCGAAACACCCGCTGAGTGACCCGGTAGCTGTCCTTTTCGCTGAGATTTTGTCCGCGAAAATGGCGGTACACTTCGATAAAGTCAGCGCCATTTTCCGCCATATCCACGGCGGTGACCCGATCGCTGATACGTCTTGCCCGCCCAGGGGTGGAGCTTAAGGTCAGCATTTCCAGCAATACCGCCAGACCTTCCTGGGTGGCGGCAACTCTGGGGGAGCCGGATCTCAGCCAGGTGGCCCAGGGTTGGGCGCGGCCATTGAGTGTGGTGCCCAGGTGCGCCCAGCCTTCATGCACCTCATAAACGTTCAGATCCGCCTGACTGAACATCGCCTGACTGTTGAGTTTGATGGTATCGCCGCCCACAGCTGCGTCTGAGACGATACCGTCACTCAGGCGTACCAGGATGTCGTCATTGAGAAAATAGCGGTTGAGACGATGACTCAATTCATCCACGGCTTCTTTGGCGGTAATGCTCTTGGGATGGCGTTTGTTGATGCGTCTGGCCGCGGGCAGGGAAAACAGGTAACTGAGGCGATCGCCCAATTGTCTGAGGGTATGGCGGTCGCCGTGCAGTTTGTGGCGGGCCGAGCCGTAGAGTTGCTGGCTGATGTAGCCAAAATCCTCCTTGCCCCGCGCCAGCAGCAGCTCCACTACCAGCTGATACTGCTCGATGTTTTTGACAAGGATACGACCAAGAGGATCTTTGCTGCCCAGTTGTTTGCGGATGCGTTTTTTCAGCGATTTAAGCGCTTCGCGGGTGGTATCAGGCTCAAAGTTGAGTTTGCGACGGCGATAATAGTCGGCATCTATGTCCGGCATGCGCTGACCGCCACTGGCGAGAAATCTGATTTCCTGCTCTCTGGGCCATTTGATGGCATCGAGTACCTGCAGTGGTGCCTGCAGTCGGATCAATTCATCGGAAAAGCTTTTGAGATGTTCTTTATAGGCCTGTTCAACCGAAGACATGGCAGGAATTCCATTTTTACCTTGTTGCCCGACGACCAAAGCGGGCGTTGGTCGGGTGCGGCAGATGGGCGCACTGTTGATAGGGTTATAGCACAGGGATATGAGCAGAGATACAGCTTCAGGTTGTTGAAATCCACAGAGATGAATGAAATCAACCGGCCCATGGCGGGCCGGTGACCACACGGAGCACTAATTGCTCAGTCGTCCAGTCCTAACGCCCGACGCAATTCGCGCTGCTCGAAATAGTCATCCAAACGTCGTTTTAACTGGCGTTTTTGCTCCATGGATTTGGCAGCCTGCGGATTCTGAGGCTGGGACACATCGTCCATTTCGAGATCGTCTTCCACTGAGGTATCAACAATCTTAGGCATGGTGTATGGCTCCATTGGGTCAGCCCCGCCCTGGCGGGTTGACGGTTGCTTTTCGGGGCAATTTCTAACGAAAAAGCATTTTGCTGAAAAGCAAAATATGGTGCTCGTCCCGGACCGGATGTCGAATATTTGAAATTGTTCACAATCATTGCCCCTGGCGTGAATCCGGCAACATTCACTGCTGTTGGGGGATGGGTATTTATCACTCTGTTCAATGGCTTGGCGATAGCATAAAGTGGTGTTTTCAGCAGCAGTTCCGGCCGCTGCGAGATTCTGCTTGCCAAATATGGCAGGATGGACAAAGATTCGCGCTTTGGCCGTCCCAGGGGATGGCCTGACTGAGTTCAGTCGTTGACTGGCCTTCCTGTGGGAGGCGTGGTTCGATCATTTTTATTGAGCTGGAAATTTCATGAAAATTGGTATTTTGTCGCAGCATCCGGAGCTGTACTCCACCCGTCGTCTGGTGGAGGCCTGTGAGTCCAGAGGGCATGAGGCGCTGGTGATCAATCCGTTGAATTGCTACATGAACATCAATTCGGTGCAGCCGACAATTCACCTTGAAGGGGAAGACATTGGTCAGTTTGACGCCATTATCCCCCGTATTCACGCCAGTATTACCTTCTACGGCTGCGCACTGGTGCGTCAGTTTGAGATGATGGGCGTATACGCTATCAACGACTCTATTTCTATCTCCCGCTCCCGCGACAAATTGCGCGCATTGCAGTTGTTGTCACGCCAGAACGTGGGTATGCCGATTACCGGATTTGCCAGCAAGCCGGATGATATTCCCGATCTGATCAGCATGGTGGGCGGTGCGCCGCTGGTGATCAAGCTGCTGGAAGGGACGCAGGGCATTGGTGTGGTATTGGCTGAAACCAAAAAGGCGGCGGAGAGTGTGATCGAAGCTTTTCTGGGGCTGAAAGCCAACATCATGGTGCAGGAGTACATCAAGGAGTCCAACGGCAGCGACATCCGCTGTTTTGTGGTGGGTGACAAGGTGGTGGCTGCGATGAAGCGTCAGGGGCCTGAAGGCGACTTCCGCTCTAACCTGCACCTTGGCGGTACGGCCGAGAAAATTAAAATCACCCCCGAAGAACGTAAAACCGCTGTTGCGGCTGTCAAGGCCATGGGACTGGGCGTGGCCGGGGTGGATATTTTGCGCTCTGCCCGTGGTCCACTGGTGTTGGAAGTGAATTCAGCACCGGGCATTGAAGGTATTGAGCAGGCCACCGGTGTCAAGGTCGCGGAAAAAATCATCGAGCATATTGAGAAATCGGTCGCGGCCCGCAAGTCCAAGAAGACGGTAGCTTAATCGCTTCTTTCAATCACAAAACGCCCGCTTTGCCGGGCGTTTTGCTGTCAGCGCTAACCTGTCAATTAATGCGCACCCGGCAAGCAGCAGGATATCTTGGCTTGGTGTGATATTTCAGAATTTGATAATGTAGTCCTGTTCAAGTGAATTCAGGCCGGTCGGCCTAATCTGGAGTCTGTAATGAAATGTCATCGCGTTAACGAATTGATTGCGCTGTTGCACCCTGAGTGGCAAAAAGAGCCTGATCTCAATCTGCTGCAAATGCTCGCTAAACTGGCTGCTGAGGCAGGTTATCAGGGCAAGCTGGAAGATTTGAGTGATGACGTGCTGATCTACCATCTGAAGATGCGTAACAGCGACAAAGACGAAATGATCCCGGGTCTGGCGAAGGACTATGAGGAAGATTTCAAAACCGCCATTCTGCGGGCCAGAGGCGTGATAGAGTGATTGTTGATATCACTCGCTGCACAACAAAAGCGAAACCCTGAGGTTTCGCTTTTTTGTTGTCAGCAGGCGCTAAATTCAGAGCCGAACACCTTGAATGGCTTGTGGCTGGCCGCACGCGTTGCAGTCAAATACCTCTGCGCGGTGAGCTGCGGATCAGGCCAGCCCGGTAATATTACCATCGGCATCGACATCGATATTCAGATACGCAGGTTTCAGGCCGAGTCCCGGCATGGTCATCACGCTGCCCATCAGCACTGTGATAAATCCGGCGCCGGCATTGGGCTGCAGCTCAGTGACCGGAATGGTAAAGCCGGATGGTGCACCTTTGAGGAGGGGATCATGGCTGATGGACATGGGCGTCTTGGCCATGCACAGCGGCAGCTTGTCGTAGCCCAGAGCTTCCAGAGTCTGCAACTGCTCCCGGGCTTTGGCTGACAGACTGATACCCGCTGCGCCATAGCCATCGACTGCCAGCCGATTGAGTCGCGCTTCAAGCGGCGTATCCAGTTGATACAGCAATTTGAAATCGGAGGGGCTGTTTGCCGCCTGCACCACTGTGCGGGCCAGTTCAATGGCGCCTTGTGGGCCTTCGGCAAAGGCATTGCTTAACTCGCAGCCAAAGGCGGCGCTTTGCATCACCTTTTGTTTCAGCCACTGCAGCTCTTCTTCGGTATCGGTCGGGAAGCGGTTAATGGCGACCACCACAGGCACACCATAACGGCTGACATTATTGATATGCCACTCCAGATTGGCATAGCCAGCTGCCAGGCGCTCGGCATCCGGCGCGGTAATGGCGGTTTCAGACGCGATACCTGAGTTGGCTTTCAACGCCTTGAGGGTAGTGACCAATACCGCCGCAGCCGGCGCATCACCTGATTCCCTGACCTTGATATTGCTGAATTTCTCAAATCCCATATCTGAGCCAAAACCAGCTTCGGTCACCACATAGTCACAGCAGCGCAGGGCGATTTCATCCGCCAGAATGGAAGAGTTGCCATGGGCTATGTTGGCAAATGGCCCGGCGTGAACCAGGGCCGGTGCGCCGGACAGGGTCTGCATCAGGGTTGGCTGAATGGCTTCGGTCATAATGGCGGTCATGGCGCCTGCCACACCCAATTGTTCGGCGGTAATGGGATTCCCCGCTTTATCCAGCGCCAGCAGGATGCGGCCCATGCGCTGGCGCAGATCTGCCAGTGAGCGGGACAGTGCCAGGATCGCCATCAGCTCGGAAGCGGCGGTGATATCAAAACCTGAATCGTGCACGGGACCATTGTTGTGACCCAGACCGGTGGTGATCTGGCGCAGCGCCCGGTCATTATGATCCATCACCCGTTTCCACAGAATGTGCTCAGGGTCGATATGTAATGGTTGCAGGCCGGTCTGAGCGGTAAAGTTCTCGGCACCCAGGCGGGTTTCATGGTGCAGTCGGGAATCCAGTGCCGCCGCCGCCAGATTGTGAGCGCTGGTCACTGCATGAATATCACCGGTCAGATGCAGATTCAGCTCGTCCATGGGGACGACCTGGGCATAACCCCCACCGGCCGCGCCACCTTTAACCCCAAACACCGGACCCATGCTGGGCTGGCGGATGCAGGCAGCCACGTGTTTGCCTATCGCATGCAGTGATTGAGTCAATCCTATAGTGGTAACCGTTTTTCCTTCACCAAAAGGCGTTGGGGTTACCGCGGTTACTATGATGAGTTTGCCTTTGGGGCGGTCGTTCAGGCGGCGTAAAGATGACAGATGGATCTTGGCTTTGGCGGCACCATAAGCCGTCAGTTCATCGGCTCTGAGGCCCAGTTTTTCGGCGATAACGGTGATCGGCTGAAGACTGGCTTGTCTTGAAATCTCAGTGTCGGTCAGCATTCTGTGTGCTCTCTTGGTGGGGCGGCTACCTGGGGCGGTGCAGCGATATCCGGTGGCCGGCTCTGTCCTTGTTTTGGGTGGCGCTATGTTAGGTTAACTCAGGTTTGCAAATCTTGCCGAAAATGCAAAGTGTGATGGAACACTGTGTTTATATAGTCACGCTAATATAAAAGGCCGGCGATGCCGGCCTTACAGGAGTTATCCCAGGAATCTGACTGAGCCGGTCAGATGCGGGCGCCGGCCGCGGCCATCCCGGAGTTCAAAACGTTTGCCGTTGTCCGCGGCATCAATGGCCGCAAAGGTGACATCTGCAGGCATAAACAAGGGGAGTTTAAAGGCGACATCCACTTCGCAGGGGCGATTGGCGATGTCGTCGCTCATGGCCGCAATACAGCGGGCCTTGGACCACATGCCATGTACCAGTACCCGATCAAAACCAAAGCGTTTGGACAGCAGAGGATGCAGGTGGATGAGATTGTAATCCCCGGAGGCTTTGGCATAGCGGCGTCCCAGATCTTCGCCAAGTTGCCATTGCTCAGGATTTTCCCACTCCATGGCCTCGGCTTTGGGGGGCCTGCTGCGTTTGCCTGGCCGGTCGAGACGGTATAGATAGGTGGATACTGACTCCCACACCAGTTCGTCTCCTGACCACACTTTGGAGACCAGATCGAAGGTCAGCCCGGTGTCGGTTTCTTCGCTGCCCGCCAGCACACATTCGATACGGAAGCGTTCATCGATATGCAACGGGCGATAGCTGGTGATGCGATTGCGCAGGTGGATCATGCCCAGCAGCGGGAAGGTGATCCCCGGATGGGTGAAGATCAGTGCCTGCAGGCGAAACACCAGGACGTGCATGTAGGTGAGCGGCAGTTGCTTGCCATCGAAGTTGAAATTACAGACATCTGCATATTGGCTGACGGCCGCCGGGGATACTGACACCTGATCGCAGCTGACCTGAATAGCCGGCAGTGGCTGGCCGTCCCATCCTGGTTTGCGACCAAAGAAAATCTTGCGATAGAGCGAAAACAGCGATGGCATCGCCTGAAGTTCAACCTTGTATTGCATCTTCCCGTCAGTGACCTGTTTCGTTGACAAGGGCGGGATTATAACCCAAATCACCGCTGACAGGGTATCTGTCTGAGTATTGCGCTGTCTGTGGCAGATTTGCCGGGGGGCCGAGCCGTGCAGCGGAGAGCGGTCATCGTCGTCAAAGTGCCGCGGTTATGCGACACTATGCAACCTGTGACAGGAGAGTTTGATAAGTGCAAGACAAGAACTTCGATAGTTTGGCCGGAAAGTTTGCCAAGAATATTTATGGTACGCCGAAGGGAGAAATTCGTGCGGCTGTATTGTGGCGGGATTTGACTGAGACAGTGCCGGCGATCCTCAACGGCAAGCTGCGGATTCTGGATGCCGGTGGTGGGTTTGGTTATATGAGCCAGAAGCTCGCGGCCCTTGGTCACGAGGTGGTGCTGTGTGATATCTCTGCAGAGATGCTGACGCTGGCCAGGGAGCAAATAGCCGCCAGCGGGCAGGAGATGAATATTCAGCTGATCCACAGTGCGATTCAGGATTTGAATGGCGGGGAGCTGGAGCAGTTCGATTTGATCCTGTGTCATGCGGTCGCTGAGTGGCTGGCCGATGCCAACAGCACGCTGGCAGGCTTGCTGGGAATGCTTAAGCCGGGTGGATACCTGTCACTGATGTTTTTCAATCTGGAAGCCATGCGGTTTCACGCGCTGGTATCGGGCAATTTTGATTATGTAAAAGCCGATTTTAAAATCAAAAAGAAGGTGCGGCTGACCCCGACCCACCCCCTGTTACCCGATACCGTGGCGGACTGGTTTGAAGACTGGCAGCTGCAACTGCTGTGTCATTCCGGGGTCCGGGTTATTCACGATTACCTGAAGAAGCGTTTGCCTGCAGATTTTGATTACGGTCAGTTACTGGAAATGGAGCTGGCGTATTCCCGTCATCCGGCGTATCGGGATTTGGGACGATACGTGCATTTCATAGGTCAGCAGGTGATGTGATGAGATTCAGTTGTCGAACAGTTCAATCTCATTGTCTGCGCCGGTAATTTTAACCCCATCCAGATATTCTTTTTCTTCCCGGATGGTTCTTTCCACTGGCTCAGAAGCAAGACGTTTCACCATGGCCCTGCCGCTTTTGGGATGAAACATCACTTTTCTGGGCCAGATGCCGCCCACGTCTTCTGCCAGGATCTCTATGCCTTCCAGTGCCAGATACTGGCGCACAAATTCGATGTTGGACTCCCCCACGTTGATTATCGACATGCCACCAAGTTTGGCACCTCCGAAGATTTTGGCTTTGAGATTACGGCGTTGTCCGCCGGCAGACAGAATACTGTTTATCAGCTTCTCCATGGCCCAGTTGCCGTAACGGCAGGAATAGCTGGTGAGCTGATGCCAGTCATCGTGGGCCTTGCGTTCAGGCAACAGGAAATGATTCAGCCCACCAATGTGCATCACCGGATCCCAGATACAGGCGGCGATACAGGATCCCAGGCGGGTGAAGATGTATTCATCCTGGCAACTGATGTAATACTCTCCGGGATCCACCCGAGCAGTCATGCACTCGTGCTCTCGGTTCCAGTATCTGGGAATGGCTTCAAACCCGGGGTACACCAGGTTGCTCAGGTTGGCTGTCATCAAGCCTCCGTGCTTGTTACATCTGTTGAGTATAGACAGTGGAGACTAACTTTAGGGGTATATGGCTAAAGTAATTTGGTGACCTTGATGTTTTTGCCCGCCAGCAGCCCGGGAATATTCTGGGCACCAACCAGGTGACCGGCGCCAACAATAATAAACAGCGGCGCTTCAATCCGGTGATTCTGCATCATTTGCAGCAATGTCTCTGCCATGCTGTGGTTGCGATCCCACAACAATTTCTGAATAAACTCCCGCTGGTGTGGTTGCTGTAAATCTCCTTCCATCAGCTCAGCCAGACGAGCGTTGTCGCCGTTTCGCCAGGCGTCTATCAGGGCGTTGGCATCCATTGGCGTTCCCTGAATGGCTTCCTTGAGCATCAGCCATTGAATATCGCTGTTAAAGGATGCCAGCATTGCAAATTGTTGCTCAACGCCTTCCAGTTCATACAGTTTTTTGTTTGCCATACGGCCAACAAAATATCCGTCAACACCGGCGCCGGGATCGAGTCCCAGCGTCTGGAATTGTCCCATGGCAATCTGGCTGGCCTGCAACCAGGGGGCAAGCCCCGCAATGGATTGACAAAAAGCCTGTTTATGGGCGCAGTAATCGGCCATCTGTTGCTGCTGCGAGAGCGACAGCGGTTGTCGGATGAGGCCATATTGACGGATAAGTGGCAGTAAATCGGCTTTGCTGGTATCAGCTTCAACCACCAGACTGGCTGACTGCGCAAATGCGTTTTCAACCAGATCCGGCAGCGGATAAAAATCCGCCTTCCCCACATGGACTGAGCCCAGTAACCAGGCCGTTTGTCCCTGATACTCCAGCTTAAAAAAAGGTGGCCGGTCGGTAGTGGCCGCCTGTGCGACCACAGAGCACAGCAGTGGCAGTATCAGCCAGAAACGTCTTAAGCAGGAGCGGGGCATTTGGGTGTCCTTATTGATAGAAATAATGGTGGGGTCAGTCAGCTGTTCATCGCCCATGCCAATGCGCGCCGGTTCGCAAGCCCGGCAGGATTGGGTATACTGCCGCCCAATTCACACGTGACAGGATCCCTTATGCCACAGAACAAGGTACTGGAGCAATTGCAGGAAAACCTGCAGCTGGTTTATCGACAGGCAATCGACGCCGACAACAAACTCAATGGGTTACAGCAAGCCGGTCATGGAAAGTTCCAGGCCGTTTTTGCTGACGATCAGGGATTTCGTACCCGCAGCAATCGCTTTTTGCCCTATGTCAAAGAGCTGGCAGAAGAGCTGGCGGAGATGCAACAGGAAGCTGAGCTGACACCTGAAGATTTGCAATTGATGGTGAAGCGCCTGGCGCTGCTGCTTAAAACTTTGCAGGCGTTCAAACGTCAGGCCTGATCGGCATAATGGCATGGATGACGTTGCTAAGCTGAATCCGGACTTTTGGCCAGGCAACCCTCAGTGATGTTGAACCATTGACAGGTTAGTGCCGTTAATCATCCACACTGCAGCCTCGTGTGGCGGCGGAAGGATTGGCGAGGCAGCCTGAGTTGGTTGTGACCATCTCAGGCGCATTTCAATATCAGACCGTCTGCAAGTTGATATACCGCTTATTTGGGTGGATGGCCTTCCAGTTGCGGCGCCAGCGTCCGGTTAAACCACTGCTTGAGCATTTGATTCTCATACATGAATGACTCCTGACGCAGTGGCTGGATCCCGCCCAGATAATTCATGTCTTTAAGATTCTCGTCGCCGGACAGCAGTACCTCATGCCCCTTCATCACCCGATAACTGAAATCGATTCTGGGAGGATAGATATCTTTCAGAACCCGGATATCGTTGGCAGTGGCACCGAATGTCGGGCGCACATCACCGGCCAGATCCACATTGGTGACCGTCAGTTCGAGTTTTTCGCCATTGGTGAGGACCTTGTCTGCCAGCTTGTTGAGCTGTTTGGTCATGGACTCAAAGGCCCGCTGTTCATACCTGGACTGCAGCTCACCTGACGATTTGATGTCAGTGTATTTGTCTGGCGACTGCCAGGTAATTTTCACCGCGCCATCTTCAGTCACCGGATTGGGGGCTTGTTGGTCATCGGCCAGCACCGTGCCGGGAAGCAGCATGGCAGCCAAAAAAATCGCTTTGATTTTCATTGAATCATCTCCTGCTACTGAGTTCAGTATGCTAACCGAGCCCAAGGCATGTCAGGGGTTGTTGAAGGTTATTGATACGGTACAAAAGTTAACCTGAACCCCTGCTTAATACAATCGGCATTACCGGCTCAGAATGGGAAGCGCTCTGCCAGTTGTGGATAGGTTTTCTTCAATGACTTGGGGCGATCATCAAACTTTTTGCCGGCGGGCGATGATTGACCGGATGAGACGAACGGCAGTTCATGGTCAGTGCGATTTTCGTACAATTGACCGGCCACCAGATCATATTCCTGTAAAAACGGGTAAGGATACTCATCCATCAATGGAAACTCGGGTACCAAGGCCAGCGCATCCGGGTTAAGCACTATTTGCTCGAACCAGTCTTTACCCAGAGAAATCAGATAACTGCGAAATTCCGCGAAGGCATATTCGGTATCCAGTCCGGTGACGACATAGGCGGCGCCCCACACAGACCACTGATAACTGCGGCGCATCTGAATGGCAAAGTGCTTGTCGAATGCGGCCAGTTGCTCATCACTCAGCGGAGCCAGGCGTGCCTGCAGCTGGGCGGTAATTTCTGTGTCTGATTGGTTCAGTGAGGCTCGGGTTACCAGTTGCCAGAATTCTTGTTCGGTCATGAAGGACTCGGATCGGGAGAAAAGCCCCATTTTAATGAAGCAATATGCCCTGTGTCATCCGTCGGCAGCCGGCAGAAAAAAATAACCGACTCAATACGCTCTTTTACACAGCTGCTAATCTTTAAGGCGGGAATACTGTGATGTGCGGTCTGGAGTCACCGGCAATCAGATAGTTTCTGCAATGCGCTGAGGGTTGATTTATGGAACATGTCTCAATTGATCAGTTGTCGATACTGCTTATCGAGCCGTCCTGTGCTCAGCGCAAGATCATCATGAATCAGTTGATGGAAGAAGGGATACACTCCATCAAAACTGCCGGGGATCTGACAACCGGCAAGCAGCTGGCTGAGCAGTTAAAGCCGGATCTGGTTGTCAGCGCCATGCACTTTGCCGATGGTACTGCGCTGGAGCTGGTTGCTCATGTTAAAAGCCACAGCGCCTGTGAAGAAACACAATTTATGCTGATTTCCAGTGAGATCCGCAAAGAGCAGCTGGAAGCCTATCGTCAGTCCGGTGTGGTGGCGATTCTGCCCAAGCCTTTTGAGCTCAGTCATTTGCACTCTGCGCTGCTCTCCACCGTGGATTTACTGGGACATGATGAGCTGGACCTGGACTATCTGGACGTCACCGAGCTGCGGGTATTGCTGGTGGATGACTCCGGGCTGTCCCGCAAGATTATTCGCCGGACGCTTAACACTCTGGGCATGAATGACAACAACATCATTGAAGCCCAGGACGGTAAAGAAGCGATAGGCCTGCTGCAAACCCATGAGTTTGATCTGGTGATTACCGATTACAATATGCCGCTGGTTGATGGTCTGATGCTGGCGAAATATATTCGTCAGTACAGTCAGCAGCCCATGTTACCCATCCTGATGGTGTCGTCAGATGCCAACGAGTCCCATCTCTCCAACGTTGCCAGGCACGGGGTTAATGCCTTGTGTGATAAACCCTTTGAACCGCAATTGGTGCGCAGGCTATTGAAACAATTGCTGGAAGAATGAGATTTTTTGCTATTAACCTTGTTTTAACATCTTCACGAATTCCCATGCTTGTGGCATGGTAACACTGACCCTGTTGGTTCTTGGGTCTTGCTATCTGGTAATCCATAACTGTGATGATGTGAGAAAATAACAATGAACAAGACGGAACTGATCGCCAAAATGGCCGAAAACTCGGAGCTGTCCAAAGCGGACGCGGCCCGTGCCCTGAAATCTTTCGAGCAGGCAATTACTGAAGCCATGCAGGCGGGTGACAAGATCTCAATCCTGGGATTTGGTTCATTTGAGGTGGGCAAACGCGCAGCCCGTACCGGTCGTAACCCTCAAACCGGCAAAGACATTCAAATCCCTGCGGCTAACATACCCAAGTTCAAAGCGGGTAAAGCCCTGCGTGACAGTGTGAATTGATCGTTTTTGGCTGGACACAAGCCCTCATTGTTGAGGGCTTTCTTGTTTTTGGGGCCGCATTCTCTTCATTGCACTGCAAGCGTGCCTGACGCGCCATCGGGAGGCATTGGCAGCCCACCTGCTTGCACCAATACTGCTCATCTTATGGTCTATTGTGGGTCGTATTATTGCTAAAAAACTCATAATACCCATTTTTAACAGTTAGTTAGCTTCTCAACTTCACCGCGGCTTTGATTGCACCTTCACCTGCATCTGCGCTGGCACGCTATTGGCAAACAGTATCAGGTGTCTGATGGTCTGCCCTGAAAGGAAACCGGCTGCCACAGATCAGGGGAATGATGAATTTGAGGAGATAACAATGAAGAAATACGCGTGTCCGGCAGGGATTGTCCTGTGTCTTGTGTCGCTTTCACCACTGGCTCAGGCAGGAGTCTCCGGCAATCTTGGGGTCAGTTCCAATTATCTGTGGCGGGGGATCAGTCAAACCGGTAATGGCAGCGCGGTTCAGGGAGGACTTGATTACAGCCATGACAGCGGTTTTTACGCCGGAACCTGGGTGTCCAACGTCGATTTCGGGGATGACACCAGTTATGAACTGGACCTGTTTGCAGGCTTTTCCGGCGAACTCAGTGAGGGGCTGGCCTATGACCTTGGTTATGTGTTTTACGGCTACCCGGATGCCGATGCCAGCGTAGATTTTGGCGAGCTGTACGCATCTGTGTCATGGCAGTGGCTGACGCTGGGGTATGCCCATATTATTCATGCCGGCAACGCTGTTGCCGGGGATGGGCTGGATGACAAGGATTTGGGCTATTTGAATGCCGATATCAACATTCCTCTGACCGATAAACTGACCCTGACGGCTCACTACGGCTACAGCCATGGTGATGTCAGCGAAGCCTGGTTTGGTACGGATCATTACTCCGATTATTCGTTGGCGCTGGCAGCCAGTACCGAGCTGGGGGAGGTGAGCTTTACGCTGTCGGACACTGATTTGGCGGGAGATGATATCAAAGCCGTGATTGGTTACAGCTATCAGTTCGATTTGTGAGTATAAAAAAGCGCCCTCGGGCGCTTTTTTGAGTCTTCGGCTTATTTGGCCGAAGTTTGATAAATATGTACATCCCGCTGTGGGAATGGAATGCTGATCCCTTCGGCATCGAAGCGCATCTTGACCGCCCGGGTAATATCCCAGTACACATCCCAGTAGTCTTCCGGCTTGGTCCAGGGGCGGACAATGAAGTCCACTGAGGAATCGCCCAGAGTGTGCAGCTTGATGGTAGGCTCCGGATCTTTCAGCACCTTGGGGTGATTGATGACGATATCGTGCAGCACCTGTTCGGTATGCTCAATGTTGTCGGAATAGCTGATACCAAACACCATATCCACGCGGCGCTGATGTTCCACGGTAATATTGTTGATGGTATCGCCCCAGATTTTGTTGTTGGGGACGATCAGGCGTTGGTTATCCAGGGTCATGATGGTGGTGGATACCAGACTCATGTGGCTGACTTTGCCTGTTACCCCGGCGGCGTTAATCAGATCGCCCACATCGAAAGGACGGTAGATGAGGATCATCATGCCGGAAGCAAAGTTGGACAGGGTATCCTGCAGTGCAAAACCAATGATCACACCGGCGATACCGAAACCGGCAAGCAAGGGGCCGAGCTCAAAGCCGAGCTGTGACAGGGCAATCAGCAGCCCGATGGAGTAAACCACCTTACTGGACAGCTTGGTGAAGAAGTCCTGCAGCAGCTTGCTGAAGTTCAGTTTGGAAGTGCTGACCGCGCGACGCACAAAGGACTCTACCAATCGGGCCACCAGGCTGGCGACGAACAGGATCAGCAGGAAAATAAAGACTTTGAATATCAGAGTTGGGCCATGTTCAATCAGCTGGCTTTTGGCCGTGGTCAACCACTGTTGCAACAGACCGGAAGCCACATCTATGTTCAGTACATCCTGGGTGATGTCGCCGCTGACAGAGAACAGGGTCTTTTTCATTTCCGCGGTATTCTGTCCCAGTTCATCCAGCAGTGTGATGATACTGCCAAGGCTGGCGTTACTTTTTTGCAGCCACTCTTTGTAAAGCGCGACTTTGGCGGTTTGCTCAGCGCTGACATCTTTGCCGGCGGCATTGGCATCCTGCACTGCAGCTTTAAGCTGTTGCTGCAGGAAGGTGACCTGGCTTTCCAGATGTTCACCGCGCAGGTCCAGTGCCTGGATCAGTTCAGCCTTGTTGCTGCTGACATCCATTCCTACTTTTTCAGCCCACTTAATGGTTTCCAGCTGGGCACCAAAGAACTGATCACGCTCGGATTCCCGCTTGGCGATCAGCAGAATGGTCTGGCTGTCATCCGCCTGCCCCAGTTCCTGCTTGAGCTTGCTGATATTGTTGGCCAGATAACCCTGTACCTGATTGATAAATTGCAGCTGCTCGGTAATCAGTGGTTCAACCGATTTGGTGTCAACGTCCGGTTGGGCAACCATAGTGGCAATCAGGCTGCGCAGCTCGGTAATTTTGTTGATGATGCGGTATTCGGTCAGGGCGCGGATTTCGCCTTTGGCTGTTTTCAGCTGCGCAATATCCTGATCAATCGCCTGTTGCAGCAATTGAATTTGTTGGGTGGTTGGGGCCGTGCTGGTCGGCGCCTCATTGGCGAAGGCACTCAAGCAGGCCAATGACAGCAGTGCCGCTGCCAGAGTAGTAGCTAACTTGGACATTGGAATGGAATATCCTTAATGACTTTAAGGTCGTAATGATATTCCCCCGACCGGGGTGGCGGCAACAGTGAAAAATCCGGAATTGGTGGATGGCTTGGGGTTCAGTGTATGGATTTGCTACACTCGCATCCCTGAATTGTGGTCAAACATTTGGCCGCTGATTGTTACCCATGGATTACGCCTATGATTTGCCCACACTGCCACAAAGGTTTCAGCGTTGCCCGAATAGAGAAACAGCGCGGAAAAGGACTGAAAGCTGAGTTCCAATGTCCTCATTGTCATGCCTGGCTTGGCAAGAATGTCACGTTGCAGCGCCTGAAAATACTCGGTTTCTATCTGGCCGTTGCCATGGGGGGCTGGTATTGGTGGTTGCCTGAGGGCCGGATGATTGCGGCTCCGGTCGGTATTCTGTCGCTGATCCTGTTGCTGGTTGCCAACCTGATGGACCATTTGCGCGTGGTCGAACCTCCGCAGGACGAAGCGCAATAGTTGCGCCGCCGGTTAACTCCAGTCTGTTGTTCAGCAATATCCCATGGCCTTGGGCGATGGGATATTGCAACAGCATCAGCTCAGGATCACTTCCTGTCCTGCCAGTGACGCCTCCACCCACCAGATGCCGCCCAGCACTGCTGCCAGAAACAGCAGGATGAACAGAATCAATCCCAGATTCGCGCGGATAAAAGCCAGCATATTGTTTCTCCCAAAATATCCACACCCGGGTGGATGCTATCCTGCTGTCCACAATAGGTTTTACAGCTTAAACCAGTCTTAATTTACGCTGAAGATACAAAATTGCTCTGCTTCTGGGGCTGACATGTTGCGTATTTGTGGTAAAGTCCAAGCCGGTTAAATATGAGTTCGTCATCGAGAAATCTACCGGGGAAGGGATTTGCCACAGCTGAGCAAAAGCACCAAGCATGTGATTATCTGGCTGTTATTCAGCTGGATAAGTTTGGTATTGCTGGCTCCCGCCCACAGTCTTTCGCATATTCCGGATGGCTCCGGTGACACACTCTCGCACTGTAGCCTGTGTGTACATCAGCATCATATGGCGACAGGTATTCCGGCATCCGGTCTTACATTACTGCCAACCTCGCCCCAATTCCTGATTGTTGTCGCGGAGCAGATTGTTCCGCTGATGCCCGCTTTTACTTGGTACTTCAGCCGCGGCCCACCTGTTTTCTCCAATACCCTTTAAAAATCAATGATGAATTATCCTGCAGGCGATGGTCTGCGGGACGTGGGATGCTATGGAGAAAATATGAAATTCCAATCTTTACCCGTTGTTGGCTGTATGACAGCAGTGACTGTGGCACTCGTCTGTAGTCCGGTATTTGCGCAGATTCCCGGGCTGAACAATCCGGCGATCAGTGCGGTGCTCAATGGTTATTACCAATCTGCCGATCGAGTGCTCGGTAATGCCGAAGGTTTTGGTCTGAATGAAACTGAGCTGGCCATCAGTGCGAACATCGATGATTTGTTTTACGGCAAAATCACCACAGTGCTGGAGATGCAGGAAGGGGAGACTCAGGTCGAACTGGAGGAGGCTTTCATTCAGACTCTGGCCATGCCTGCAGGTCTGGGGATACGGGCCGGGCGCTTCCTGTCGGACATCGGCTATCTCAACAATCAACATCCCCATGCTGATGCTTTTGTCGAGCGGCCGGCTGTTTACCGCGCGTTTTTGGGCGGTCACTACTTCGACACCGGGCTGCGGCTGAACTATCTGGCGCCGACGGAGCTCTACTGGCTGATTGGCTCGGAAGCCTTCAGTGGCGAAGCGCTGCGCTTCGAGGATGACAGTGGTGAGCGGGACTATCGCACTGTTGGGGTTTATACGGCTTATACCAAACTGGGGGGCGATATCGGTGAGTCGGGCTCCTGGCAACTGGGGCTGAATTATCTGCGCAATCAAAATGGCCGGGCAGGCTTTCATGAAGAGCATCCGGCGGCGGAAGTGGCTGCCGATGAACATGGTCACAGCCATGATGTTGCCTATACAGGTGAAAATCTGTACGGGGCAGATTTTGTTTATAAATGGGCACCTCAGGGAAATTATAAATACCGTCATTTGACGCTGAGCGGTGAGTATTTCCGCCTCAGTGACTTCAGACCGCTGGAGAGCCATGACACAGATGCCGGGCATACTGATGAGGGCAAAGATGTTATGCAGGGCTGGTATCTGAGCGGTGTTTATCAATTTTCTCCCAACTGGTCGGTCGGCCTGAGATACGGCCAGGTCGACACTCAATTGCTGCATGATGAACACTTTGATGCCCAGAAACTAAAAGAGACAGAGCTGATGCTGGCCTGGCATCAGAGCCACTTCTCTACGGTGCGGTTGCAGTATACCCGTCAGCAGGGCACCAATTTTGATGCTCTGAATGACGACAATATTTTCACTCTTCAATACATTATGACTCTGGGGGCTCACGGTGCGCATCAATTCTGATTGGCTTAATGCCCTGTTATTGCTGATAGGAGTGAGCAGTGCGTCGATGGCGTCTGCCCAACTGACGGTATTTGCCTGTGAGCCGGAATACGCCTCATTGGTGACTGAGCTGGCACCGGACGCCGAAGTGTTCAGCGCAACCACCGCATTTCAGGATCCTCATCTGGTGCAGGCTCGTCCGAGCCTTATTGCCAAAATGCGGCGCGCGGATTTGGCTGTGTGTGCCGGTGCTGAGCTTGAAATCGGCTGGTTGCCCATGCTGCAGATGAAATCTGCCAACCCCAAAGTCAACAGTGGCGGGGCTGGGCTGTTTTTTGCCGCTGAGCAAACCGATACCCTCGATAAGCTGCAGCAGGCGGATCGCAGCATGGGGGATGTGCATCAACTGGGGAATCCTCATCTGCATTTCTCGCCAGCCAGGGTACTGATGGTCGCGACTGCGCTGGCAGAGCGTATGGCGCAACTGGCCCCAGCCAATGCCGCCGCGTATCAGGCCAATCTGCAGCAATTTGTAGCGCGCTGGCAGAAGGCTGTTCCCCAATGGCAACAGCAGGCAGCAGCGCTGCGCGGCAAAAAAGTGATTGGTTATCACAGCAGTTTCCGCTATCTGTTTGACTGGCTGGGGATAGAGCAGGTGGCCGATCTTGAGCCCAAGCCGGGATTACCGCCCTCCAGTGCACATTTGGCATCTTTGCTGACCCGGGCTAAAGCGGGCGACATCAGCGCCATTACGGTGGCCGGTTATCAGGACCGGCGGGGGGCCGATTGGCTGGCGCAGCGCACAGGTTTACCCGTGGTGGTGTTGCCTATGTCTGTGGGCGGTGATGAGCAAAGCCAGGATCTATTCGGTCTTTATGGCAGTGTTATCCAGCAACTGACAGGAGTCATACAGTGACTGCAGATCTGATGCAGGTGCTGTTGCCGGCCTTTGTGGCCGGCTTACTGGTGCTGTCTACCCATGTGGTACTGGGCAGACAGGTGCTCAGGCGGGGAATTATTTTCATCGATCTGGCTATCGCCCAGGTCGCCGCGTTGGGCACAGTACTGGTACAAATGCACCATGAACTTGGCGAATGGCCGTTTGTTCATCTGTGGATGCCATTGGCATTTGCGCTGGCGGCGGCTGGAATTATCGCCTGGCTGGAAAAGCACATGGCCGATGAGCTGGAAGCCATGATTGGTTGTTTCTATGTGTTGGCGGCGGTCTTGGCGATGCTGCTGTTGTCCCACGATCCCCACGGTGGTGAGCTGCTCAAACAGGTGTTGTCCGGACAAATCCTGTGGGTGGATTGGCCAGCGCTGGCATTGCCAGCGCTGGCATCTGTTGCGGTATTGGCTGCGGTGCTGTGGCGTCCGGCATTGCTGCATGGCCGCAGTTTTTATCTGCTGTTTGCGCTAATGATAACCCTGTCGGTAGAGCTGGTGGGCGTGTATCTGGTGTTCAGTTCGCTGATCCTGCCTGCGTTGGCGGTTAACCGGTTGCGGGGGCCCCGACAATGGCCAGTTGCTTATCTGGCAGGGGCTTTGGGATATCTGCTGGGGCTTTGGCTGTCTGCGCTTTATGACTTACCGGCCGGTGCCACCATAGTGGTCACCCTGGCGTTGACGGCACTGACATTTCGTCTGCTGCATGCCAGAATCACCCGCTAATTCAATGGTATTAAAGCCATTTTTGAAGTGAACAGATTTTAAGCGTACAGCTGTTATCAAAAGATTGAGCGGCAGGGCGTTGCTGGCTATACTGTCGCCAATTTTTTTGCAGGAGACTGTCGTGCTGTTAATCGTCAGATGTCTGCTGTTGGCGGTTATGCTTGTGTTTGCCTTCCTTTTCGGCGGGTTATATTGCTTGCTGAGGCCACGACACAGAGACAATGTACATATGTTCGCCAGGTTGTTTTCAGCCGCGGCGCCAATTCTGGGTATCAAGGTCATCGTACGCCGCCCCAGCCATGAGTCCCCGACACCCTGCGTGTATCTGGCCAATCACCAAAACAATTATGACATGTTCACCCACACGGCCGCGGTGCCCAAAGGTACCGTCAGTCTGGGAAAGAAAAGTATTTTGTGGATGCCGCTGTTTGGCCAGATTTACTGGTTGTCCGGTAACATCCTGATCGACCGTAAGAATCGCAGTAAAGCCTTTGATACCATGGCGAAGACTGCACAGAAGATCAAAGACAGCTGCCTGTCTGTGTGGATTTTCCCTGAGGGTACCCGCAGCCGTGGCCGCGGTCTGTTGCCTTTCAAAGCCGGCGCCTTCCACACTGCCATTGCGGCCGGTGTCCCCGTGGTGCCAGTGCTGGCTTCCAATCAAAGCGATATCCATCTTAATCGCTGGAACAACGGGGTCGTCATTATCGAAGTGATGGACCCGGTTGAAACCAAGGGGCTGGGCAAGGAATCGGTCAAGGAACTGTCCGGAAAAATGCATAAATTGATGGAAGATAAACTGCTCCAGTTGAATGCTGAAGCCGCAGCGATGATGGGCAAAACCTCAGCGGCTTGATAGCCGCTTTATGCTATACTGCGCCGACTGATTTTGATGGAGACGAGCATGTCTATTGAACGTATGCTGAAAGAGCAGCTGGAAGAAAATCGCGATATCGTACAGGCATTGCTGGACGATGGTTCTGATCCGGATGCCGAGTATGTGATTGAGCATCACTTTTCCTGCACCAACTTTGACCGCCTGGAAAAAGCCGCAGTGGATGCATTCAAGCTGGGCTTTGAGGTGAACGATGCGGAAGAGATTGAGCTGGAAGACGGCAGCACTCTGTTCTGCTTCGACGCCATCGCCAACCACAGGCTGGAAGTTGAACTGCTGGACAAAGCCTGTGAGCAGTTGATGACGCTGGCAGCCAAGCTGAAAGTTGATTACGACGGTTGGGGCACTTACTTCATCGGTGACGAGATGTCAGACGACGATGACGAGGAAGAAGAGATCCTGCACTGATCTCAGCTCTTAATAACATATACATAAACCCGCCAAATGGCGGGTTTATGTTATGCGTCGTCTTTACCCCGACTGTAAACCTGCACATTGTTGCGTCCCGACTCTTTGGCCTGATACAGGGCGGCATCGGCGCGGCGAACCCAATCTGAATTCTGATTGATATCTTCATCCAGCATGCAAATCCCGGCACTGATAGTAAAGCCTATGGTTTTCTTATCCAGTTGCATGGGGGATTGCTCGACTTTCTGACGCAAACGTTCGGCAAACTGAGCGGCGCTGTCGGCATCGGTTTTGGGCAGCACAATACCAAATTCTTCGCCCCCATAACGGCCGGCAATATCAGTTTCCCGCAGTGAGTCATTGATCATGGCGGCCAGGTGCTGAATGGCTCTGTCACCCACCAGATGGCCATATTTATCATTGATGGATTTAAAGAAATCGATATCCAGCATCACCAGACTGGCCTGTTCCTGATAGCGCGCAAAGCGCTCAAATTCACGATTGAGCAGATCCTGCCAGTGGCGGCGGTTGTACAGCTTGGTCAGGCCATCGGTCTGGCTCAGTTCGGCAAGCTCGGCATTGGCTTCTTTCAATTGCAGCTTGTTGATGGCCACATCGGTGACGTCATAGATGATCATACACAGATGGGTGACTTCGCCGGTCAGCGCCGACAGCGGGAATAAGGTGACATTCTGATACATAAACTCCGCTTGGCCGGTAATGGGGCGGTAGTTTTTGAAACGGAAAATGTAAGGTCTTTGTTCCCAGCTGATGAAGGCCCGGTTTTTCAGGGTGAAGACCACTTTCATTTTCTTTTTCAGCCAGTCTGCAGAAAGTTCAGGAAAGCAGGCAAACAGATCCCTGTCCCGCAAATCGTGGGGGGATATGCCACTGTGGTTTTCCATAAAGCCATTCCACAGTTGAACTTTATAGTCCCTGTCCAGCACCACCAGGCCGACTTCGATCGTTTGCACCATTTCGATCAGCCGGTGGAGTTCATTCATATGATTGACTTCGTGTGGCATAGTGCTCCCCGGCGCTGTCAGTCCAGCAGATAGCTGAGTTTGTAGTTCATGGTGGGAATCGAGTCTTCGGTAAACAGCAGCAGCAAATCGCAGCGGATGTTGTAACTCTCAATCTGATAATTGATCTCGATGGCCAGGGTGCGCTGCCATTTATGGATTTTGTCTTTGATAAGCTCTGACAGATCGCAGTGACGACCAAGCACCACAGGGTGAGACTGGCTGAAATTCATGTGCAGCTGCTCAAATACGCCCCGCAAAAATGCGCCAATCAGCACGTTGCCTGTGTCCATCAGCACTTCGATTTCCGTGTCGGGATCCAGCGGATCATCGATGCGCATCAGTCTGGCCATATCTTCAAAGCTGCCATCATAGAACATCAGCAATGCCTCTCCGGCAACACCGGCGGCAATAAATCCCTGGCACAGCGCAGAGGCTTTACTATCACTCTCCACCGCTTTGAGTGCCATGGTCAGCTCACTGGTTTCCAGCACGTTGACGTTGGGGATCGGCAGTTTGACAAAAACGTCCAGCAACTTGGCCAGCAGATCGGCGGCCTGTCCCATGGCGATATTGGCGACCTCCTGACAGGCATCACGCAGATCGACTTTGATCATGCTGGTATCTGTCAAAGGTGGGGGAGCGGCAGGCTCCTGCTCTGTTGTGGCAGGTTCGAGTATGCCGTAATTGAGCAGGATTGCGCGGATGGCTTCGGGTTTTACCGGTTTCTGAATAAAATCGATGGCACCAAGTGATTTTACCCGCTCATGGGCTTTGGCCTGAATATCACCGGACACCACTATGATGACGGCGGGCAGATCCTGCTGTTGAACCTGAGTCAGTACCTGATAGCCGTCCATTTCCGGCATATTCAGATCCAGAAAGACAATTTCTCCCCGGCCTTCCCTGATGGCTTCCAGCCCTTCCCGGCCATCGGCAGCGAAGCTCAGCTCGACGTCCCACTCGGGGGGAAGACTGCGGGCCATTTGCTTTCTGGCCATCGCAGAATCGTCGCAAATCAATACCTGAGTTGTCATAGCTCCCTTAATCCCGCCGTGTCTTTTATTCTTAAGCCTAACACTGATTTTGGTATTTGACGGAGTTTCGTCTGGCGTTGGTGCCAAAATCAGTGCAAACGACGGCACCTGACGTGCAGCCCGGTTTGTCCGGGCAATGCAACCTGAACGCGCAAGTTTAACAAAATCTTTGCATTGTGTATTCAACTCGGTCTAATGTGGCTCATTCAGCGGCAAAGGAATAAGTGTATGTCATTGAAGTATGTGACTTTTAATGTGGTTGATGGAATAGCCAGGGTGACGCTTGACCGGCCAGACAAACTCAATGCGCTCAATTACCAGATGTTTTGCGAAATACGCCGGGTACAGAAGATGATCCGCCGGGATGCCAATATCCATGCCGTGATCCTGTCCGGTGCCGGGGGCCATTTCAGTTCGGGTCTGGATGTGCGCAGCGTGATGAAGCAGCCACTGCAGGCCGTTAAACTGCTGTTCAAATGGTTACCCGGTAATGCCAATCTGGCGCAGCAGGTGTCATTGGGGTGGCAAAGACTGCCGGTACCTGTAATCGCGGTGATTCACGGGCACTGTTATGGCGGTGGTATGCAGATAGCTCTGGGCGCAGATATGCGTTATGCCTCACAGGATGCGGATTTCTCTATCATGGAAGCCAAATGGGGGCTGGTGCCGGACATGGCCGGACTGGTCGCGCTGCGCAGCCTGTTGCCCAGAGACAAGGCGCTGGAGCTGACGTTGACGGCTGATATTATTCAGGCAGAAGATGCACAGACGCTTGGGCTTATCACCCGGGTGAGTGCCGATCCCATGGCCGATGCGATACAGATGGCTACCCGGCTGATGCATACCTCACCGGACGCGGCGGCTGCCATCAAAGCCAGTATTCACCGCAGCTGGAGTGCCTCAGTCAGGACGTTGCTGGCGCGGGAGTCCTGGTATCAAATCCGCCTGCTGCTGGGCAAAAACAGCCGGATAGCGGCATTGCGTCAGACCCGCGAGCCCGATAAGCCCTGGCACCCCAGACAAAATGGCTGGTGATCAACGGATCAGGCTGGTGTAAGCAAAACCTTTGATGGCCACAGTGGCATCCTGCCAGGCGCTGGGGATATCCAGATCCAGTGCCAGCTGCAATTGACGGTACTTAGCCGGGCCTTTGGATCGGCTCAGATGCTGACGCTTAGTCAGGGTTTCTCTGGACGCCGGATGGCCATCGGGAGACTGAATATCCAGCACAGGGATCGACAGCTTTTCCAGACCGCTGATCAGGGCCGCATTCAGTTGTGGCTGGGGCAGATAGGGATTGAACACCACCAGCAGATCCGGTGTGGGGATTTTTTCCTGATTAAGCAGTTCGATAACCATGGCGGCCGTCTGATTGCTGACAATCATCAGTCGCTTGCCCGGAAACTCACTGCCCAGCACATCCAGTTGCCCCAGCGCTTCGCTGACCGACGCCTGTCTCTGGCTGATAAATTCACTCATCTGCGTCATTGAATAGTCCGGTGTGGATTGGCCTGACGTCAATTTGAGTTGTCCCTCTCCGGGGTTGGCCACTGACTCTGCTGTGGTGGAAAAATTGGCCCGCGGCAGCGGCAGTGGGGACGACAGATTGATGCTGGCCCAGCCTGCTGAGTTCAGAGCCCGTCGCAGATGGGCAATGAGCCCCGGAGTATCAGGCACCTGCCCCGGGCTTGCCAGCAGAATCACGGCGCCGTATTGGTGCCTGCCTTCCCAGGAGCGAACCAACACAGGTGACGATTGCGCTCCCACCTGAATGCTGCGCAGCTCATCATCGGGCAGATAATCATATCCGGCCTGGGCAATTTGTGGCTGATAGCTGAAGGTCTCGGCACTCAATGCCGGTGGCATTAATGCCAGCAACATCAGCGTCAGGGCTGAGCGAGTCAAGATAGACATTCCTTTGGTTTCTGATACTTGCTCAGTATATCAACAAAAAGCCCTGCATCGCGTAATGCTGTTCATTTAGGAAAAGTATCGCTGGTTAACGGCAAGATATGGAGCCACCAAGGGCATGAAGACAAACCGCTATCTTTCTTTGCTCTGCTTTCGTGCGTGCAGCGCCGTGGCGAAGTGAGTACTTGGTTGAGTGCTTGGTGTGGCGGCCTTTCAAAATAAAAAAAGCCTTGTGTGAAGTTCACAAGGCTTTTCAGGATCAGGACGGATGGTTACCGGCCTCAGGCATGGCTGACCAGCACCAGTCGGATGGCATCCAGCTGCAGGGCGCAATCGTCCAGATAGCGCTTGAGCTCAACCATCTGCTCACGCAGATAATCCAGTTCCTCTTCACGGATATTGGGGTTCACCGCTTTGAGGGCTTCCAGGCGTTCGAGCTCAGCGGTCAGCTGGCTGGTCATGCTGTCACGGGCGTCGTCCAGCAGTTTATCCAGTTCGACTTTGGCGACTTCATCAGCCTTGGCCAGCAGCGGGTGCATCAACGTTTGCGAGGCGTTCACCAGTTTGCTGCCAATATGACGGTTCACCGCACTGAGCTGGCGATCGAAATTGTCATAGTTGACGTTGGCCGACAGATTGTTGCCACTCTTGTCCAGCAGCACCCGGATAGGTGTAGGTGGCAGGTATCTGTGTACCTGGCTGGCTTTGGGCGCTGAGGCTTCAGCCAGATAAATCAGCTCGACAAACAGGGTGCCTGCTGGCAGTGCCTTATTCTTCAGTACGGCCACGCTGGTGCTGCCGGTTTCAGAGCCGGTGATCAAATCCAGCGCGGTCTGCACCAGCGGATGCTCCTGAGTGATCAGCGCAATATCGTCACGGGACAGCGCAGTGTCACGATCGAAGGTTACTGTCAGACCATCTTCCGGCAGACCCGGATAGGTCGGGAACATCATATGTTCGCTGGGGCGCAGGATAATGGTGTTTTCGCCACTGTCTTCCTGATCCACGCCGATAATGTCCCACAGGCGGATCACAGCACCGATAAGGCCGGTATCGTTGTCCCGCTCTGCCAGACGTTCAACCAGTGCCTGAGCTCTGTGACCACCGTGAGAGTTGATCTCCAGCAGTTTGTCACGACCCTGCTCCATGGCATGTTTCAGCTCTTTGTAGCGTGCCTGGGTGTGGTTCAGCAGGTTGGTCATGGCATCCTGATCATCTTCAATCAGTACATTGACCAGGTCTTCCTGGAACTCGTTAAACAGTACATGACCGCTTGGACAGGTCAGCTCGAAGGCATTCAATCCCTGATGGTACCAGGTCAGCAAACGCTCCTGTGCTGTGCCGGTCAGGTAGGGCAGGTGGATCTGCACGTCATTTTTCTGGCCGATACGGTCCAGACGACCGATGCGCTGCTCCAGCAAGTCCGGATTCAGTGGCAGGTCAAACAGTACCAGATGGCTGGCAAACTGGAAGTTACGGCCTTCTGAACCGATTTCAGAGCAGATCAATGCCTGGGCGCCGCTCTCTTCCTGCGCAAAGTAAGCGCCGGCTTTGTCGCGCTCGATAATCGACATGCCTTCGTGGAATACGGTGGCCTGAATACCTTCGCGGGTACGCAGTGCTTCTTCCAGTGCCAGTGCCGTCTCTGCCTGACTGGCGATGATCAGTACCTTCTTGGAGCGGTTGTTCTTGAGAAAATCAATCAGCCAATCCACACGTGGATCGAACTTCCACCAACCGGCGTTGTTCTCATCGAAAGCCTGATACATCTTCTCCGGCGCCAGCGCCATGCTGATTTTTGACTGCAGGCTCTTATAGCCGCCCATCATGGCGTTTACCCGCGCAGCTGTCACATATTCCTGTGGCATGGCGTGGGGGTAAGCGTTGAATATGCGCTTGGGGAAGCCTTTGACTGAGGCGCGGCTGTTACGGAACAGCACCCGGCCGGTACCGTGACGGTCCAGCAGCTCCTGCAGCAGTTCACTGCGGGCAGCCTGTTTCAGCTCTGCATCCACCTCATCGGCCTGGATCATACGAATGGCCGGGGCGATATCTTTTTCACCCAACAGTTCAGTCAGGCTGTTGATGGCTGCATCAGACAGCTTGTGCTCGCCAGCCAGCGCTTCGGCGGCTTCAGCCACTTCTTTATAGCTGTCTTCCTCTTTGATAAAGGCGTCGTAATCGTAGAAACGGTCCGGATCCAGCAGACGCAGACGGGCGAAGTGACTCTGATGGCCCAGTTGATCCGGGGTTGCGGTCAGCAGCAGTACGCCGGGAACCACTTCAGCCATGGCTTCCACAATTTGATAGGCTTTGCTTGGCTCATCTTCAGACCATTCAAGGTGATGGGCTTCATCCACCACCATCAGATCCCAGTCGGCATCCAATGCCTGCTCCAGACGGCGCTTTTTGCGCAGCAGATCCAGCGAGCAAATCACCAGCTGCTCGGTATAGAAAGGATTGTCGTGCTCGGCAAAGGCTTCAATGCAGCGGTCTTCGTCAAATACGGCGAAGCGCAGGTTAAAGCGGCGCAGCATTTCCACCAGCCACTGATGGCGCAGGGTGTCGGGCACGATAATCAGTACGCGCTCTGCGCGACCTGTCATCAGCTGTTGATGGATAATCAAACCGGCTTCGATGGTCTTGCCCAGACCCACTTCATCGGCCAGCAATACCCGGGGCGCAAACCGGCGACCCACTTCATGGGCAATCCACAGTTGATGAGGAATAAGACCTACACGCGGACCCTGCAGGCCGAGCACATCTGAGCTGGCCAGTTGATGGCGCAGCAGCTGGCTCTTGTAGCGCATGGTAAAGCGGTCCAGACGATCGATCTGGCCGGCAAACAGACGGTCCTGTGGCTTATTAAAACGGATGTTGTGATTCAGCAGAGTTTCACGCAGTTCGATGTGTTCACCGTTATCACTGCGGGTGCCGAAGTAGTAAACCAGGCCGTCCTTTTCCTCAACGGAGTCGATCTTCAGTGTCCAGCCTTCATGGCTTTCCACGTCATCCCCGGGATTGTAAATCACGCGGGTGAGGGGGGCGTCGGAGCGGGAGAACATGCGGTTCTCGCCCGTGGCCGGAAACAGCACAGTGACCATGCGGCCTTCTACCTGTACCACGGTCCCCAATCCCAGTTCTGATTCTGTATCGCTGATCCAGCGTTGACCTAAGGCGAACGGCATAACTAACTCTTTTCTCCGGCACATTTCACAAAGGGCGCGTATGGTATACCCAAGCCTGCTGAGGACACAAGTCGGTAACCCGGTGTTGACGGGCTGCAAATCTCAGCCAAGCGGTAAGGACGCTGCTGCCATCGGCTTTTGGCTGCGGCAACCGGTGGGTAAAAAAGTTCATTCGCGCAGATTTTTCCGCAGGCTTTTGTGCGGACAGGCAGGTTATCCGCAAGCGCAGACTCAGGATAAAGCTCAGTGCTGGCGATGACCTTAGTGCATGCCTTTACACCACTGGCCTGATACCAGTGCTGGCAACTGTGGCCTGAACTGGGCATGGAATACAACCTTTGCTGCGCAATAAGACGCCCGAGAAATCAGACTAAGACGGTGGGCTGTCGAATACAAATTAACCTTTATGCAGGGTGTCATGCTGCTGTCATCCTGATGACATTAAACTGACGATATCAATCGAAAAGTGAGTTGAGCTTTGGCTCCTTTGGTGCCACTATTAACATTAATTAAACATTTGTCCGGATTGAGAAAACAGGATAGGGAGGAGTAAACCAAAAGTGCTGTAAACCATAAAAACAACGCTGGCATAAGCTGGATTGGAGGCGCCATGGAGCAAGACGGCAGAAAGTTATTTGTACTGGATACCAATGTACTTTTGCATGAACCCTTAGCCATATACTCGTTCAAAGAACACGATGTAGTCGTCCCGATGACAGTTCTGGAGGAACTTGACCAGATAAAAGACCGCAAACGCGATGTCAGTCGTGACGCCAGAGTCGCGATTCGCGCCCTGGAAGACGCCATCGGCAGTCTGTCCACCCCCGAACAAATCGTCAGTGGCGTGCCGCTTCCCGCCCGGGAAGGACAAACCGCCGCATCAGGTAGCCTGGCTATCTTCCCCGACCATCAGATCGAATTCACCATAGGCGCATTGCCCGGTGACAACAATGACAACCGCATCATCAACACCGCACTGCATCTGCAGAAACAGTACAGCCCCCGGCCAGTGGTGCTGGTCACCAAAGACATCAACATGCGCCTTAAGGCCAAAGGTGCCGGGATGGAGCGGGTTGAGGACTATCGCACCGATCAGCTGATTGACGATATCCGTTTCCTGGCCAAAGGTTTTCACCAATATGAGGGTAATTTCTGGGAACACCTGAATCGGGTATCGACCGCCAGACAGGGGCGCAATACCATCCATGAAGTGCCGGTAAAAGAGTTGGATGATACTCAGCTCTATATTAATCAGTATCTTATTGATGATGAATCGGACTTCTGTGGCCGGGTGGTCGATAAAAATGATACCCATATGCACATCCTGGATCTTGGGCGCAGCCGGGTGCTGAATCAGCAGGCCTGGGGGGTCAAACCCAAGAATATCTATCAGGGCATGGCGCTGCAGGCGCTGATGGATCCCGATATCGATCTGGTGATCCTCACTGGCCCAGCCGGTTGTGGTAAAACCCTGCTGGCGATGGCAGCAGCGCTGGAACTGGTGGTCGAGCGCAATCAGTATGAAAAGGTCATAGTGACTCGCAGCACGCCGGAGATTGCCGAATCCATCGGCTTCTTGCCGGGCACAGAAGAAGAGAAAATGATGCCCTGGCTGGCGGCGGTCACAGATACTCTGGAAGTACTGCACAAGCATGATGTCAATCCCACCGGCAGCATGAACTACATCATGGAAAAGGCCAACATCCAGTTCAAATCCATCAACTTTATGCGCGGGCGCTCAATCCAGAACTCCATCGTGTTGCTGGATGAGTGTCAGAACCTCACCGCCTCGCAAATTAAAACCATGATCACCCGCATGGGCGAAGGCACCAAGCTCATCTGTTGCGGTAACCTGTCGCAGATTGACTCCAACTATCTGACAGCGGTCACCTCAGGCTTGACCTATATTGTGGAATGCTTCAAGAACTTTGAAGGCAGTGCCAACATTTACCTCAACGGCGTCGTCCGCTCACGCCTGGCCGAATACGCCGAAGAGCATTTGTAATTCTCTTTTGAGGTAAAGGTAAAAACCGGACTTTCCCAAGTCCGGTTTTTTGTGTGCGGTCATTTCTAGATGGCCTGTCTGTTTGTTATTTCATTGCTATTAAGGTCGAACGTTGGATATGCAGGTTGCACTAATTTGATAGGCGTAGCTGCAAAAATGACCGTTGAAAATAAGGTGAATGCTCATCGATGATGAGCGTGATTATGAGCGCAATGCATGGATGTATTGCTGGCATTTGTTCAAGGACGAATTTGGTTTTCGTCGAGCCTCCAGGGAAGGATTGACGGCGAGGCATTTGGGTAGCTGCGCAAAAGGCCGTTTTCGAACATCCATGTCTTTCACGGCATTCAGGCTTCCTGCCTATCCCAGCGGCAGGCAATGGTAATC
>NZ_JBOZWP010000015.1:0-111843 GCF_050865035.1 Shewanella sp. GXUN23E | reverse complement strand
CACTGAAGGAGAGGATAAGTCTTTGTCGACCTCATCAACTACTGTGAATGTCCACACAGATTGTCTAGTAATAAATTGTTAAAGAACAACGCCTTTAAAAGGCAACCCGTTCGTTTTACCGAACCGGCTACGCGGTCATTTCAGCGTCTCAACGGAAGCGAATTATAGGCAAGCGAGATTTTCCTGCAAGTCCTTTTTGTGAAAAAAACCGTAAAACACCACCGATTGACGACTTTTCAAACAAACCAAAAGAGAATCGCCCATTTAGCAGACAATTCCATTAAAAAAACCACCTGCCGGTGGTTTTCATCTATTAAATGCTGCGTAGGTAAGCTGGCACATCGGCAATACTGTTAAGTACCACGTTTGCCTCAGCCTGCGCCTCTTCGGTCAAGGCCTTACCTGTTCTAACCAGAATATTCAGGCTGACACCAGCGGCCTTACCTGCCAGCATATCATCCCGCTTATCACCGACCATCACTGACTGTGCCAAATCGATTTTCAAAAACCGCGCCGCAGATTCAAGCATTCCAGGCTTGGGTTTGCGACAATCACAATCAACTTTGTAATCCCCAACCCCTTGCTCATTGTGATGAGGACAGTAGTAGATGCCATCCAGCTCTACGCCCTTATCGGCAAAGTTCCAATCCATCCACTCTGTCAGCGAGTGAAATTGCTCTTCACTGTACATGCCCCGGGCAATACCTGACTGATTGGTCACAACCACCAGTTTATATCCCATCTGCTTCAGCTCACGGCAGGCATCGAACACACCTTCGATATACTCAAAGTCATCTACCTGATGCACATAACCGTGATCGACATTAATCACCCCATCACGATCCAGAAATACCGCTTTTTTCACCGAAGTCTCCAACCTGTTTAAATCCGTCGTATTATTTCACCTAAGACCTATTGGCGACAATCAGCAATTCCACCAATAGCCGAGAATTTAAGTTATGCCGCAATCCAGCCTTTTGTGTCTCACCAACCTGCTTTATTTATATGCGCTGAGACGTTAACCTAACAGGATAAATATGATTCTTAATATAAAATAAGGCGTTTATGAGCCGGTCGATGCCCATCATTCATAAAACCAGAACCCAGGTCGTTGTCGAGGTGCTTCGGGAAAAAATCCTGTCCGGTGAAATTGCCGCCGGAGAGCCAATGCGTCAAAGCGCATTGGCTGAAGCCTTGAATGTCAGCAGAATTCCGGTGCGAGAAGCCTTACTGCAACTCGAAGCTGAAGGGCTGGTGAAGTTTGAAGCCCACAAAGGCGCTACTGCGACTGAACTGTCTATCGCTCAGGTCACCGAACTGTTTGAGCTCAGAGCAATGATAGAGTGCGAACTGCTTGCCAAAGCGATCCCCAATATGCAAGATGAGGACTTCGCCCGGGCAAAGCAGACGCTGTCCAGCCTGGAGCAGGCCTTTCGCAGGGAAGATGCCATCGCCAGCTGGGCATTGCTCAACACCGAATTTCACACCAGCTTGTATTTGGCAGCCAGACGCCCCCATACACTTGAAGTCGTCCAGGGACTGAATACCAACTGCGATCGCTATATTCGAATGCAATTACTGTTAACCGGCGGCGTTCCCAAGGCAGAACAAGATCACAAGGAACTGCTGAAGCTGTGTCAGGACCGAAATATCGAAGGCGCAGTCGCCTTCCTCAGACAACATATATTGAGCGCCGCTGACGATATCAAAGCATTGGTTGCCGACCAGCTCAATGGGTGACACTTAAGCTGGTAACTTTTTAAGCAGCCTGTATTTGCGGCTTTGCCGCGACAAAAAACGAGAGAAATCCATGCCGTATGCCACTATAACCGGATGGGGAAAATGTGTTCCCCCCGCTGTTTTGACCAATGATGATCTATCTACCTTTATTGAAACGTCAGATGAGTGGATCCGTCCGCGCACCGGGATCAAGCAGCGCCACATCAGCCACGTAGGCACTTCCGAACTGGCTTCTGTTGCCGCCAAGCGTGCGTTGGCTGCAGCCGGTCTGGAAGGTAAAGATATCGATATGATCATTCTGGCGACTGCCAGCCCGGATACCCTGATCCCGAATATCGCCTCCACAGTTCAGGCCAATATCGGCGCACACTGCGCTGCGTTTGACATCAATGCTGCCTGCAGTGGCTTTCTCTACGGCCTTGGCCTTGCCAGTGCCCAGATCCGCAGTGGTCAATGTCAGCGCGTATTGGTGATAGGTGCCGAACGCCTGACCTTCTATCTGGACTGGTCCCGCCGCGAAACTGCTGTGCTGTTTGGTGATGGCGCGGGCGCCGCCATTCTGGAAGCAACAGATAAAGAAGAAGGGGTATTGGCCTATGAGCTGAATAACGACCCTGCCGGGCGCGATATTCTGAAAACCAGTTTTGGTACCAGCATGGACAGATTCAGCGCGGATTCGCTGGACTTCTTCATCCAGTTCGATGGTCAGGAGATCTTCAAGCGTGCCATTGCCGGCATGGGTAAGCTCAGCAAGAAGGTGCTGGAGAAATGCAATCTGGATAAAGATGAAGTGGATCTGGTTATCCCCCACCAGGCGAACGAGCGAATTATCGTTACGCTGGTCAGTCGTATGAAGATCGATAAGGAAAAGGCCTTCGTCAATATTGCCAATTATGGCAACACCAGCGCAGCCACGATTCCGATTGCCATTTGTGATGCCATTGAGCAAGGCCGCATTCAACCCGGTCAAACAATTTTGTCCTGCGCATTTGGTGCTGGATTGACCTCTGCAGCAACTGTGATCAAGTGGGGTGAACGCGTCACACCGCTGGAGACCACAGATGCCGACCTGCCACCATGTGATCAGACCGGCCTGGAGTTGGTGAAGCGGGCCGCAGCTTACTTCTGTGAGCGTGCAGAGCACAGAGAATAACCGCGTCACAGCCTCAATAAAAAGGCCACCTTTCGGTGGCCTTTTTCAATCTTGCAGGTTAACTGCTGCAGACTTTTAGTCATCATTTGTGCCACAGCCAATAGCGTTACAAGTCCCGGCATTGGTCATTCATTCAGACGACTTCATCAGGTCCCAGTAGATCGCCTGACTGAACAGTGCAGCCAGTTTGATACTAAGCCCATCGAAGCTGCTGATCCTCGACTCATCACCGGTCAGACAATACCAGACAAACCTGTGGCAGTTGTTATCCAATAATTGATAGTCACGATAGGTAAACATACTCTCGCTGGCGCGCACAGCAGCCTGCTGACAGGCAAGTGCCCGATGATCATGACTGCAGGCCAGATAAATACAATCACCGCTTCGTCCTGCCAAAAAACGTTTGGCAGACACCGCCCTCACCAGTCCTGAACCATGCAGCTCAGCAATGCTGTTGTCACCCAGCCAGATACCGGTATGCTCAATCACGCCATAGACATGGCAGCATACTATACTGCCCACTTCCGGCGTTACCCGGGTGTTGCTGTTGAACAATATGCTGGGGGTCAACGCCGCGCCTTCTGCTGCTGTGGCGGCCTGCGGCTCTACCCGCCCCAGCCGTCTGTCGAGCGCCAATCTGTCCCTGCGAGCTTTTTCATCTGCCAATGCCAGCACACCGATGGCCGCGCCACCAAGCCAAATCAAGGGCCACACCATAGCTACTCCCGATAATATTGCCTGCCTTCACTCAAACAACTAAAGCACAATCGGGCAGAATGTCAGGAGCAAATTTGTAATAAGCTGTTGCCCGTCAAATCCGGTGGGGGGCGCAACAGTGTTAACAGCAGCGATTTTTAACAACGGCTGCCTTGTACGGACAATCAGCGCAGTAATTCAAGCACATTCGCAGGTTTCATCGCCGCACGCTGGGCCAGCAATAATTCGCCGCAACCGATGGCATCAATCAAGGCATTGTGGGCCGGATAGTTTGGCAGTCCATAACGTTCCCGGCACGCTCCCAGCCTCAGGACGCCATCACTCAGGGGGCGATTGGCCAGCTTCAGTCTGCGGTGTTCCAGCTGCATAGTGTCGATACCCGGTAACCATACCGGATCGCCAAACAGGCATTTGAGGTGATAACACAGAAAACTCAGATCCAAAGGTGCATGATGGGCCACCAGAAACCGACCACAGGCCAGAGTGAAAAATTGCTCCAGAGCGCTGGCCAGCGGCACGCCGGCTTTCAGGTCCCGATCGACAATACCGTGAATACAGGCGCTTTGCCCGACCCCGGTATTATTGGCCAGCAGACAATGCCACGCGCCGCTCAGCCGCAACGTCCGGCCATCAACTGGCACAGCACCAATACTGAGGATCTCGTCAATATGGGGCTGCAACCCGGTCATCTCCAAATCGAAAGCCAGCGCAGGCAGATGCTCTACATCCCCATCCAGCAACGGCAGCAGACTGCGCAGATACCCGGACAACCAGGGCTGACGACACTGCGCCGCCGCTTTATTGATCCTGCGGGTCAGCTGCCAGCGCGCCAGTGGATTCAGACCAAGACTCAGTAGCATCAGAATGCCCGCATAAAGCGCAGCCGCAGACCGGACTGGGCATCGTCCACCACCTTGAACGCTTCCTTGAGCTGGTATCGAACCAGTGATGAGACTTCACCGGGCTTGAGATAGTTGTTGGGTTTCAATCCCTGCTCTACCTGCCGGCCCTGATTGGCAAGTCGCATATGGGCAATAAACTCCTGAGCATCGGCCAGATTCAAGGCATCCTTACGGTTGATCACGCCCATTTCCACCAGCTGGCGAATACGTTTTGGCGTATTGATTTCCCGCACGCCCGCACTCAGGGCATACACCCGGGCAATATCATTGATGATGGCACTGCCTTTGTGTTTGAGATCTATGCCCTTCACCTCGGTGCCATCGCGCTCAAGCACAAATTGCCGGAAAAAGCCCAGCGGCGGACGGGTATCCAGCGCATTTCCGGTCAGCAGCGCCAGAAAGATATCTTTGTTATGACACAGGTTAAGCACACTGGTCTGCAGCTGATCAAACAATGGCTCATCGCCATAAACCGATCGCATATCGAAGAAAATACTGGCGTGCATCAATGCCTTGGGTTCAGGGCTGTCGATCCAGCCGGCAAAGCAGCGCTGCCAGCCTTTGAGGGATTTGCGCCATACCGGATTCATCGCCATGATCCCTCCCGGGCAATAAATATAGCCACAGGCATTGAGGCCATCACACACCAGGGTCGTGAGGGCTTCAAAATATGCAGCTTCCCCGGCGGAGGGTTCACGCGCCAGCAGTAAGCCATTATCCTGATCCGAACAGGCGACCTGATCCTGACGTCCCTGAGAGCCAAACGCCAGCCAGCAAAACGCCATGGGAGCATCTCCCAGCTGTGACTGGGCCAACACGATTAATCGCCGGGTCAGGGTGTCTGTGACCGATGTCAGAATGCGCCCGATCTCCTCGGCTCTGGCATCTGCGCTGATCAGATTCTGCAACAATAAAGGAATCCGTTTGCTGAGGTTGACCAGCCCTTCCACATCCTGCTGCCGGTCTATTTCCCCCATCATCAGCAGCGGCTGGGAGCTTTGACTGCGCAGCAAATCAGTACTGGTCACCATGCCTACCGGACGGCCATCTCTGGTCACCGGCAGATGATGTACATTGTGCTCGCCCATTAATACCATGGCTTCGAACACCAGGGTTTCCGGCTCGACGGTAAGGGGAGAAGCCGTCATCACATCGGCAATAGCCGTAAACGCATCCCGGTCCTTTGCCAGCACCCGGTTACGCAGATCCCTGTCGGTCAGAATGCCCGCCAGTTGTCCCTGATCCAGCACCAATACCGAGGACACCCGATGATGCGACATCAGGCGGGCCGCCGAGCCGACCGTGTCCCCCATATCCACGCAGACCGGATCGCCGGACATCAGGCTGTTTAGGCGACTGGTCGTCAGCATGTTCCGCGCTTTGAATCTGGCCTCATTACGCATGCGACGGGCATAAGCCCGGTTGAAAAAACGGCTGAATTCACGGTTGTGGCTGCAAAACTCGTTAAAGCAGCCTTCAGGCAACTGGTAAACCAGACCATCCTCCAATACCCGCACACTGTTGCTTATCTGTTCACCGGACAGCAGTGAGGGATAGCCGAAGAAGTCGCCGGCTCCCAGGCGGTCAACCAGCTCCCCGTCGGCATCTCGGATTTCAAATGCACCGCTGCGCACGATATACAGTCGCCGATCATCATCGCTCATGGGAACAATCCGCGATACGGCAGGGAAATATACTATCTCCAGCTGACGGGCAGCATAGGCCAGTTGCTCCGGCGACAATTGATTGAAGGGCACCAGAGTGACCAGAAAGTCGGTAATAGGTTGTAATTCGCTGGCATCCATAACGGGGTATCCAATTGAATATGCCCCCCAAAAGTAACCTGCCCTGCAACCGGCATACTATTCGACCAAAGGCTGACGCTGTCCTGAAGCCTTATCCCGCTTGGCAGATGAAATTAAGCTGACAGACTTTGCACAAACAAAAAGAGCGCCGAAGCGCTCTTTGTCAATCAAGGGAGACGATTAGTGGTCCTGGGCTTCACCGGCACCTTTGGGGAAGCGGATACCTTCCACCATAGCAACCACATCATCAGGTACCTTGGAGGTCATCTTGCTGATAATGATGGCCACCGCGAAGTTGATGATCATCCCTACCATCCCGATACCTTCCGGCGAGATGCCGAACAACCAGTTGTCCGGTACGTTAGCCGCAGGATTGATGAACTTGAAGTACACAATGTAGCCAGCAGTAAAGGTGATACCTGTCACCATACCGGCAATGGCACCTTCCTTGTTCATTGAGCGGGAGAAAATCCCCATCACAATGGCCGGGAACAGACTGGAAGCCGCCAGACCGAAGGCGAAGGCCACCACCGCTGCCACAAATCCAGGTGGATGAATACCGAAGTAACCGGCAATCACAATCCCCACACCGGCAGCCAGACGGGCGTAGAACAGTTCCTGTTTATCGGTAATATCCGGTCTTAAGGTTTTCTTCATCAAATCATGCGATACCGAGGTGGAGATCACCAGCAACAAACCGGCTGAGGTCGACAATGCCGCGGCCAGACCGCCCGCTGCCACCAGCGCAATCACCCACGCAGGCAGATTGGCGATTTCAGGGGTAGCCAGTACCATGATGTCACGGTCGATCTTCATTTCATTTTCAGCACCCTTGGCATAGTACATCTTGCCATCGCCGTTCTTGTCATCCCAGGCAATAAGACCGGTCTTTTCCCAGTTCTTAATCCAGCCAGGCGCCGCCTCATAGGCAACCCCCTGAGAATCAGGACCGTTAATGGTCTCAATCATATTCACGCGGGAGAATGCCGCCAGCGCTGGGATAGTGGTGTACATGATCGCGATGAACACCAGGGCCCAACCGGCACTGGAGCGGGCATCTTTTACCTTGGGCACAGTGAAGAAGCGCACGATAACGTGTGGCAGACCGGCCGTACCCACCATCAGGGCAGCGGTAATGGCAAACACGTCAATCATGGATTTCGAGCCTTCAGTGTACTGGGCGAAACCCAGCTCAGTAGACAGGCCATCGAGCTTATCCAGCAGATAGGTGCCAGTAGGATTACCCGCCGCATCCACCAGCTCAGAGCCGAAACCCACCTGTGGCAGGATGTGGCCGGTCATCATCACAGAGATAAAGATGGCCGGCACCATGAAGGCGAAGATCAGCACGCAGTACTGAGCAACCTGAGTGTAGGTAATCCCCTTCATGCCACCGAGCACAGCGTAGAAGAACACCACCGCCATACCGATATAAACGCCGGTATCCACGTCCACCTCCAGGAAGCGGGAGAACACCACGCCCACGCCGCGCATCTGACCGGCGATATAGGTAAAGCAGATGAAGATGGCACACACTACTGCCACGGTACGGGCCGCCTGAGAGTAATAACGGTCGCCGATAAAATCCGGCACAGTAAATTTACCGAACTTACGCAGGTACGGCGCCATACACAGGGCCAGCAATACGTAACCACCGGTCCAGCCCATCAGGTAGACGCTGCCGTCATAACCGACGAAGGAAACAATACCGGCCAGAGAGATAAATGAAGCTGCCGACATCCAGTCCGCTGCGGTTGCCATCCCGTTCATTACCGGGTGAACCCCACCACCGGCAACATAGAACTCTTTGGTTGAACCGGCCTTGGACCAGATGGCGATGCCGATATACAGGGCAAAGGTCAGCCCCACGATTAAATATGTCAGAGTTTGTACATCCATGACGCCGCTCCTCAGTCTTCGTGCACGTTATACTTTTTGTCCAGCGCATTGGCTTTTGCCGCGTAGACAAAAATCAGTGCAACGAACACGTACATGGCGCCCTGTTGTGCAAACCAGAACCCGAGTTTAAATCCGCCGAATTCAACCTGATTCAACACATCCACCAGTACGATGCCGCACATGTAGGACACGAAAAACCAGATTGCCAGCAACCCCAGCACCAAGCGGAGGTTTTCACGCCAATATCCCTTGGCCTTGTCTTCGTTTTCAAAAGCCATAGTCTGACTCCCCTGTATTTTTGTAGTAGTTCAGTCACAGTTCAATCTAACAAGGGGGGATACCCGGACAATCGCGACTTTGGTCTAAGCGCAGGTTGCAGCGCGCAACAAAATCAAAACAAAGCGATAACCAACAATAGGTTAACAACATGAGACAGCAAAAACATGAAACCAGTGCGCGGGGATGCATTAGACCAATGTCGAAACCCGCACAAAAACGGAAGGCGAAAAATCGGGGGAAATTAACCGGCCAGGCACAGATAGGTGCCTGACCTTACAGGAATAAGGGAGAAAGGCTCAGCAATCAGCCAGGGCAGACGCAAGCGTGGGGTAACGATATACGTAACCAAGCTGCCGGCAAATCCGCTGTGCCTGAATTTGCTTGTCAGCCATCTCAACATCATTAAATTGCGGCGCAGTTAATCCCAGTGCGCTGGCAGCCTCAGCGTAAAATGCCTGTTTACTGCGATGCTCCGGGATACACAGATTGTAAATGCCAGCAGCATCGGCGGCGGTCAGTAAACATCTTGTCGCCGCGATGCAGTCGACAAGATGCACCAGATTCACCGACTGCGCAGCACCGGGCACATCCTGTCGCCCAGCCAGAAATCGCCCGGGATGCCTGCCCGGACCAATCAGACCGGCAAATCTCAGCACACAAACCTGCCCCCCCGGCGCCAGCAGCTCAGGCGCTTCGGTAAACAGTGCCTCGGCCTTAAGTAATGTCGCAGCACTGTCGTTATCCGCGCGTGCATCTTCCTCACTCACCAGGCCCATATTGGGATACACGCCGGTAGTGGATATAAAGATAAGCCGGGCTAATCTGTTGGGCAGTAACAGGGATTTAAGCCGCGCCAGACGCTTGAGATAATCATTCTCTGCGCGCCTTAACCCGGGAGGAATGTTGATAATGAGCGCATCCACATCCACCAAAGGCAAACTCGGTGCAAGCAAAGCATCATCCAAATCCAGTTGCACGGCTTCAATACCGGCGTCGTTCAGCGCCCGGCACCCCGCCCCATCACGTTTGGAACCCACTACCTGATAGCCGCAAGCGGCCAATTCGCGGGCCAAAGGCATTCCGTACCAGCCACACCCCGTAATGCCTACCTTCATTCACTGACTCCTGCTGTTCAAAGTCTGCAAGCTCTCTGCAAAGAGCCTGCGCGGTTTGCCTGTATTGGTTGGTCCTGCGCAGTCACGCTGTTGCGCTCAACACCATATGCCGCAACAGGCTTGGCGGCAATAGCATCGACGACAATCCCCCTGTGCATCAGAGCGGACATGTGACGGCTGCGCTCATTGACCATCAGGCGCAGCTTCATCACACCTGTGTCTGAGTCAATGGCCGATTAGTCATATCGATCATGCTGTCCCACGCAAACAGATGCGTCACATGCTGCTCAGGGCGAGACAAAATAAAAGCTGATATTGGCTGAGGCCTGCAGCACGTTGGCTGCCTCGGGGGATAGCTCGTCGGTACCGGCGACATCAGTGACCCGCACCCGTTCCTGTTTCAGAAACCTCAGGCAGGGATTTTCCCCTTCAAGGGTGCAGGACCACACCTGCGGCTGGCGAACCTTGTCCGATGTGAGCATCACTTTACCGACGCAACCATCGGACAGATGTACCAGAGTGCCGGGTGGATAGATCCCCAGCACCCGCACCAACAGCTTAATCAACTCAGGATTATGCTTGCCTGCCCGCTTCTTGAAAATAAACCCCAGTGCCACCTGCGGAGAACGAACATCATCTCTGAGCAGCAGATGATCAAAGTCATTCACCAGCGACACTATCTGGGTAAGCAAAGGCAATTGGGTACCGGGCAACGCGTCCGGATAACCAGTGCCATCAATATACTCATGGTGATGACGCACAATATGCAGCACGGCTTCAGGAAACATACCACTGCGGCTCAACATCTCATGGCCGAAATTGGGGTGTGCTTTGAGGAAATTTCGCTCCGGTGGCGTCATCTCACCATTGATATTGTTGCGGATAGACTCTGGCACTTTGAGCTTGCCGATATCATGAAACAGCGCCCCCAGGCCTATGGTTCGCATCTCATCATCACTGAGCTTAAGCTCCTGCGCCACCATCATCGCCAAGACCATGACGGAGATGGAATGCTGAGTCACTCCCACCATAGACTCCCCACTGCTGACCAGCGCCAGATACACCCGTCTGCTCTCGCTCAAATGGCAGGCTAGTTCGTCCACCAGCTCTGTGGCCGCCTGCAGCGCTCCTTGTGGATCACTGAGCAATTTACCAAACACGGTGCGGCTGGCGTTGACTGAATTGAGAAATCGTTGCTGGCTGAGACGGATCGCGCGGCGGGTTTGCAGCTGCTGATCAACACTGGCAGGAGCGGCATCGGGCGTAATATTATCCTGACTGAGTGGCTGATCATCCACAGACTCGGGCGGCAACTCCCCATCCAGCAGATAGACGAACTCCACCCCCAGCTCTCTAATCATCTCGATTTGAGCAGGCTCTTCAATTTTGATGCGATTAATCCAGAATGGATGATCTTTCCAGGCCAGCGGCAACTTGACTGTATGCCCTACCCTGACACGATAAAGGGGTAACTGTACCTGCTCGGTCTTTGCCAACCGCGTTCCCTATCAGTCGAATATCGTTAACTAATAGCTTGAAATATAGAACATCTTTTTCGCTCTGAGAATCAGCTTTACCAGTCAATTCCGATATTTCAGCAAATTAGTGCCGAATTAATCACTTTGCACTCAGACGCTTTATCGGCAAAGTCCGCAAACAAACAGCGGCCGGTTAACCGGCCGCTGCGCTTGATGTTTTAACCTGTGCAGACGCTAGGCAGAAGGATCTGCCCGCCAGTCCTTGAAATACACCTGCAAATGACGGGACTTCACCAGATAGATTGCGCTCCAGAACAGCGCCAGCGCATCCAGTGCAACACCCCAGTGAAACAGGCCATCAGAATGCATAAAGCGCTGGCCCCAGACGACGGCTTCCGCCAGCAGCACCGCCATCAAAATCAGCCGCCCCTGATTAAACAGCGGCCTCGCCCACTGAGGGCTGCGGCGCCGCTCAGCCAGCACCAGCAAAAACATCAGCACAGCACCGGCGCCCACCAGCAACGCCTGCACAAAATCGGCCTGCATGGGATACAGGGTGCGCACCAGAGCCGCACGATCACTCGCCTGCGTCAGTGACATCACCCACACCACCCAGGCTTTGGCAAGAAACGCCAACAACAGATAAAGATAAGCCGGTGGCTTGATGTGCCCTTTGTCATCCAGCCAGTAAACATGCTCCAACTTCAAGGTATGCATCCAAATTCCAATTGAGTTCATTGAGATATGGCGATGTTATCGGGGAATTCAACCCTTGGGGGAAAGATGGCAATGCTTTAATGAGGATTTCATCATGCCCCGCCGCTTGGCCTTCGATTTTGTTTTTGGGATCACCACCTTTTCGCTCACCTTGAGTGATGTGGTTATCCACCCGGCTCACTGAAATTTTTCACGAAACAGCTCAATCAGCACTTTCACTTTCTCAGGAAGATAAAGTGCTGACGGGTAAATTAAGGTCAGGTGTTGTTTCGCGTGGATAAGGTGGGGCAACACTGCCACTAAGTTGCCCTCTTCCAGGGCGGGTTTGGAATGCACTTGCGGAATAAACGCAATCCCTTGCCCTGCTATCGCCATAGCGCGCAGCAAATGCAGATCGTCCGATTTCAGTGCCAGCGGCAAACTGGGATCCAGCAAGTCAGCATTGTAGCGGTTGGTCAGCAAGCGATGCTGGCGCAAATCTTCCAGACAATGAATCGCCGGATGCTTGGCCAAGTAAGCTTTCGAGGCCACCAAATGCGAGCGATAGGGCAGCAAACTAAACTGCACATAGCTGTCGTCACTGACCTTCGCCCCATCGGGCAAAAGCTGAAGATCGAACGCCTGACGTCGTAGATCAACACTTTGCTGATGATTTTCAATCTCCAGAGAGACCGAAGGAAAACGCTGGCTAAATTGACTGATGATGGCGTTAAACGCCGCCGAGGTCATCAAAGCCGAAGGGATCGCCAAGCGCACTTTACCGCCCGAAGGCTGATTGTACTCAGACATCACAGCCAACCCTTGTTGCAAATGCGTCATCGGCTGCCCCACCAGTTCAAGCAAGCGTTGGCCTTGTTCGGTCAATTCAATTGAGCGCGTGGTGCGGATCAACAACTGGCACCCCAGCGCCTTTTCCAGCTCCTGCAAACGGCGGCTGACTTTAGAGCGCTGCATTTTCTGCACGTTGGCCGCGGCACTGATGCCGCCATGCATCACTGTTTGGGTAAACAGGTAGAGATCATCGAGACTGATGTTCATTGTCCTATTTTTAGCTCATTAATGTCTTTTTTCTCATTCTACTGTACAACCTCACCCTTCTCTATAATCGCACCCTTTCTTTTTAAACTGATAGATTCTATGTCTGCAGAACATAAATTCCGCGTTTGGATGAGAAGCCTGATTGTCCTATTTATCGCTCTATTTTTCTACATCATCTTGGCTGACCAACACGCTCCAATCACCACCGAAGGGCGTGTTCAAGGTTATGTTGTGCAGGTCGCCCCTGAAGTTTCCGGCAAAGTAACCCAAGTGCAGATCCACAATAACCAGCACGTGCAACAGGGGGATGTGCTGTTTAGCATTGATGCGCGTAAATACCGCATTGCCTTGGAGCAGGCTAAGCTCTCGCTGCAATCTGCCCTGGAAAAAGAAGCGACGCTCTATTCTCAACGCGAAGCGGCGTTGGCGAATATTGCGCGAGCACAAGCGACTTATGACAACGCCCATCACGAGTATCTGCGCCTGCAAAAGCTCTCCACCCAACAAGTGATTTCCCGCTCAAGCCTCGATAACGCTTTTGCGCAAAACCAAGTGGCCAACGCCAACTTAAAAGCCGAGCAGCAAAGCCTCAAGGTGATTGAAGCGCAACTGGGCCAGGGAGAAGGACAAAGCACCGCAGTGCGCGTGGCGCAAAATGACATTGAAAAAGCTCAGTTGGATTTGACCAATACTCAGGTGCTCGCCCCCGGCGATGGGGTGGTGACCAACCTGCAACTGGAAGTGGGCAGCATGGCCAACGCCAACCAGCCCCTGCTGACTTTCATTCCAACCGGTTCACTGTGGGTGACGGGGGATTTTCGCGAAAAATCCGTCGCCAACGTGGATGACCACTATCATGCCATGGTGGCGTTTGATGCCTATCCGGGCCAGGTATTTGATTTCTCACTCTCCAGCCGAGATTACGGCGTTGCTGCCGCGCAGCAAAAGCCTAACGGCTCATTAACCAGCGTGGAAATCAACAACCGCTGGGTACGCGATGCGCAGAGAACACGCGTGAATCTCGCCACTGACGATGCCATGCCTGCGGCATTGTTTGTTGGCTCCCGCGCCACCATAGTGCTCTACCCTCCAAAGGAGACCTTCTGGCGTTGGATGGCCATCTGGCAAATCAAGCTCGCCAGCCTGTTCCACTACCTGTACTAGAGGGCGCGATGAAAACTCAGCGAATTTGGTTTGGCTGCGCCAGCGGCCTTGCCCTGAGCATGCTCTTTGGCTGGTCTTACGGTTTTTTCGCCATCATGCTGCCACTGTTTATTCTCAGCAGAACCGATAGCTTTGAGCTCTCACGGCTACTGATGGTGGTGTTTTCCGCCGTCTGGACCACAATACAAGCGACCTTGTTGTTGGAATATCTGCAGTTCCACCCCGTGCTCATGACGGTGGCAGTGGGGCTGTTTTTTCTAATCAAGTGCATTGCGATGATGAACCCCAGCACCTATCTGTTTGGCTATATGGGGCTGTTGGTTGGGTCGATCATACTGAACTTTGCCAGCTATGATTTCATCGATATTGAAGATTTTAACCTCAACTTGTGGGTCATCTCCCTCGCGAACATTGCCATCTGTGCGCTGGCATTTTGGCTCTTTCCCGAGCCCAAACGCGATGAGATTCAGGATGCCATGACGACGCCCGTCAAAAGCGATATGGACTACATCAGCCAAGTGGCGATGGGTTGGCTGGTCGCCATGGCCGCTTTTCTGCTGTTTCAATTTGCGGATCTTTACGACTCGCTCTCGGCGCAAGCGTCAATCATCATCATTCTGACGCCTATGACCTTGGCTGGCTCCATGGCGATGGCAAAAATCCGCGTCATTGGCACCGCGCTGGGTTGCCTGGCCGGCTTGGCGATTCAACTGGTGTTGGGCGGTTGGTATAGCAATGGCTTGCTGTTTTGGCTCGCGCTGACCATCGCCATGGGGCCATTTTGCTATTTATTCACCAAGGGGCCAGTCAAAGGTGCGATCGCATTTTCGGCGATGTCGGCACTGGCCGTGCCGCTGACGGCGATTGTCCCCGAAGGCAAAGACGCATTCTTCTCGATTTTGTACCGCTTTAGCTCAATCTTTGTGACCGTGGCCGCCACCGCCATGTTGATCTGGGTGGTGCACCATGGCATTCGCGCCTTATTATTGAAGCATCCCGAGTTTGTGAATGTATGAGGAAGAGAAAAAGCGGCTGGCAGGGTGCTCAAAAAGCTGCGCTGACAGTTAAGCAAAATAAGAACAACGAGCGGGCCGATTATCAGGGCGTTATCCGCAGTAACTCCCGTCCCCAAACGCAGTACTTATACCAACTTTATTAATAGTCTGATCAATTCAGAGCGTGTCAGGGATTCTGATTCAAGGCGCATTGATTGACTAGGGGTGGTGCCCTTTAAGAGCAATGCAACACAGGAGCAGGATGCCTGACACGCTCACGCAGTGCGGGTTTCAATGCACTTGATACTGTGTTGAGTCGCCTTGACATAGACCACTATGACTTCGCCGATTCGCCTTGTCTCAAGCGCATTGAACTCCCGCTGAAACAGATCAACTATTAAATGAAATTGGTATTATGATAAAAAGAACCCGGCATTGGCCGGGTTCTTGATTTCTGTCAGTCTCACCTCAGAGTCGGCTGCTATTGATTCAGCAGCGCCAGCAATTGATCTTCATCCCAGACTTCAACACCGAGTTCCTGGGCTTTAGCCAGTTTGGAGCCAGCAGCTTCACCGGCGACTACGCAGGTAGTGTTTTTGGAGACACTGCCAGCCACCTTGGCACCCAGTGCCTGCAATTGAGCCTTGGCATCGTTGCGATTCAGTTGGGTCAGAGTGCCGGTCAGTACCCAGGTCTGGCCCTTGAGCGGCTGTTCATCCTCTGCCACAGCCTCAATCGCAGGCCAGTTGATACCTGCGTCCAGCAGTTTATCTATGACCTCATTGTTGTGGGGCTGCTCGAAGAAGGACTTCACATGCTGCGCCACCACAGCGCCGACATCTTCCACTTCAACCAATTGCTCCACAGTCGCCTCACGCAGCGCGTCCAAAGTCTTGAAGTGATTGGCCAGGTTGGCGGCGGTCGCCTCACCCACTTCGCGAATGCCCAGGGCATACAAAAAGCGTGGCAAGGTGGTGGTTTTACTTTCCGCCAGCGCGGCCACCAGATTAGTGGCCGACTTCATGCCCATGCGCTCGAGCATAGTCAGCATGGAGGCGGTGAGCTTGAACAGGTCTGCAGGGCTGGCCACCAACTCCTTGTCGATAAGCTGCTCAACGATTTTGTCGCCCATGCCATCGATGTCCAGCGCCTTGCGCGATGCAAAGTGCTTAATCGCCTCTTTGCGCTGAGCTTCACAGAACAAACCGCCTGAGCAGCGGGCCACCGCCTCGCCTTCCAGCCTCTCCACCAGAGAGCCGCACACAGGGCAATCGTGAGGGAACAGAATATCTTCGGCGTTATCAGGGCGTTTGTCCGCCACCACGGCCACAATTTGCGGGATCACATCACCGGCGCGGCGCACAATGACGGTGTCGCCGACTTTCACCTGCAAACGGGCAATCTCATCGGCGTTATGCAGTGTGGCGTTGGATACTGTCACGCCGCCCACAAACACAGGTTTTAACCGGGCCACCGGCGTCACAGCGCCGGTGCGGCCCACCTGAAAATCCACGCCTTCGAGCACAGTCATTTCTTCCTGTGCCGGGAATTTATAGGCAATGGCCCAGCGCGGTGCCTTGGCCACAAATCCCAGAGTTTGCTGCTGGGCGATGTCGTTGACTTTAATCACCACACCGTCAATTTCGTAGGCAAGCTGACTGCGGCGATTCAGAATATCGGCATAGTAAGCAAAGACGTCGGCTACATCATTGGCGATTTTCACCTCTTGGCTGACAGGGAATCCCCAGGCTTTAAGCTGCATAAGCTGATCATAGTGAGCACTGGCCATAGGCGTTTGCTCACCTTCCACTACGCCCAAGGCATAGGCATAGAAGGCCAACTGGCGGGCGGCGGTGATTTTACTGTCGAGCTGACGCAGACTGCCTGCAGCCGCGTTGCGGGGGTTGACGAAGGTCTTGTCACCGGTTTTGATAGCGCGCTCATTCAAGGCATCAAAGGCCGCCTTGGGCATAAACACTTCGCCGCGTACTTCCAGCAGCTCAGGATATCCTTCTCCGCGCAGACGCAGCGGCACAGAGCGGATGGTACGCACATTTTCAGTGATCTCTTCGCCTGTGCTGCCATCACCGCGGGTCGCAGCACGCTCCAGCACACCGTTACGGTACAGCAGGGATACCGCCAGACCATCCAGCTTGGGCTCACAGCAGAATGCCACTGTGCCGGCACGGTCGGTAATGCGCTTGTAAAAGCCGTTAAAGTCATCTTCGTTGAAGGCGTTATCCAGGCTCAGCATGGGCTTGAGATGAGCGACCTGATTGAACTTATCCAGCGCCATCCCACCTACCCGCTGGGTTGGCGAGTCAGCAAGCGCAAACTGAGGATGCTCAGCTTCCAGTTGCTTGAGCTGCTGCATCAGGCGGTCGTACTGCACATCCGGGATGCTGGGATTGTCATCCACATAGTAGCGGATATTGTGTTGGTTCAGCTCATCGGTCAGAGCCTGCATTTGTGCTTGAATGTCTTGCATATCTTTGTTCCGAAATAAACAAGGCCGCGCTGGCGGCCTTGAGACGGGGCGGATCTGATGATTAAAGTCCGGCTGCCCGGATGCGCTCCAGATAAGCCTGTTTGGTTTCGCTCTGCCAGGGCTGGCGTCTGTCATCCAGCACTTCGGCACCCAGATCGTCGGCCAACTGGCACGCTGAGTTAAGCATGATAGAGAAGTTACGCAGCGCATCACCATGGCAGGGCAAGGTCATAAACAGGGCGACCCCCTGAGTGGTAAACTGCTCCATGCTGTCGGGATCAAATACCCCGGGCTTAACCATATTTGCCAGAGAGAACAACACCTTGCCTGTACCAGCATTGTCTTCGTGACGATGGAAGATATTCATCTCTCCAAATTTGAAGTTCAGTGTCAGCAAACAGGGCAACAACTCGGCACCGGCCAGCTCACCGCCCTCTTTGGCACACACATGCAGCACCAGCACATCCGTTGGATCCCCCAGAGGTTGCTCCTGCGGCTGTGATTGTTGCTGTGCGGCAGGTTCAATAATGTCTGCCTGCGCCATTTGTGGCTCAACATCATCTTCATCTGCCACCAGGCCTTGGGGCTCAAGTTCCTCTTCAGCAAACAAGCTGGTTTGCTCGCCCAGCGGCGTTTTGGGTGGCGTATTGATGACCTGAGGCTCATCCGCCGCATCCAGAATCGGCTCCTGACGGGCACTCATGACGGGTTCACGCTTGTTCACCTGAGTCTCAGGCACGTCGATACGGGGTTCATCTTTTCTGACGACCCGTACCTGACCTATGCCATCGGCATCGAAACCTTCCTTGTCGCGCATACCGCCGGAATCCTTACTGACCCTTGGCATGGCACCATCACGCAGGGGCTTGGGTTGCTGCTTTCTGATAGACCACAAACCATGCACTGCGACCGCCACAATGGCCAGTCCCCCCAACACTGACAATACCAGTTGAAAATTTTCCATTGGTTACCCTGTCGTTAACTCTAATTATCCGGCATCGGCCATGGCCACTGCTTCTTCCAAATCCACGGCAACGATGCGGGACACCCCGGGTTCATGCATCGTTACCCCAATCAGCTGATCCGCCATCTCCATGGTGATCTTGTTATGGCTGATATAAATAAATTGCACGCTTTGAGACATTTCCCTCAGCAAGCGGCAAAAACGCTCAACGTTGGCATCGTCCAGCGGCGCATCCACTTCGTCCAGCATACAGAAAGGTGCCGGATTGAGGCGGAAAATCGCAAACACCAATGATAAAGCGGTCAGCGCTTTTTCACCACCGGAGAGCAGATGAATCGTGCTGTTTTTCTTTCCCGGGGGCCTCGCCATAATAGTGACCCCGGTTTCCAGCAAATCATCATCGGTCAATGCCAGATAGGCACTGCCACCGCCGAACACCTTGGGAAACAGACTGCCAAGGTCATTATTGATCTGCTCAAAGGTCGCCTTGAAGCGACTGCGGGTCTCCCGATCGATTTTACGGATCGCTTCTTCAAGGCTCTCCAGCGCCCGGCTCAAGTCATCATTCTGGTCATCCAGATACTGCTTGCGCTCGCTCTGCTGATCGTATTCCTCAATGGCCGCCAGGTTAATGGGGCCAAGACGGGAAATTTTTGCCCGTAAGCTATCAAGCGTTTCCTGCCAGCACTCGGCATTGGCCCCCTCAGGCAAACTGCCACCGACTTCATCAAGGCGAATTTCGGCCTCAATTAACAGGCGCATCTGGCTGTCGGCCTGACCTTTGATGCCCTCGCGTTTCAGTTTGAGTTCCGCTATCACCTGGCTGACAGCCTCTATCTTGCCAACTTCCTGTTTTTGCATCAATAGTGACGCATCCAGCAGTTCCTGCCAGTGGACCTGTTCGGCGCGTATTTGTTCAACCTGGGCCTGCAGTTCACTGTGTTTGGCCATTTGTGTTTGCAACTCACGGTTGACACCATCCAGCTGCCCGGCGCCCTGCGGATCATGCTGACGACGCTGACTGTGCAGCTCAGCCTCAGCCTGCTCAAGCTCACCAAGACGCATTTGCACCTGCTGAATTTGCAGCCTGGTCAACGCCAGTTGAGTCTGTGATTCATTGCTGCGCCGCTCAAGCTGCTGCAGCACCTGCTGTTTGGCACTTAGCTGCGCTCTGAAATCCCGCACCTGCAGACCGGCCTGCGTCTGACGCTCTGTCAGCGCCTCAATCTCCTCGCTGGCATTGGGCTGATCTTCATCCAGCTGCGCCAGTTGCAACTCCAGCTCTGCGCGCTGCCCGCTCAGCAGCTCAATCTCCTGGCGCAGCTTAAGCGTTTTTTGCTCTGCCGCTTTAGCCTGCTCCCGGGCGCGGATCATCCGTTCCTGTTCGTGTTGCAGTTGCTGGGATGCCCGCGCCTGCGCCACGGTGCAATCTTCCAGTTTCAGCCGCGCCTCATCCAGTCGCAGCGCGAGCAGCTCGGCCTGCTCGGTCAGTTGTCTGACCGACAGTGTCAGCTCGCCGGATGCCTTAAGCAGAGGCTCGATAGCCTGCTGCACACTCTGCAACTCATTTTGCAGGGCAATGGCCGAATCCGCCGATGACCCACCGGCAAGTAAAAAACCCTTACCGACCAGATAACCATCGGCGGTGACAATCCGCTCATGGGATTGCAGTGCAGCCTGCCGAGCTCTGGCCTCGTCCAGCGACGACAACCAGCTAACACCCTGCAGCCAGGGCGCCAGATTGACCGGTGCTGAAAATCCCTCACAGCTTGTCACCTCGCCCTGACGCTGCCAGCCATTTGCAGAAAACGCAGTGGTCACGGGTTGATCCAGCAGGCCCTGCAGCAACAATGACACCGCATCTTCCCAGCCGGGTTTGACTTCCAGCACTTGCCACAGTTGCTGTTCATTCTGACTACTTTTGGCCTTATCCAGCCACTGGGCGATAACATCCCGCCGGGATTCATAGCCGCTGAGACTCTGATGCATACCATGCAGCTCAGCTTCCTGATGCTGACGTTGCTGCTGCAGCTGTGACTGACGGACTTTCAACGCTTCCAGCTCATCAAATGCCTGCTGCCGATTGACTGTCAGTTGCTCAAGCTCAAGTGCGAGTGATGTCAGGTCGCCTTCTTCCCCGGCCGACAACTGACCGGCAGAAATCTCCGCCAGTTGCTCCATCTTCATGGTCAGCAATTGAGTGGTCTGATTACATTGTCCCTGCACGCCCGCCAGTTTAAGCTGCTGCTCGGATTGCTGCTGCCGCGCGGCCTGCAGCCGGATATCCAGCTGCTCTTTATCTTCATCCAGCACCATCAGACGCTCGCTGAGCTCCTCGATGGTTTCCTCCAGCAGCGTCTTTTCATCGCTTACCGGAGCCAGCTGCTCATCCAGCCCGGTCACCTGACCGGTCAGCGTGGCCAGCTGTTCATGCAACATCTGGCGCTGCTGGCGGATTTTTTCCAGCGACTGCTGAAATCCGGCGTCCTGCTGCTCTTCATGCGCCAGTTGTTGCTCCAGCCTCGCAACCTGAGTGCCCACCTGAAAGTAGCTTTGCACCAGCGCCTGCTCCTGCCGCTCCAGCGCTTCAACTTTGAGGCGTTGAGTGGTGGCCTCGGTTTCTACCGCGGCTTTGGCGGCAAGTAATTTTTCCTGCTCCAGCAGCTTGAGGTTAATGTCTGCCGACAGTGATTCGGCCTTGCCCATCAACTCCTGATAACGCATCACCAACAACTGCGCCTGGGTTTCCCGTTCCTGCTGCTTATATTCACGATAGCGCTGGGCAGCCCTGGACTGAGTCGCCAGTTTTTCCAGCTGTTTGCCCAGCTCCTGCCGGATATCCCCCAGACGCTCAAGGTTTTCCCGGGTGTGACGGATACGGTTTTCGGTATCGCGCCGACGCTCCTTGTAGCGTGAGATCCCTGCCGCCTCCTCAATAAATACCCGCAATTCCTGCGGCTTGGATTCGATCAGGCGGGAAATCGTACCCTGCTCAATAATGGCGTAGCTGCGCGGCCCAAGGCCGGTGCCCATAAACAGATCGGTAATGTCTTTACGACGGCATTTCTGGCCATTGAGAAAGTAGGCGGATTCGGCATCGCGGTTAACCTGACGCTTGACCGAAATTTCCTGATAGCTGGCATACTGGCCGCCGAGGCGACCATCGAGGTTTTCAAACACCAGCTCAACCGAAGCGACTGACACGGGTTTGCGGGCGCTGGAGCCGTTGAAAATCACATCTGTCATGGCGTCACCGCGCAGATGTTTGGCACTGCTTTCCCCCAATACCCAGCGCACCGCATCAATGGTGTTGGACTTGCCACAACCATTGGGGCCGATAATGCCGGTCAGGGGTTTGAGAAATGGGATCTTGGTGGGATCGACAAACGACTTGAATCCAGCCAGTTTTATCTGTTTCAGTCTCATGTTTTGCGACGAGTGTCCTGGATAAGCCGTTAAAAAATAATCACTAAAGTCTATGACTCGTTGGGGGCAACTTTATCAAAGGGGGCAGCATTTTGTAACGCTTTTTCTCGCCAGGAAGCGCACCATCGCTTGTATTCACCGCGATGCCCGCTCACAATCGGCGCTAACAACTTGATTTTTTGATTAAGAGATTATGATTACCCAAGTCAAAGCGGCCAAAAGTGGCGTGAATTATTTTATGGATGGCTTTGCACTGATCCGCCGTCCCGGATTGCGCACCTTTGTGATTATCCCCTTGCTTATCAACGTTCTGCTGTTTTCAGCTGGCTTTTATGTCGGTTACGGCAAACTGCAGGAGCTGCTGGTGTGGGTCGAAGGCCAATTGCCGGAATACCTGCAATGGCTGAACTTTGTGCTGTGGCCACTGGCAGTACTCTCCATGATAGTGGTGATGGCTTTCGTGTTTTCGTCTGTGATGAACTGGCTGGCGGCACCATTCAACGGTCTGCTGGCAGAAAAGGCAGAGCAGCTGCTGACCGGCAAACCGGTCAATACCGGCGGCGCAATGGATACCGTCAAAGATATTCCGCGGATGCTGGGACGGGAGTGGATGAAGCTTAAATACTACCTGCCCCGGGCCATTTTATTTCTGCTGCTGTTTTGGGTGCCCTTCGTTGGTCAGACCCTGGCGCCAGTGCTCTGGTTTCTGTTCAGCGCCTGGATGATGGCAGTGCAGTACTGTGATTATCCGTTCGATAATCACAGGGTCGCCTTTGATGACATGAAATTTGCCCTGAAGCAAACCCGTGGCAGTGCCTTCAGTTTCGGGGCAACAGTCACTCTGTTTTCCATGATCCCTATAGTCAACTTTATCGTGATGCCGGTGGCGATTTGTGGTGCCACCGCCATGTGGGTCGATAAATACCGCGAAGCCTATCGCAATCCGGCCATCGCCCCTCAATAGGCGTCATGACTCACAAACGCAGCTCAGGCTGCGTTTTTTATGTCTGGAAGTGCACTCTCTGGCAATCGCCGTCATCGTTCTACGCTGTGATAGCAAACGTCTGATGCATTGCTAATAACAGCAAATAATTTTATAACCAATTGGAATAACGCATAGCAAACAATCACTTCAAAAAAACCAGTGAAGGCTTATGCTCTAGTAACGCAATAACAGGAGTTATCCCATGAGCAAGATTTTTGAAGACAATTCATTGACCATAGGCCATACCCCGCTGGTGCGACTCAAGCGCGTCAGCAACGGCAATGTGCTGGCCAAAGTTGAAGCACGCAACCCAAGCTTCAGCGTGAAGTGTCGTATTGGCGCCAATATGATCTGGGATGCGGAAAACAAAGGCCTGCTGACCGAAGGCAAAGAGCTGATTGAACCGACTTCCGGTAATACCGGTATCGCGCTGGCTTATGTGGCGGCTGCCAGAGGTTACAAACTGACGCTGACCATGCCCAACACCATGAGTCTGGAGCGCCGCAAGTTGCTCAAGGCTCTGGGCGCCAATCTGGTCCTGACTGACGGTGCCAAAGGGATGAAGGGTGCCATCGAGAAGGCCGAGGAAATCCGCGCTTCCGATCCTGACAAGTACGTATTGCTGCAGCAATTCAGTAATCCGGCCAATCCGCAGATCCACGAACAGACCACAGGACCTGAAATCTGGAATGATACCGACGGTGAAGTAGATGTGGTGGTAGCAGGTGTCGGAACCGGTGGCACTATTACCGGGATCAGCCGCTACATCAAGAACACTCAGGGCAAGCCGATTTTGTCGGTTGCCGTGGAGCCAGCCGATTCTCCTGTGATCAGCCAGACTCTGGCAGGTCAGCCGGTGCAGCCTGGACCTCACAAAATTCAGGGGATTGGCGCGGGCTTTATTCCCGGCAACCTGGATCTGGAGTTGCTGGACAGAGTCGAAACCGTCACCAATGACGAAGCCATCGACATGGCCCATCGTCTGATGAAAGAAGAAGGGATTCTGGTCGGTATTTCTTCCGGCGCGGCCGTTGTTGCAGCCAACCGTATCGCCGCCCTGCCCGAATACGCAGACAAAAATATCGTGGTGATTCTGCCCTCGGCAGCAGAGCGTTATCTGTCAACCGCTTTGTTCCTGGGTCACTTCGGGGACGAGGAAAACATACAGTAAATCAGTAAACTGCAGGCATCAGTGCAAGGCAGTTGCACCGCTGAATACGCTGAAAACCCCGATAACCCACAGGTCATCGGGGTTTTGTTTTTGGACGCCCTGTTGCTTGGTAACATGAGTTGACTGAGCCCACCACCTCTTGTGGCAGCCGTGGTTTGCAGCCACTCCCTGCCGAGATGGTTTGCAGCGGCGAGCATTTGGAGTAGCTTAAGTTATACCAACTTCATTAATAGTTTGATCAATTCAGAGCGGGTTTCAATGCACTTGATACTGCGCCCCGCCGTCTTGACATAGCACCACAATGACTTCGTCAGCTCGCCTTGTCTCAAGTGCATTGAACTCCCGCTGAAACAGATCAACTATTAAATGAAATTGGTATTACAGTCATCCATCCTTGTTACGGGGGAGTCATCATGCACAAGAGCAGATTAGCCGCACTGGTTATCGACAGTCTGGTTGAAGACATAGAGCAGGCCAACCACTTCTGGTCCAGGGCGCTGGGGATGCCGGTTATCCCTACCGATGAGGCCTGGGCTGATCGCTATGCCTGCCTGACGACCCCGGATAATCAGCCCAATGTGCTTATCCAGCGGGTTGATCATCCCAGCAGAATCCATCTGGATATAGAAACCGACGATATTGATGCTGAAGTAGCAAGGCTGATCGCCCTTGGCGCAAAAAAGGTGCAGCGATTCGAACGCTGGGTGGTGATGCAGGCTCCCACCGGTCACAATTTCTGTGTTGTTACACCACAGCGTCCTGACTTCGACAGCTCGGATGACGTTAATCACTGGGATTAATCCGGGCAGGTCATCCGGTTTCAGTGGCATGATACTTAATAGCCTTAGAAAAACCGCTCAACATGCCACTGAGTTTTTCATCGTTTGCTGATTGGAAGCCCATGCAGCCACTGCGCAGCCTATTACCTGCCGAGTCATCAAAACACGATTGTTATCGCCGGGGTGGCAAGCCTTCAAAGTCCCCTCAAAGCGCACTCAAAAACCCTGCGCCCTTCCTTGCCTGAGTCGTCCGGGGGATTCGAATTGTCCTGACAGCCTGGGAGAACTGACTGATGCTGCCCGCCTTGCTTTTCCCCAAAGGGATCGGCACATTGTTCAAAAAATAAATAACAAGCATAAGGATCCGACGTGCATAAACCCAAGGCGTTCTCCCCCCACGTATTGCTGACCGTTATCAGCATGTGTTTACCATTGGCCGCCAACGCCACCACTGCGCCCACGCCCGGCGTGGCAGCAGCCGACAGTCAGGCCATTTTCAGCTCCCTTGCCACTGCCCAGCCTGAATGGGCAGCCAATGGTATGGTCTCCAGTCAGGAAGCACTGGCTACGGCCGTCGGTGTCGATATGCTCAGACAGGGCGGCAACGCTGTGGATGCTGCGGTCGCAGTGGGCTTTGCTCTGGCCATCACCCTGCCACGGGCCGGGAATATTGGTGGTGGCGGCTTTATGCTGTATCACTCACCAAAGCAAAACCTCAGCACCGCCATCGACTACCGAGAAATGGCGCCCGCGAGGGCCCATAAAACCCTGTTTCAGGATGAACAGGGCAATGTTGACAGTAACTTATCCAAATATCATGGGCTGGCCGTCGGAGTCCCCGGAACAGTCGCCGGTTTTGAGATGGCACTTAACAAATATGGCACCATGACGTTGGCTCAGGTCATCGCCCCGGCCATCAAGCTGGCAGAAGAAGGCATCTTGGTCACGCCGGATCTGGCCAATTCATTGGCGGGACTCAAAGATCGAATGCAGCAGTGGCCCAGCACCGCGAGAATCTTTTACAAAGCCGATGGCAGCCCTTATCAGGCGGGCGATTTACTGGTGCAACCCGAATTAGCCGCGTCGCTTAAGCGTATCGCCAAACTGGGCAGCAAAGGCTTTTATGAAGGTGAAACCGCCGATAAACTGGTAGCTGCAGTGAATCAGGCTGGCGGTATCATGACGCCGGAGGATATGAAGAACTATCGTGCGGTCGAACGTAAACCGGTTGAAGGCAGCTATCGCGGTCACAGGGTGTTATCCATGCCTCCGCCCTCCTCCGGTGGCGTGCATATTATTGAGATGCTGAACGTGCTGGAGCATTTCCCCCTGCGCGACACCGGCTTCAACAGCGCCCAGACCCTGCATTTGATGGCGGAAACCATGAAGCTGGCATATGCCGATCGCAGTGAATACCTGGGCGACCCGGATTTTTATCCTGTGCCCGTCGCCCAACTGACAGATAAAAACTATGCCGCCAGACTGGCCGCCGCTATAGACCCAAACAAAGCCCGCGCCAGTGCCGAGATTAGACCGGGCGAGCTGCTGCACTATGAAAGCCCGCAAACCACCCACTACTCAGTGATTGACCGTTGGGGCAATGCGGTCTCCAACACCTACACCCTGAATTTCAGTTATGGCTCGGGACTGGTGGCCGAGGGCACGGGTATCCTGCTGAATAACGAAATGGATGATTTTTCTGCCAAGCCCGGCGTACCCAACGGTTTTGGCCTGGTCGGCGGCGATGCCAACTCAGTGGAAGGCGGCAAGCGCCCACTAAGCTCCATGAGCCCAACTATAGTGCTGGATGGCAATCAACCCTGGCTGGTTACTGGCAGTCCGGGAGGCTCGCGCATCATCAACACCACCTTACAGATGATTGTCAGTACCGTGGATTTTGGCCTGAATGTGGCGGAAGCCAGTGCCGCTCCCCGTATTCACCACCAATGGTTGCCGGATGAACTGCGGGTTGAGCGCAGCCTGAGCCCGGATACCATCGAGCTGCTGAAAGCCAAAGGCCACAATGTACAGATAAAAAATGCCATGGGCGCAACCCAAAGCATTATGAAAACAGACAGTGGTCTGTATGGCTCATCAGATCCCCGTCGCTCTGGCTCGTCAACTCAGGGATACTGACAGCGGGTTATTGAGTTCCTCCGGGGCCAGCAATGTCGGCCCCGTATTTTGTTACATTTCAGAAACAGTTATTGCACAATCGGGTTGGCAATTGTGTCGCCTTTCATGATAAACACATCAGGTTATATCAGGGATCGGTAACTTACCGGCCTTAGTCCAATGCGCTTTGGCGATTTGTCACTTTGGCGATTTATCGGCAGCCCCTGAGCATGGACTGCCGATATCAGGGACAAGACTGCCGGAGCATAATGCACAGCGCCGGATGCCACCGATGTCTGCACAGCACACCGGAAACTCAAGCAAGGGAGCAAAACAATGCAGGGAATAACCCTCAAACCTCTGGTTTCAGCCATCGCGCTGGCCCTCACCCTCAGTGCCTGCGGCAACGATGACCCAACCCAGATGGCGGCAGCGTCACAGACCAGCCAGCCTACGCAGGCACAGGCACAGGCACAGGCACAGGCACAGGCACAGCAGACTGAAATTGTGCAGATTAATGCTGCCAATCCATTTTTCAGTGACTATGACACGCCCCACGGTATCCCGGACTTTGCGGCCATCACCCCGGAACATTATTTGCCGGCATTCAAAGAAGGTATCAAACAGCAACAGGCAGAGATCCAGGCCATTGTCGATAATCCTGAGCCTCCGACCTTTGCCAACACCATTGAAGCCATGGAAAATTCAGGCGAGTTGCTGGGTAAAGTCTCCAGCGTATTTTTCAACCTGACCAGCGCCGACACCAATGACCAGTTGCAGGCCATTTCCAAAGAAGTCTCGCCCATGCTGTCATCTGCCAGAGATGACATCATGCTCAACGATCAGCTGTTTGCCCGGGTCAAAGCCGTTTATGACCAAAGGGAAGTGATGGATCTTAACACCGCTCAGGCCAAGCTGCTGGAAGACACTTATAAGCAATTCACTCGCGGCGGCGCCAACCTGAACGAACAGCAAAAGGCCAAGTTGCGTGAGCTTAACGAGCAGATTGGCAAACTCAGCCTGGAGTTTGGTGACAACCTGCTGGCGGAAACCAATGACTTTATGCTGGTTATCGACAAGCAGGAAGATCTGTCCGGTCTGCCGCAGGATGTGATTGACCAGGCCGCCACCACTGCGGCGAAAAATGGTCTGGAAGGCAAGTGGGTGTTCACCACGCATCGCCCCTCCATGACCCCTTTCCTGACCTATGCTGACAACCGTGCGCTGAGAGAACAGCTGTTTAACGGCTACATTGAGCGCGGCAACAATAACAATGCCAATGACAACAAAGTCATTCTCGCCAACATGGCAGCGCTGCGGGCAGAGCGGGCGGCGCTGATGGGCTACCCGACCCATGCTCATTTCGTGCTGGAAGAGCGCACCGCCAAAACTCCGGAAAATGTCTATGCCCTGCTGAACAAGGTGTGGCCGGCAGCGCTGGAGCAGGCCAAAGCGGAAGTCGCCGACATGCAGAAACTGATTGATGCGGAAGGCAAAGACTTCAAATTGCAGGCCTGGGACTGGTGGTACTACGCCGATAAAATCCGGGTCGCCAAGTATGCCTTCAACGAGCAGGATACCCGCCCTTACTTCTCGCTGGACAACACCATCCAGGGCGTGTTTTACACGGCCAACCGTTTGTTTGGCATCACCGCCAAAGAGCGCACCGATCTGCCCAAATACCATGAGGATGTGCGCACCTGGGAAATTTACGACAAAGATGGCAAGCTGATGGCCATTTTTATGGGTGACTACTTTGTACGCGACAGCAAACGTGGCGGCGCCTGGATGAACGACTATCGCTCTCAGGAAAAAGTGAACGGTCAGAATGTCATCCCTGTGGTGGTCAATGTGCTGAACTACACCAAGGCACCGGACGGTGAGCCAACCCTGCTGACCTTTGATGAAGCCAGCACCCTGTTCCATGAATTTGGTCATGCCCTGCACGGCATGCTGTCTGACGTGACCTATGCCTCTCAGTCCGGCACCTCGGTACCGAGAGACTATGTGGAGTTTCCTTCACAGGTGATGGAAAACTGGATGACTGAGCCGGAAGTGCTGGCGCAGTTTGCCCGCCATTACCAGAGCGGCGAGGTGATCCCACAGGCGCTGGTCGATAAAATTCAGGCCGCCAGCAAGTTCAATCAGGGCTTTGCCACAGTCGAATACCTGGCCGCCACCAAGCTGGATCTGGACTGGCACACCCTGACCGACACCCGGCCACAGGATGCAGCAAAGTTTGAGGCAGAGTCGCTGGCCAATATGGGGCTGATCGAAGAGATCGCGCCGCGTTATCGTTCCACCTACTTTGCCCATATCTTCTCGGGTGGCTACTCAGCCGGTTACTACAGCTATATCTGGTCGGAAATTCTCGGCGCCGATGCCTATGAGGCGTTCAAAGAGAAAGGCATCTTTGATCCGGCGACCGCCAATGCCTTCCGCGCCACTGTGTTGTCTCAGGGCGGCAGTCAGGACCCTATGCTGCTTTACAAACAGTTCCGCGGTAAAGAAGCCGGCATCGAGCCGCTGCTGCGTGCCAAGGGTCTGCTGAAAGACTAATTGGACTCAGTTCAATCAAAAAGCCGGCATTCGTTGCCGGCTTTTTCGTGTCATCCATCACAAAACCAACGGATATCAGTTGCACAGACTTTCACCACAATCGCAATATCAGGCTCACTTGAAAGGAAGCCAAGACAATGAAATTATTCAGGATATTGACAATTATACTGTTGGGTTTTAGTCAGTTGCCCAGCATGGCGCTGGCGACGCCACAACGCTGTTTCACCATGCCTGCTGAGCCGGTCAACACTCTCATCTCTTTTGCCAATCAGGATGATAAAGGCGCGTGTATCCTGCTTAAAGACGCCATGAAATACCGCGTTTATGTGGCGTATGTTCCACTACCAAACGATCTGCAGGATGCAGCCAAACTAAAATACACGGCGGGAAAGCACTGGTCAGAAATTGTGCCACTAACACGGGAAAACTCCCTGCTCTCGATTACCGATGAGATCGGCAATGTCGAACAACTGACGTTAATCCTCTATCCAGATGAACAACAGGTCGCCAAACATATTCAAGTGCTCGCTGGTTATGACCCAACTGAGGAGTTGTTTGTATTGTCATTATCCATGTGGACCAGTCGCCCGGAAGATCCCAAAGCGCCCTTTGCCTTGTAGTGTCACAGATACACAAAAAGAGAAGCCCAGCATGCGCCGGGCTTATCATATTGAGTTCTTTCACATCCACGCCCGCAGGACCGCGGGCTTGTGTGGCTGCTTAGTTGGCCTTGGCTTTATCGGCCTTGTCTTTTTCGGCCAGTGCGGTCTTCATTGAAGGCACCACAGAGGTCGGGTCAAGTCGCATCTGATACCAGTTGATGCGCCAGTCCAGATGTGGCCCGGTGGAGCGGCCGGTACTGCCAACCTCTGCCACTTCCTGGCCCTGCTTCACTTCACTGCCAACCGGCACCAGCAATTTGCTCAGGTGCAGAAAGCTGGAACTGACGCCATGGCCATGATCAATAACCATGGTGCCACCGGAATAGAACATGTCCGGCACTGCCAGGGTGATGACACCATCGGCTGGAGCTACCACTTTAGTGCCTGTGGGCGCTGCCACATCCACGCCAAAATGCGGCCGTCCGGGTTCCCCGTTATACACCCGCTGACTGCCGTACACCCCGCTGATGCGGCCGGTCAGCGGCCAGATAAAGTCCTGACTGAAATCCTGACGGGCAGAGTCGGTGGCGCGGGCAGCAGACACCTGAGCAGAATCCTGTTTGGCGCGCTCAACGTCTTTGGGATCCGGCTGCATGATTTTTTTGGCAATGCCTTTGACCTGCTGAATGCGATATTGCTGCGGCGCAATGGCCAGCTCACGGGTGATCACCTTGCCATCGGGATAGGTCACCGTCAGCGTCTGACTTGCCGGTGCATCCCGGTCAAAGCCAAACGCCAGTTTACCGGTTGGGCTGACCTTCACCGGTTTACCCTCCAGGGTTACCCGGCTGCCCACGGGCACACTAGCGCGGATCAGCGCGCCCTGACGCAGCTCACCCTGCAATTGGATCTCATCTGCCATCACCGCAGCACTGGCGGCTGACATCTGGCACAGTGTCAGGCTGCCAAAAGCCAGCAAAACCGGCAGCGACCATTTCATTTTCATCTGACCTTCCTGTCTGTTTATCAATTCAAAAATCTGATCCGGGTGATGAGACTGGGAGGCATCGCCCGGACATACATTAGATTTGGGCGCTGGCAATCGCCCCTTTACCCACCCCTTCATAGGCGATGACCTTGAACTGACAGCCCGGCTGCTGGCTGGCAAGTTCATTGGCTATGTAGGCTGCCAGCAACTCGACCGTGGTGTCGTGAGGGATCATCTCAGTCACGGCTTTGGGGATCGCCAGCTGGAACTGCCCCTGAGGCGCCATATAGTCAAATCCCCAGTGGCTGTCATCGCTCACAGTGTCATTAAAAGGCAAGTCCTCCACCGGCACTTTGTCTTCTTCAGTGCCCAGATAAATGTCCTGCCAGCGCTTGGCCCAACTGGCTTCAAGGTCTGGCGCCGGCACGCCATCGCGGAATATTTTAATGGGACTGCGATGGCCATGGGCGATACGCTGGCAATTGCCATCGTGTTTCTTCAGGCCGTGACTGTAGTGATAATAGGGACTTTCGAGCTGCTCGTTGCGCAGTGTCAGGCTGATATGCTCAACATTGCCCGGCAGCACATCTCTGAGGGCCTGCAGTAGAAACTGATTCACACTATCAAAATCAATTACTTCGGTATCAATCAGGGCAAAGGCCTGCGCCGGACAGCAAAGGTGCATGCTGCCAACCCGGGAGTCAAAATCGATACGCAAGCGCTCGCCACACTGGCTTTGGTTAACTGCCGGATGAGCGGTGGGGATCAACAGGCGGTGGTCACACACGGCATCGATAGTCTGTTTGATGGTGCGTTTCACTTTGGCGAAATCCAGCACCATGTTCTGGTCGTCCAGCCCACCGTCAAGCAGCACATCCACTATCCAGCTTTCTCCGACCATGCCCCGCAGCGGACACAGGTAAGAGAAGTCGATCACAGTTAAATCATTGACAAATAGTTGCATTATTACTCCTGTGCAGAGAAACAGTCTGCAGCATTCAAACGAAGATCCCGGGGCCGGCAGTTTTCCGGTGGGATGGATTTATTGCCCGCCATTCTAAATCAAGTTTCCCGGCCGGGCGACTTTGACAACCCAAAAGCCGCCGGTTTTACTGTCTTTGAGTAAATTTGCAGCGCCAACGGATAAATCCCGCCACCGTCGCAGCAAATTCATGACCCGCGCAAGGATTCAGGCTATGCTGTTGACGCTTATCGAATTACCGGGAAACACACTCGTGACCAAACCTTTTAAAGCTGAACCGAGGCACTGGCTGCTGATCTTCGCGCTGTGCGTCGCCGCCTACGCCTGTTACCTGCTTGTTGCTCCCTATCTGGGTTCCATCGTACTGGGATTTATTGTGTCCTTGCTGTTTATGCCGGTGCACAACCGCATCCAGCAACATATGCCAGACAGCCCCAATACTGCGGCCTTGCTGTCCTGTACGCTGCTGACCTTTATCGTACTCATTCCGCTGATGGTGGTGTTTGTTGCCATAGGTAATCAGGGTCTGACCTTCTTCAATGGTGCCTATCACTGGCTGGTGAGCGGCGAAGCCAAAGAAGTGCTGCATCATCCCTGGGTGCAGAGCCTGCTGACCTTTGTCGACAAATGGCTGCCCTTTGACAGCATCAAACCTCAGGAGCTTATCCAGAAAGCCGCCACCGCCGCCACCAATGTCAGTACGGAACTGGTGGGCCTGAGCACTCAGTTTCTTGGCGACATTACCAGCATTTTTGTGGATTTCTCACTCATGCTGTTCGTGCTATTTTTCTTCCTGCGGGATAACGACAAACTGATCGATGCGTTGCGTCACGTCATTCCGCTGTCCCGCAGTCAGGAAGATCAGATATTCCACGAGATTGAACAGGTCGCCAAATCTGCGGTACTGGGCTCATTCCTGACCGCCATCGCCCAGGGGGTTGCCGGTGGTATCGCCATGGCACTGGCCGGATTCCCCGGCCTGTTCTGGGGCTCGATGATGGCCTTTGCGTCTTTCATTCCGTTTGTGGGTACGGCGCTGATTTGGATGCCAGCAGCAGCTTATCTGGCGCTCACCGGTGATTGGGGCTGGGCAATTTTTCTGGTGGTCTGGGGCATAGTGGTAGTGGGCTCTATCGATAACTTCCTGCGGCCACTGCTTATGCAGGGCGACTCAGGAATGAATACCCTGATGCTGTTCTTCTCACTGCTGGGCGGTCTGCAGCTGTTTGGTCTGATTGGCCTGATTTACGGCCCCATCATCTTTGCCGTGACTCTGGTGCTGTTTCATCTGTATGAAGCTGAGTTTAAAGACTTTCTTGAGCAGCAGGATAAACAGTAGCCAGCCTATTGGACAACACGCAAACAAGCCCGGCATTGCCGGGCTTGTTGGTTATTTGGGGCGCATTGCACCGCCTTGACGTATTGTGGTTAAAGTTCCCGTGCGTATATCACCAGCTCGGCTTCAAACAAGGGATCTGTCACCAGATCTTTGCGTACAAATACCATCCCCAGTTTGGTCATAATCCGGGTGGAAGCCAGATTCTCCTCCTCCGCGATGGCGCACAGTTCGGTGACATCAGGTTGTTTGATAAGCTCTGCCACCACCGCCTGCGCCGCTTCGGTGGCGATACCCAGCCCCCAGCAGCTGCGTTTGAATCGCCAACCCAGCTCCAGCCGGTGAAATTCCGGGGCATCGGAAAAAAATCCCCAGGGCCGGACTAAAATCCAGCCAACAAACTCACCACTGTCAGTCAAACTGACCTGCCAAATGCCCCAACCCCGCTGCGGGTTTCGATAGCAGGCAATCCTTGGCAGCATCACAGTATCAATAAACTCCATGGTAGAAATCTTACCGCCGGTGACATAACGCATCACCTCTGGGTCCTGATCCAGCTCCCAGAGGTGCTGGCGATGAACCGGATTGACCTCCGGCTCCATCAGCTCGAAGCTGAGCCTGGCGGAATCGGGAATTCGGATTTCAGGAACAGAATTATCAGTGCCAAAGCAAGCGCCAGCAGATGGGTTGCCATGCTGGCATGGGCTGATTTTCGCCTCTTTTCGCTCCAGAGGGCTGGAGACATCCTGTGGGTTAAAGCTATCCGGGCTTTTCATACTGGCTCCCTGTGACCAAACGATAAAATTGACTACCTGAAAGAACGGAATGGACTATCCAAAACCACTCCAAATTGATAAAAAACCATATCCGCTTAATACAAAAAAGCCGCTGAGATCAGCGGCTTTAGATTGAATATAACGTTAACTTATTCGCCTTTCAGGCGTCTGTCCAACTGATCTTTCAGGTTGGCAGGCACGCCCTTGATCAGCAGAGTGTCAGACACAGGATCATAAATCACCCGTTCACCCAGGTGACCGCCATCGAAGCTGATGGTCACACCACCGCCCGTGCCGGAGAACTTCTTCAGTTGGCGCAAGGTTGATTTGTCAGCCGGGAACTCTTCATCCAACTCATAATCGCCACCGGTAGCAAAGTCATAAAATGAATCCATGCCGGAATCAGCCAGTTCATCGGCCAGATCTTTAAGCTGAATATCATTGCCTGAATCAAACTGCTCCACGCAGAACTCAAACACTTTGTCGCGACACTGCTGACGCTCTTCTTTGGTCAGCTCGCTGCCGGAAACAAAATCTTCCACCGCGTTCATCAGGCTCTTGTTCTGCGCCTTGGGATTCACCCCTTCCACGCAGCCCATAAAGTCCAGAAAGAAATCCGCCACCTTGCGCCCGGCGCGGCCACGGATAAACGAAATATATTTGCGCGATGCTTTATCCTGCTGCCATTCGGTCAAATCAATGCGGGCGGCCAGCTGCATATTGGACAGATCCAGCGAGTTCACCTGGGTCAGCTCCATATCATCCAATACCGTCATGGAGGATTTTGCGTTCAGCAGGGCCACAAACAGATAGTCTGATGCCAGCGCGGTGTAACTGGCCAGCAGCAAAAATCCGCCCTGACTGAAGTCATATTTACCCAGCTCTTCCTGCAGTAACTTACCGGCCTCGGCAGAAAACTCCACGAATCCCATCTCGTTATTGCGGTAGCGGCTCAGTGCCTCGGAAAATGCCGGATTGGCTTCACCGTCATCACCGTTAATGCCAAAGAATCCAAACCCTTTGCCACTCTTGCTGGTGTAAGTGGTGTGCAGTTCTTCCAGCATGGCTTCCACGGCAGACCCGTTCAGCAGAGGCTGAGGACGCAAACGGCAGGTCAACTGGCCGTCGTTGTTTTGTGCAATTTCGTGAATAATCGCCTGGTCGATCTGAATACTCATAAGCCCTGATAGTGATACGGTAGGAAATCCGCTATTATATGCCGCTAATCCTTTCCTTTGTGAATCATTTTTTATATGGCTATCCAATCAAAATACACCAACACCCAAGTTGAATCCCTGATCGCTGAGTTATTGATGGTACTGGAAAAACACCAGGCGCCGACCGATCTGAGTCTGATGGTTCTGGGCAACTGTGTATCCCATTTGCTGCAGACCAAAGTCAGTGATAAATCCCGTGGTGAAGTGGCCGCTCAGTTTGCCCGCGCACTGGAGCAATCTGTTAAAAACTGAGCCTTCTCTGTATAACAGGGAAGAATAAACGTAAGATACACAGGAACTTCGGGACACAACGCGACAATATGGTAGAGCGACAAAAACAGATGAGCCGGGACAAGGTTTCCCGCCTGGTCAACTGGGGCCACTGGTTTGCCTTCTTCAATGGCATTCTCGCCATGATAGTGGGTACCCGTTATTTGGATACCATAGGCTATCCGGACACCATCATTGGATGGGGCTATCTGGCCATCAGTACCATAGGCCACTTCAGTTTTCTGGCCTTTATGGTTTATCTGGTGCTGCTGTTTCCCATCAGTACCCTGCTGCCCTATTCCAAGATCCTGCGGGGTTATGCCGCGATTATCGCCACGGCCAGCCTGTGTATCTTACTGTATGACACCATAGTGTATGACGACTATGGTATGCACCTGAGTCCCTTCGCCTTTGATCTCGCCTGGGCAGATTTAGGCACTTTGCTGCACGGCACGTCTTATATCGCGACGCCCATTGCCATTCTGGCCATTGAGCTTACTGCCGCCAATTTCCTGTGGAAACGTATCGACCGAATTCAGAAAAAACACTGGGGCCCCAAGGTCGTGGTGTTTGTTGGCCTGTGTTTTGTTTCCAGCCATATCATCCACATCTGGGCTGACGCCAAGGATATTACCCAGATCACCCGTTTTGATGACACCTATCCGCTGTCTTATCCGGCAACCGCGCGCACCTTTATTGCCCGGCATGGTCTGGATGGTGAAAAAGAAACCCATCAGCCGGCTGATCTGGTCACGCTGCACTATCCATCTTCACCACTGCAGTGTCATGCTGAGACCAAGCAAAACGTCCTGCTGATCACCATCGACAGCCTCAGATATGACATGGTGACGCCGGATACCATGCCGTTTCTCAGTGAATACGCCAGACAAAACCAGCTGTTTACCAAACATCTGAGCGGTGGCAATCAATTCGCCTCCGGCATGTTTTCGCTGCTTTATGGTCTGCAGGGCAGCTATCAGGATGCGGTCGACTTCAGCGTAACCTCCCCATTGCTGACTCAGACCTTTAAACAGGCGGGATATCAGATGGGACTGTTTATCAGTCAGTCAGACATGAAAGAAGTCACGCCCGAAGCCATGATGCAGGACTTCTCGCCTACTGTAGCCGATGATACCGACAGCAATGCCCGCGCCGATATTCAGCTGACTGAAGCGTTTGAGCAATGGCGACATGGACAGCAGGGCCCCTGGTTTGCACTGCTCGATTTGAAATCACCGGAAAACTACGATACCCCCATAGGTTTTCTCGGCGTGGAAACCATCAAAGCCCCGGCAGGTATGAAACCGGCAGAGCGGGTGCTGTTCAATCAGTACCGTCAGTCACTGCACTTTATCGACAAGCTGCTGGCCAACGCCCTGGATAAGCTTCCAAAAGATACTCTGGTAGTGATCACAGGTATCAAAGGCAAGGTATTTACCAGTAACAGCTCTGATGCCCGTCAGGACTTATCGCCTTCCAACGTGCATGTGCCTCTGATCATTCACTGGCCTGAGGGAAAACCTGCCAACATTCAGTATCGCACCACCCATGCCGGGCTGGTACCTACACTGATGACCCAGGTGCTGGGCTGTACCAATCCGGCCACCGATTACAGCGCTGGCCGCCAGCTGCTGCACCCGGACGAGCAAAAGTGGAACTATGTTGGTGACAACAAGGTATTCGCTATCTACCAGCCGGATGAGATCACGGTGATCAACCGTCACGGCCAGTACTATATCTATGATGTGGACTATCAACGGCAATTGCCGAAAAAGCTCAGCGCGCCGGAACTGATCCAGGTGATGCGAGAGAGTCGCCGGTTGTACAAGGATTGATGCGACTGGCTGAAATTTAACTGACACGATTAGAAACTAATCAAACAGTTAACTTTATCTATCACAGCACTTGCCATGCCCCGCTGAGCTTGATAAAGTTCGCCACATCGGAACAGCAACCAAGTTGCTGACCGGTTTGTCTCGGTATGTAGCGCAGCCCGGTAGCGCACTGTCATGGGGTGTCAGGGGTCGGAGGTTCGAATCCTCTCATACCGACCAAATTCAACGAAAAGGCCTAATCGCAAGATTAGGCCTTTTTGTTTTCCCCGACAGAAAGACTGTAGCGCGCCACACAGTTTGACAAAAGTATTCGCTTATTTTGACAAAAAGTTCAGACGCTATCGGCCGCCAGGCTCCATCGTTTTAGCCCCATGATATACAGTCAAAAAATCCCCTGACATTTGGATGACGTTTGGCCGCGCCGTATGCTTATTTGATGAGGAGCCATCGGACTCGCTGGCTAAGTGGTAAACGTGCAGACCTGCTTCAAAGGTTCAATCACTCTTCGATTACTCGTCAGTCATTCCACTCCTTCGCCTCATCCGGCATTGAGATATTGCAGAAGTACCCGGCAACATGCCTTTTATGGACATTAGAGATAAATGGGCCTGACAGCACTTGGACATTGCCCTGTCTTTGGTAGTTTTGGGATTTATTGGCCGATAAGGCTGGAGAACTCAATCTTCTTCGCACCAACGCCATCAATAAGAAAAACTTAATCAAAAGATAATTAATTTTATGTTTTCTTAATTAAATCCAACTCCTACACTAGCGACATTCAAACTGTTGATCTATTTAACAGTCAGTGATTCAGGAGCTTCCCCATGACAACTCTCACCTCTTCCTGGAAAGCCAAACTCGCTTCCATCCCCAGTCCAATGGCGGGTCTGGCCCTTGCCATCGGAAGCCTGGGCTGGACCTGGGAAAATCTGGCGACCGATCTTCACGGTGCCGGTCAACTGATAGGCGCCGCCATTGCCGCAATGATGTTGCTGGCGTTAGTGGCTAAATTCGTGATTCATCCTAAAGTGCTGTGGCAGGAGCTGACGCACCCGGTAGTGGGCAGCGTGATCCCAACATTTGCCATGGCACTGATGGTTATCTCCAAAGCCGTTGGCATGTTCCTGCCGGCTATCGGATTAAGCCTGTGGCTGGTTGCCATCGGTATTCACATCGTATTTCTGTTTGCCTTTGTGTATTACCGCGCTATCGATTTCAAACTGGATCACATGGTTCCCAGCTGGTTTGTGCCCCCTATCGGTATCATAGTAGCGGCGGTGAGCTTCCCGGGTCAGGGATATAACTGGCTGGCCGACGGTATTCTGATCTTCGGTATGCTGGCGTATCTCATCATGTTGCCTGTGATGCTGTATCGCCTGATCTTCTGTGAGCCTGTACCTCAGGCAGCCAAGCCAACCATTGCCATTTTGGCCGCGCCGGCAAGTCTGTCACTGGCAGGGTATCTCACCGTGGTTCAGCAGCCTTCTATCGTGTTGGTCGGGCTGTTGCTGTCGGTGGCAGTGCTGATGACTGCGGTGATTTATCTGGCTTTCTTCCATCTGTTGAAGCTGCCATTTTCACCAGGTTATGCCGCATTCACCTTCCCAATGGTAATCGGCGCCACAGCGCTGTTTAAAAGCGCTGTCTGGGCAAGTCACTTTGCCGGTATGGCTGACTTTGCTCACTGGCTGCATACACTGGCGGTAGTCGAGCTGGCGATTGCGACTCTGGTGGTTGCCTACGTAGCCTTCCGTTATGTGCTGCATTATCTGCCTGGCGTCAAAGACAACTGGTCACAGGCAGCGGTTCGCTGACAGGACAGATATTCAGGGCGCTCACTGCGCCCTGAATGCTTTACCGTCCCCTCACATTGCAACTCGATTTCCCCCTTCGTTTTACTCTGGCTGCCGACGCATTTATTCCTTTACAGCAATCCCATCTTCCGGCTGCCCCCTTAAGCTGGCTATATTGACTGGGTTAACTTTACTGAGCCGTTGATTGCTCCCGCCCCCAATAAAATTGAATACCCATATCAATCAGAATGATATCACCTTGTTCTGTAAGTACTTTTATCGTCGCACCAGGAGACCGCTGGCAGCAATCCGGCATAAACATGAAACCGATCTAATTTATTGAAGGCTTTTTTGAGTAATACCATTCAACTCCCTATCATGGCCGCCATACCCGCCCGTCCCACACAGGGAATTCTCTGCACGATATGAAATACTCGCTGAAACAAATTGCCGTTTTCGATGCCATCGCCTCAGAAGAGAGCGTCAGCGCCGCCGCGCGCAAACTGTCCATGACTCAATCCGCCGTCAGCATGTCTTTGTCTCAGTTGGAATCCCTGCTTGGCCGGCCGCTGTTTACCCGCCAAGGTAACCGACTGGTGTTGTCCCACTGGGGTCACTGGCTGAGACCCCGTGCCCGCAAGCTGCTGCAGGATGCCAAGCAGATTGAATTCGGTCTGCATGATCAGCATTTACTGAGCGGCAAACTGGGACTGGGCGCCAGCCAGACGGTGGCGGAACATCTGCTGCCAAATCTTATCGCCGCGCTGGATCAGCATTTTCCGGAGCTCAGGCTGTCATTGATGGTACAAAACAGCGATCAGGTGATTCAGGGGTTACTGTCGTATGAGTATGATCTGGGTATTATTGAAGGACGCTGTGATGACAGCCGCATGACCCACCTGCCCTGGCTGGAAGATCATCTGGTGGTCATCGCCGGTCCCCATCATCCCTATTGTCGCAGCAGCGAAGTGACCCCCTGCCAACTGCAGCAGGCGCAGTGGGTAATGCGTGAGCAGGGAGCGGGCACCCGCCGGGTGTTTGATGCCGCGGTGCATGGGGTTATCGACAAAGTGAATGTGTGGAAAGAATACAGTCAGGTAAACGTGCTCAAAGCGCTGGTGAAACGGGGCGGCTATCTGTCGGCCCTGCCCTGGCTGGATGTCGAGCGCGAAGTGCAAAGCGGCGAGCTGGTAGTGTTGCCCACACCATCACTGCAGTTGAAGCGCAGACTGGCTTTTGTCTGGCGCCAGGACGCTCCGGAAAATCCACTGCGTGATGTCGTGGTTAACGAAGCCAAACGGCTTGCACGCTGATTACCGCGAGCCCCTGAGTGCTGCTCCAATTAACAGCCATCAAACACCGCTCAGGCAACCTTAACAGACAGTTAAGGTTATGCTGAAACCCACCTTCTGATGATGAAAAAAAGGATAGCCATCGCTATCCTTTTTTTATCCTTGCAGCCCTGTTTTTAAACAGGATCAGCCGAGTTGAGCCGCTACCCAGTTGCTCACCTGCTGGCGACTGAGCACGCCCAATACCCTATCGCGCTCCATCACAGGCAACAGTTCAGGCAACGGGCTGGCGGCTTTGCGCAGGCGCTCTTCATAACTCAGATACCCGGAGCAAATGAGGCTGCCCATATCATTGACCGGAAACAGCTTATCCCGATCCACCACCCAGCTTTCAAGCAGATGGCCGAGGGATTCCTGCGCCGAGACCGTAGTCAGCTCGGTTTGCATCAGAGCATCAACTGTCGGCTGGTTATCGGCATCAAACTCACAGGACCACAGCCCCCGAAGCAAATCCTGGGTGCGGATATAGCCAAGCAGCCGCTCGCCATCCATCACCAGCGCCTGAGTGCAATCCGCTTCAGCCATGGCACGCAACGCCTGTGTCAGTGTTTGCTCCGGTTTAAGGGCAAATTCGTTACCCTGCATCAAGTCAGTCACCCGGGTATTTTTCAGTTTTTTCAGCATAGGATTGGCCTCTTCTCAGTGTGAAGCTTTTTCAGTGGAGGTTTGATTTTCGATGACCCAGTAACCCAGACCGACAATGACACCGCCGCCGATGATATTGCCCAGAGTCACGGGGATAAGATTGTTGAAGATGAAGTTCATTAACGTCAGATCCGCAAATTGCTCGCGGCTTACCGCCAGCGTGCTGAAAAATTCAGGTCCGGCGAACTGACTGATGGCAATGCCAAGTGGCACCATAAACATGTTGGCAATACTGTGCTCAAAGCCGCTGGAGACGAACATCGCAACCGGCAGCATCAGTAACATGGCGCGGGTCATGGCATCTTTGCCGGCAAAGGTCATCCACACCCCCAGGCACACCAACATGTTACACAGCACGCCCAGCACCATGGCCTGTATCCAGGAATGATGGATTTTATGCTGGGCGATATTGAGCGCATTGAGTCCCCAGTTGCCGCCATCGAGCTCATGCATGCCGGCCGTCATAATCAGCACCAGCATGATCAGTGCGCCAATCAGGTTACCCAGGTAAACCCTCACCCAACATCCCAGCATTTGCGCGGTAGTGATGCGCCTTTGTGCTCGTGCCAGAGTGCTCAGCACTGTGCTGGTAAACAACTCGGCACCGCAGATCACGACCAACATTAAGCCGAGACTGAATGCCAGCCCGCCAACCAGCCGCACCATGCCCCAGGGGGCATCACCGGCGCCGGTGGTAACGTTGACATAAAACACAAAGGCCAGCGCGATAAATGCACCGGCAAACACAGCCAGGCCAAAGGATTGCCAGGGCGACTTAACGACTTTGGAGTAACCATAATGCTCAGCCTGCTGGCACAGGTTAAGTACTGAAGATTGAAGCGCGGCTGTCATGACAGCCCTCCACCAAAGAAGGTGATATCAGCCTGTTGCTGCATGTCAGGAATATCCTTGAATCAAATTTAATGAATGACAGCGTTAGGATAGCCATCGACAGGCAGGAAAAATAATGGGAAGTTTTGAACGGGAAATTCAGGCGGAATGAAGCTTTTAGTGTGATCCGGCCAGCGAAATGGCGGTTGTTTGCCACGTCCTGGATAACACGCGATGTCCTGTGACAAAGCGCAAAACAGGACTCAGTTCACATCCAAATCGATGACAAGCTAATACATGTGTCACTGAATATTAACCAGAGACTGATGCCACAAGGGTTTTTGTTAGCCACTAGCAAATCCTGTACCTCAGTCAATTCTTATTTAGCAACCACTTCAATACTTGCTAGCCAGATCTCAATTCCGTTGTTAACCTACTTCAAGAAAACTGATAGTCGATGAGTCGTGTTATCAGACATGGTAAGATCTTGAAAGGTAAATTGGTCTTACCAATTTATTACATTGAAATGGAACTCTTCTGCAAGGCGTTGCAGGTCATACTCTGCCAGCAGTTTATGCTGAATCTCCCGCCTGAAGCAGCCAAGTTAACCTGTTTTCGATACAGGCAATTTGCCTGAAAACCGCGTTAACCCTCAGGGACTCAAAAGCAAAAAACAACTTTAACCATAGCTATTACGCTGTTGTTTCGGAGTAATGAGAGACTATGTCTGACTCAGTAAACAAGCCACAGGCGGCCAACGAGGAAGCGTCCTACCAGGAGCTCCACCGCCCGGCATCAGAGTTCAAATCCCGCAGTGATTATCTGGATCACGAACTGACCATCATGAAGCCACGTCGCTGGCGTCTGAACCTTCCCGGCCGTGACTTCCGCTTTGAGTGGGAAGATCTGGTACCTGCACTGGCAGGCACTATCGGTATTACCGTGATGTACAGTGCGGTGATGTCCTCATACGCTTCTGCCTTCGGTCTGGACGCCGACTTCATCATCGAAAACGTGCGCGTGGAGATGTGGGTTTCCGCCCTGCTGTTCTGTATTTTCGTATCCGGTTTCATGAACCCACGTGCCAACCTGGCGGGTAACCACGGTCCGATGATCCCGATGATCGGTATGATTGCCCTGTCCGGTGGTCACCCACTGGCACTGGCGATTCTGATCTTCATTTTCGGCCTGGCACTGAGTCTGGTCAAAGGGGGGTCGAGGCTGGTAAACCTCACCAGTGAAGGGGTCGCCGGCGGTCTGTTGGTGTATCTGGGTATCATGGGTGCCCAGGGCCAGATCAACAATCTGCTGGACTGGTCCACTGAACTGAACATGGGTTATATCGGCTTTACCGTACTGTTCCTCAACGTAGTGCTGTATGCCTTCCTGGCCAAAGTCGGTAAACGCTGGCTGGCCATTCCGGCCTGCAGCGCGTTGGCCGTGGTAGTCGCACTGGCTATGGGCGCGCCATTCCACTTCAGCACTGAACCTGGTCTGCCAAACCTGAATCCTGCTTACTGGTGGGGTTCTACTGAGACTGGCTGGAAGCTGGGTATGCCAACCGTCAGCCACTTTATTGCCTCCTTGCCGTTTGCCATTCTGGCGGTAGCCATGTGGTCTCCGGACTTCCTGGGTCACCGTATTTTCCAGGAGCTGAACTATCCAAAAGGCAGCGACAAAGTGCTGATGGACGTGGACGACACTATGGCTGGCTGCTCTGTACGTCAGTTCGTGGGCACTGCTTTTGGTGGCGGTAACGTGACCTCCAGCTGGGGCACTTATATGATCCCGGCGGCTATTGCCAAACGCCCGATCCCTGCCGGCGGCATTCTGCTGGGTATTCTGTGTATCATCGTTGCAACAGTGGGATATCCGATGGATATTGCGGTATGGGCACCTGTGATGAGCATCGCACTTTTGGTGGGGGTGTTCCTGCCTCTGCTGGAAGCGGGCATGCAAATGGTGAAATCTGCTGCATCATCCCAAACTGCCGGTATTTGTATCTTTGCCTCTATGGTCGTCAACCCTGTGTTCGGTTGGGCGCTGACCATGTTGCTGGATAACAACGGTCTGATTGGCGACAAAGAGCGTCCCAAGTCCCTGTCCTTCGCGGATCGTATCGTGATCCCTGGACTGGCATTTGTGGTCTGTTTGCTGGCCATGCTGGCTGTGGGCATGATCAAAGGTATCCCTGCCCTGCTTTGATATCTCTGTCAAATTGGTAAAGCCCGTTACAGTGCGCTGTAACGGGCTTTTTTATGTCCACGCGATGAATCTTTGATCACCTTGCTTGAAATAACACCTTATTCTGCTGCATTTTTCTGTTTTTCCTGTGAGCAATAATCCCGCCAGATCTACTCAAAATGGGCATAGATCACACTTTTCATCAGGTGCACAATAGAATTTTGCTACTCACTTAGCAAAACCGAAGGAATTTAGGTGTTATGGACAGTGTTTCAGGTGCGACAGTATGGCGGTTGTGCTAATATAATCACGGTTAATTGGTCTTACCAATTTGCGACAGTCCCCGGACATGATGTCGGTTACAGGGTTGACTGTCAGCGGAATAGATTTTTTAACGATTTTTGTGTGTGACACCGAGTTGAACCGGCCATGCCGATACTCAGTATCAACGCAGGATCACCATATTGACCCGGGGCGCAAATCCCACGGTTAAGGATACCCCCAAGGTCAATCACCTTTATCTCAACAAGAAGGTATGAGTACGATGACTGACAAAACTGATCTGTTTGCAAGTGCCTGGGAGGGTTTCACCTCCGGCGATTGGAAAACTGAGGTCAATGTACGTGACTTTATCCAGACTAACTACACTCCTTATGAAGGCGACGAGTCTTTCCTGGCTGACGCCACCGAAGCCACAGTAAAACTGTGGGACAAGGTAATGGAAGGCATCAAGATCGAAAACAGCACTCACGCACCGCTGGATTTCGATACTGACAAAGTATCCACCATTACTTCTCACGCTGCCGGTTACATTGAGAAAGATCTGGAGACCATCGTAGGTCTGCAGACTGACGCTCCGCTGAAGCGCGCGCTGATCCCTAACGGCGGTATCCGCATGATCGAAGGTTCCTGTAAAGCCTACGATCGTGAACTGGACGCTGACATCAAGTACATCTACTCTGAGCTGCGTAAGACTCACAACGCCGGTGTATTCGATATCTACACTCCAGAAATTCTGGCTTGCCGTAAATCCGGTGTACTGACCGGTCTGCCTGATGCATACGGCCGTGGTCGTATCATCGGTGACTACCGTCGTGTTGCCCTGTACGGTATCGACTTCCTGATGAAGGACAAGCAAGCTCAGTTCGCTTCTCTGCAGCCTCGTTTCGAAGCCGGTGAAGATCTGTCTGCTACCATGCAGCTGCGCGAAGAAATCGCCGAGCAGCACCGTGCTCTGGGCCAGATGAAGAAGATGGCTGCCAGCTACGGCTATGACATCTCTGGTCCTGCCAAGAACGCCAACGAAGCTATCCAGTGGACCTACTTCGGTTACCTGGCTGCGATCAAGAGCCAGAACGGCGCGGCTATGTCTCTGGGTCGTACCGCGACTTTCCTGGACATCTACATCGAACGCGACCTGAAGAACGGCGTGATCACTGAGCAACAGGCTCAGGAGATGATGGACCACTTCATCATGAAACTGCGTATGGTTCGCTTCCTGCGTACCCCTGAATACGATGAGCTGTTCTCCGGCGACCCAATCTGGGCAACCGAGTCTATCGCGGGTATGGGTCTGGACGGTCGTACTCTGGTTTCCAAGAACTCTTTCCGTGTTCTGCGTACTCTGTACAACATGGGCCCAAGCCCAGAGCCAAACATCACTGTACTGTGGTCTGAGCAGCTGCCTCAGGGCTTTAAAGAGTACTGTGCCAAGGTTTCTATCGACACCAGCTCTATCCAGTACGAAAACGACGACCTGATGCGTCCTGACATGAACAGCGATGACTATGCTATCGCCTGTTGTGTGAGCCCAATGGTTGTTGGTAAGCAAATGCAGTTCTTCGGTGCCCGTGCCAACCTGGCCAAGACCATGCTGTATGCAATCAACGGCGGTGTTGACGAGAAGTCCGGTGCTCAGGTAGGCCCTAAAGCTGATCCTATCACCACTGAATACCTGGATTACGATGACGTAATGGCTCGCCTGGATCCGCTGATGGACTGGCTGGCAACTCAATACGTGTCTGCACTGAACTGCATCCACTACATGCATGACAAGTACAGCTACGAAGCGGCTCTGATGGCGCTGCATGACCGTGATGTACGTCGTACCATGGCTTGCGGTATCGCTGGTCTGTCTATCGCTGCTGACTCTCTGTCGGCCATTAAGTACGGCAAGGTTAAGCCTATCCGTAACGAAAATGGTATCGCAGTTGACTTCGAAATCTCCGGTGACTATCCGAAGTTCGGTAACAACGATGCCCGCGTTGATGACATCGCCTGTGAACTGGTTGAGACCTTCATGAACAAGATCCGTTCACTGAAGACTTACCGTGATGCCATCCCAACTCAGTCCATTCTGACCATTACCTCTAACGTGGTATATGGTAAGAAGACAGGTACCACTCCAGATGGTCGTCCAGCCGGCGCGCCATTTGCTCCAGGTGCCAACCCAATGCACGGCCGTGACGAAAACGGTGCGGTAGCGTCTCTGACTTCTGTGGCTAAACTGCCGTTTGCCCACGCTCAGGACGGTATCTCTTACACCTTCTCTATCGTGCCTAACGCACTGGGTAAAGACGATGGTTCTCGCCGCACCAACCTGGCTGCACTGATGGATGGTTACTTCCACCACGATGCAAACCATGAAGGTGGTCAGCACCTGAACGTTAACGTACTGAACCGTGAAACTCTGGAAGATGCCGTAAATCACCCAGAGAAGTACCCACAGCTGACCATTCGTGTGTCTGGCTATGCAGTACGCTTTAACTCGCTGACTCCAGATCAGCAGCGTGACGTGATTACCCGTACTTTCACCAAGTCTCTGTAATCACTGATTGAAATCAAGGTTGTACCGACATTGTCGGTACAACCTGCTTTCGACCCATTGCATCAGCTTTTTCCTGGCAGAGAGTTAATGCAATAGGTTTAATACTGTGGCATCGATATCCCCTTTAATAAGGTAAAGATGTCGGTAACCACAGCCAGGATTCACTCCGGATGGTTTGACTGTTTTGCCGGGACGCTGCATTTCTTCCCCGTCACCCATCCAGGATTTCTACAGATTTTCAGGCTCCAACCTCAGTCAGGTTGTTGTCTTGTGCTTGGGAGCCAGTATGACGATTAAAGGCCGTATTCATTCCATCGAATCCTTCGGTACCGTAGACGGTCCGGGTATTCGTTTTATCGCCTTTATGCAGGGCTGTCTGATGCGCTGCCTGTACTGTCATAACCGTGACACCTGGGATACCCATGATGGCAAGGAAACCACAGTCGAAGATCTGATGAAACAGGTCAGAGCTTACCGCGGTTTTTATGCCAATGGCGGTGGCGTGACCGCTTCCGGCGGTGAAGCCATGCTGCAGGCCGAGTTTGTGGCTGAGTGGTTCAAGGCCTGTAAGGCTGAAGGCATCCATACTTGTCTGGATACCAATGGCATGGTGCGCAAACACACTCCTGTAATCGACGAATTACTGGACAACACAGATCTGGTGATGCTCGACATCAAGCACATGAATGATGACAAGCACATTATCCTGACCAAAGTCAGCAATCACAGAACATTGCAGTTTGCCGAATATCTGGCGAAGCGCAACCAGAAAACCTGGATCCGTTATGTGGTAGTAGGTGGCTTCACTGACGATATCGAATCAGCGCAAAAGCTGGCTGACTTTATCAAGCCGATGAAGAATGTGGAGAAAGTTGAGCTGCTTCCCTATCACGAACTGGGCAAACACAAGTGGGAAACCCTGGGTGATACCTACCAGCTCGACCATGTGTCACCTCCAAGCCGGGAGACCATGGAGCAGATTAAAGCCGTGTTTACCGACATGGGTATCAATGCTATTTATTGATCCAGACAGAGCACAGGATGCTACAGCTCTTCCCAGTAGCTGGCATCCAGTCGTTCGAATGCGATTTTAAGCAGATGCGCCATATCCAGATAACAGGCTTTGGCGCCCAGGGGATGACAACTGACGCCCATGGCCATGAGCTTGGCAGTAAGTTGGTTACCCCAATCCAGCAAGGATAACGGCAACGGGTGGTTCGCACGCCATCCCAGCCACATCAGTCCCTGCAACGGCAGGCTGATAAAGAATAAGGCCAAGGTAAGCGCCTGGGGCAAAAACGCCCAACCATGCAGGTATAGCTGACTTACTGCGGCCAAAACGGCGAGTCCCGGCATCAACCGGGAGGCCAGTTGAGTCGCGCGGATAACGCGATACTCGGGGAAATACAATCCCAATTGTCTGACCATGGGCCAGGTCTTCATATAGCGTTGACCCAGGTTAATGGTATTGAGAAGTTGTTTGCTCAAGAAAGACACCAAGAAATTTGAACTGCTGTCGTTAACATAGCACAGGCCGGGGAACGTCCCCAAGCATTGCGCAATGTCCACTTCCGCAGTTCACCGCCCTCAGGGCTTTTGTACAGCGCTTTCCACTCCCGGAAAGCCAAGTTAATGAGTGTCAACACTCGCACAATGGCGAAAGGTTTTAAACATGTCCAACAATCTGGTTTTGGTACTTAACTGCGGTAGTTCATCGCTGAAATTCGCAATCATGGATGCTGCCACCGGCGAAGACCATATCTCTGGTCTGGCTGAGTGCTTCGGTTTGGAAGACTCCCGTATTAAATGGAAAGCAAACGGTCAGAAGAGCGAAGCTGCCCTGGGTGCTTTCACTGCTCACCGTGAAGCGGTTGAGTTCATCGTAGACAAAATCCTGGCCGCTCATCCTGAACTGGCCAGCAAGCTGCAAGCCGTTGGTCACCGTATCGTTCACGGTGGCGAGAAGTACACCCAATCTGTTGTTATCGACGAATCTGTATTGGCCGGTATCGAAGAAAGCGCAATCTTCGCACCGCTGCACAACCCAGCTCACCTGATCGGTATCCGTGCTGCCATGGCCTCTTTCCCTGAGCTGCCACAGGTTGCCGTATTTGACACCGCATTCCATCAGAGCATGCCAGAAAAGGCATACATCTATGCGCTGCCATACAAGCTGTACCGCGAGCACGGCATCCGTCGTTACGGTGCCCACGGCACCAGTCACCTGTTCGTCAGCCGTGAAGCTGCCAAGGCGCTGAACAAAGATCTGAACGACACCAACGTGATCACCTGTCACCTGGGTAACGGTGCGTCTGTGACTGCCGTTAAAGGTGGTAAGTCAGTAGATACTTCTATGGGTCTGACTCCACTGGAAGGTCTGGTAATGGGTACCCGTTGTGGTGACATGGATCCATCCATCGTTTATCACCTGATCCACCAGCTGGGTTACACCGCTGATGAAGTTAACAACCTGATGAACAAGCAATCCGGTCTGCTGGGTATTTCCGAGCTGACCAACGATTGCCGTGGCATCGAAGAAGGTTATGCTGAAGGTCACAAAGGTGCCACCCTGGCACTGGATATCTTCTGCTACCGTCTGGCCAAGTATGTGGCTTCTTACACCGTAGCTCTGGGTCGTCTGGACGCAGTTATCTTTACCGGTGGTATCGGTGAAAACTCTGATCTGATCCGCGAAAAAGTATTGAACCTGCTGGAAATCTTCAAGTTTGAAGTAGACGCAGAGCGCAATGCTGCAGCCCGCTTCGGTAATGGCGGCGTGATCACCAAAGATGGCAGCCCGGTTGCCATGGTGATCCCAACCAACGAAGAGTGGGTGATTGCTGAAGACTCTATCCGTCTGATCAGCAAGTAATCTGCACTGGCCGCTTTGGCGGCCTTTCATGCAGGCTAAATTGTTACAGCAGCCTGATGGCTGCTGTCGCTATTGAAACCAAGAGGTTTTCTATGCCACGCAAAATTATGTTAGTCCCTATCGGTACCGGCGTTGGCCTGACGTCAGTCAGTCTGGGGATGGTACGCGCGCTGGAACGTCACGGCGTAAAAGTCCAATTCTTCAAGCCTATCAGCCAACTGCGTCCACACGACACAGGTCCTGAGCGCTCCACCACTATCCTGAGCAAATCTCCTACTGTTAATCCACTGGAACCTCTGCAGATGGATCACGCTGAAGCACTGATCCGCGCTGAGCAGGAAGATGTGCTGATGGAGCAGATTATTGCCCGCGCCTCTGAGTGTGCTGACAATACCGAGACCCTGATTGTTGAAGCGCTGGTACAGACCCGCAGCCATCCTTTTGCCGATGACGTAAACTATGCCATCGCCAAAGCGCTGGACGCCGACGTGATTTTCGTTGCCACACCCGGCAATGATTCTCCGACTGCGCTGATGAACCGTCTGGAAATCGCTTACAACTCCTGGGGTGGCAGCGAGAACAAGCGTCTGATCGGTGCCATCATCAACAAGATTGGCGCACCGGTTGACGACGAAGGCCGCACCCGTCCTGATCTGACTGATATGTTCGATCGTGAAGCGCCAGCCCGTCTGGATTCCGCTTCCATGTTCCAGCTGCCAGGTCAAAGCCCGCTGCGTATTCTGGGCAGCGTGCCATACAACCTGGAGATGATCTCTCCTCGTGCATCTGATCTGGCCAAGCACCTGCGTGCCCGTATCGTTAATGCCGGTGAGATGAACACCCGTCGTCTGCGTAACGTGACTTTCTGCGCCCGCAGCATTCCGAACATGATCTCTCACTTCAAGCCTGATTCATTGCTGGTTACCTCAGGTGATCGCTCTGATGTGATCGTGTCTGCCTGTCTGGCAGCCATGAACGGCATGAAGATTGGCGCCCTGCTGCTGACCGGCTCTTACGAACCAGAGCCAGAAGTCATGGCACTGTGTGAGCAAGCCTTCGAAACCGGTCTGCCTGTGTTCCTGATCGACACCAACACCTGGCAAACCTCGCTGAACATTCAGCGTTTCGACCACGAAGTTCCGGTTGACGATGCCGTGCGCATCGAGCTGGTACAGGACTATGTAGCCGGTCATATTGATCAGAGCTGGATAGAAAGCGTGACTCAGAACTCGCCTCGCGAGCACCGTCTGTCGCCACCAGCCTTCCGCTACAAGCTGACCGAACTGGCCCGCGCAGCCAAGAAGACCATCGTACTGCCTGAAGGTGACGAGCCCCGCACCATCAAGGCCGCCGCTATCTGTGCTGACCGTGGCATTGCCCGCTGTGTACTGCTGGGTAACCCGGATGAAATCCGTCGTATCGCCGAGCAGCAGAACGTCACTCTGGGCGATGGCATTGAGCTGGTTGACCCTGAGCTGGTGCGTGAGCGTTATGTCGCGCCACTTGTTGAACTGCGTCGCAACAAAGGCATGACCGAAGTGGTAGCCCGCGAGCAGCTGGAAGACAACATGGTACTGGGTACCATGATGCTGGCCCAGAACGAAGTTGACGGTATCGTGTCCGGTGCGGTGAACACCACTGCCAACACCATTCGTCCACCACTGCAGCTGATCAAGACGGCGCCTGGCTCCAGCCTGGTGTCTTCTATCTTCTTCATGCTGATGCCGGATCAGGTACTGGTTTATGGTGACTGCGCCATCAACCCAGACCCAACTGCTGAGCAGCTGGCTGATATCGCCATTCAGTCTGCAGAATCTGCAGCGGCCTTCGGTATTGAGCCTCGCGTGGCCATGATCAGTTACTCAACCGGTAACTCAGGTCAGGGCAGCGACGTAGATAAGGTGCGTGAAGCGACCCGTATCGCCAAAGAGAAGCGCCCGGATCTGGCTATCGATGGCCCACTGCAGTACGACGCAGCAGTGATGCCAAACGTTGCCCGCTCCAAGGCTCCTGGCAGCCCGGTTGCCGGTCAGGCTACCGTATTCGTGTTCCCTGATCTGAACACCGGTAACACCACCTACAAAGCAGTTCAGCGCTCTGCCGATCTGATCTCTATTGGTCCTATGCTGCAGGGTATGCGTAAGCCTGTGAACGACCTGTCACGCGGCGCACTGGTTGACGATATCGTCTACACCATCGCACTGACAGCCATTCAGGCTACTCAGAACTAAGCTGTTGGCTAATGTTAAAAACCGGTCCCTGTGACCGGTTTTTTTATACCAGCTGAATCCCGCCCGAGAAGGTCCGGTGCCATACCGACTTCATTAATAGTTTGATCAATTCAAAGCGTGTCAGGGATTCTGACTCAAGACACATTGCTTGACGAAGGATGGCTCCCTTTAAGAGCAATGCAACACTGGAGCAGGATGCTTGACACGCTCACACATAAATACCAATCCGGATAGAAGTTTGATCTCATCAGAGCCATCTCTGCATTCAAGTACAAGCCAGATGGTAGCGACATTGTGGTTCTGTGACCAAACAATGTGCAGCAGAATCCTATGGCCAGACTCCCGAACAACGAGTTGAAAAGGCATATGCACTGCCTTGTCACCAATTTATAACGTTGTACTCGGTCAGATTCATGCAAGCCATCCAACGGCCAGGGCGATACTGTAGGTTCAGAGCATCAGATTGATATTGGAGGACATTTTTCGATCAGATCAAACATTTTGATCCCGCTCAAAAAAGCATCTTAGGAGTAAAAAAAACGAAGTGAAGCAAAAATAAACAGATAAAAAATCTCTTTATTTTCAATATGTTTATAGACTCCAGTAGAGTCGTCAACATAGTTGTCCACAGATTTTGTGGATAACAATCAAGGGGATGGCCTTTCAGAATCCTGTTACTGCTGTGTTTTGTCAAGTGCTAATGATCAATATGCGATCTCCCGCACAACGGGTTCTGGCAGGTGACTTGATCAATCATCTGTGACTCGTAATACTTGGGACACGGGATGAATTTATAACTCATGGAAAATTATGCGTATTATTCTGATTTTGAGCACTTTGCTCGCGGCCCTGCTCACCTCCGGTTGCTCTGATGATATTCAGGGGCCTCCCAGTACCCCGGAACTTACCACCAGAGGCTTTTTTGAGGCTATCTATGTAGAGCGCGACGTCAGTAAAGCCGAGCAATATGTTGACCCGTCGATTGCTGAGCTGCTGCAACACTATCGTATCGCTTCATCGGTTCAGCGCCATATGCTCAATCTTCCCATGACCAATGTGTCAATTGAGATCCTTGAAGTCGATCTGGATTTTTTCCGCAAGTTCAGTGACACTACCACTGTGGTGGCCAAGCTCACTGGACTGAGAAATGGTCAGAAATGGAAAGATGACCGCACCCTGAGGCTGGAAAAACGTAAGGGGATTTGGGTGATCACTGAAATTGTGCCGGAAAAAATGCGCTGATCTCTATACGAATCAAGTATCTCGGCCAATAAAAAACAGCAGCTCCAAGGCTGCTGTTTTTTTGCTTGTTCTGTTGGGTCCACACAGATCCAGCTGGCTCAGTGAGCCTGGGTCATCAGGATTTAATCCAGAAATGCTTCTTCGTCCATTTCCAGCGGCAAAGACTCGATCACTTCATCCTGCACCTGGTAATAGGCGTTTTCATACTCTTGAATTTCCATCACAACTCCATACTTCGTCGGGAACAGAGGCGCACCTATTGTTTGCTGGCACTTTGCCCTGTTAATTCACACCAATATCTATCAGCGCAAAACAGTCTATCACTGCACCCCAACGAATTACAGAAAACTTTCAGTTTTGGTATACAAACAATCAAAAATAAGTCGTAACCAATTGATGTTACTTACGCACCCAAACAAAATCATGAAAGTCTTTCAACTTTACAAGACAGATTTTACTCTGTCGCTGGCTTGCGATATCTCAGAACCTTGAGCGAGCGCTCCTCATCAATATCCGCAAATACCGGGGGATTGGCCAAGCGCTGCAAATATTCAAGCTCAGGAGCCGCATTGGTCACCTGCTCCTGCAGAAACTGAGTAGAGAGCTCAGGGGCATTGAGACACAGCAGCAGTTCACCTTCCGAAGTCAGTAATTCAGGCAGTTTGCGCAGTAAACGCACATAGTCCTTGGTGGCCACGAAACTGCCCTTTTGATTGCTTGGCGGGTCAGCGATGATGAGATCGTAAGCGCCGAGTTTACGCAGCTTACCCCAGGAGCTGAAAATATCGTGTCCCAGAAAGCTCACCCCCTTATCAAATCCATTGAGCTGGTGATTTTGCTTACCTACAGACAATGCGCCTTTGGCCATATCGATGTTGATCACGGCTTGCGCCCCTCCTGCCATCGCCGCAACAGAAAAACCACAGGTATAGGCAAACAGATTCAGTACCCGCTTTCCCTGGCTGTGCTGCTTGACCCAATGCCGCCCTTCGCGCATATCCAGAAACAGCCCATGATTCTGACCTCTGAGCAGATGCACCAGATATTGGCAGCCATTTTCGGTCACAACATGACGCTCGGGAACTTCACCGGCCAGCAAACGGGTTTGGGTTTGTCCACCGGCACGATACTGGTATACCAGATTAAAGGGCTGAGCGGCCGCTACCCGAGTCCAAAATGCAGTCAGGCTTTGCTGCAGACTTGCCAACTCCTGCTCAGGTAACTCCCGAAAGCTGGTCAACAGCAATACCGGGGCGAACCAGTCAAGACAAAGATGCTCAGAGCCTCCAAAACGCCCGCCCCGCCCATGAAACAATCTGCCGGAATCTGCGGGCAGTGAAATGCTGTCCAGATATTCAATAAACGCTTGCATATAATTCAACCATAAAAAAGGCCATGGAAACCATGGCCGGCAATGACGCGCAGGATACCACATCCGCCCAGTCAGCGGACATGCAGACTAGGGTTGAGGAGGCAATCCGGTACGTGAAGGTAATTCGTCAACCCGATCAGACAGCATGACGGCCAGCCACTGACCACTGTTGCTCGACTCCAGCGCAATTTTAACGATCATGGTTAAAGGCACAGACAGCAGCATACCGACGCTGCCCAGCAGCCATCCCCAGAAAATCAATGACAAAAATACCACCAGCGTCGACAGTCCCAGCCCACGCCCCATGAATTTTGGCTCGACAATATTGCCCATAACGGTATTTACCGCCAGATAAAGACCGGCGACCACGCCGGCTGACGCCGGGCCAAGCTGTAAAAACGCCAGCAATACTGCCGGCACCGCCGCAATGATTGAACCAATATTGGGGATATAATTAAACAGGAAGGCAATCACCGCCCACAGCAAGGCATAATCAACGCCGACAATCCACAATCCCAGACCTACAATCACCCCGGTCGCCAGACTCACCAGGGTTTTAATCACCATGTACTGGTTGATGGACTGCAACACCTTATCAATTTGTTTGAGGCGCATGTCCGGATCATCCAGCGCAAAATGCAGCTTTTTGGGCATTTCCGAGGCTTCAAACAACATAAATACAATAGTCAGAATGATCAGAAACAAGTTGGCCATCACATTGCCCACGCCGGAAAGCATATTGGTGGTCATCGACAAGGCGACACCTGGGTCGAATAACGCCAGAACTTTTTCCTTGGAAATCTGAATATTAAACTCTTTCAGCTTATCCAGTATCCAGGCGAACTGGTCAATCAGCTGAGTCTGATAATGGGGTAACTGACGGGTAAAGTCGTTGACGCTGCTGCCCACCACCGACGCCAGCCACAATCCCATCAACACGATAAACAACATCAGCAGCGACACGGCCACGACTTTGGGAATACGGTGGCGCACCAGCCATTGAATCACCGGGTTGCAGATCACCGCAATAAAGGCCGACAGGACAAAAGGAACCACTATGGTACTTGCCGCTTTGATCCCCGCCAGAATAATCACCAGAAATGCCATCACGGCAAAGCCCCGGTACGCCAGCGATACGCCTTCCAAGCGTTTCATTTGTCACCTCTTTCCTGTTTTACATTGGATACTGGCCGATACCGGCAATACTGAATACACTGCCAATAAATCAATTAATTAGCCAGATACAATTGATCCTGCCGTCAGCCTTGAGGGTATTGTACAGAATAAAAGGAGTGACTCTGTCATGAATATACTGATTACCGGCGCAACCGGCTTTATCGGTCAGGCACTGGTATCCAGACTGGCCGGGCAGCACAACTTATTACTCCTGACCCGGGATCCCCTTAAAGCGGCCAGGTTACTGCCTGACCCCAACTGCCGCTTCATCGATAACCTCGATTCCCTTTCAACCCTGAATGATACTGATGCCATCATTAATCTTGCCGGTGAACCCATTATAGGCAAGCGCTGGAACCCGCAGCAAAAGCAGCGGCTATGTCACAGCCGCTGGGATATCACCGAAACACTGGCGGCACTTATTCGCCGGTCAGAAACTCCGCCACAGGTATTTATCAGCGCCTCTGCCGTAGGATTTTATGGCACCTGGAATACTGAATCCCTGACTGAATCATCAACGCCCAAAGCGGACTTCGCCCATGCCATCTGCGCCAGATGGGAGTCGCTGGCGCTTGGTGCAGCCAGTGAACATACTCGGGTGTGCATCGCACGGATTGGTATCGTACTGGGTAAGCAAGGGGGCGCGCTCGCCAAAATGCTGCCAGCCTTCAAACTTGGTCTGGGCGGACCCATTGGGCATGGGCAACAGGGCATGAGCTGGATCCATCTGGATGATTTGCTGTCGTTGCTGGAGTTCATGCTGAACAGCCCGACCGCCAAAGGCATTTACAACGCGGTAGCGCCCAACCCCGTCAGCAACCGTGAGTTTGCAATCACGCTGGGCAAGGCATTACACCGGCCTGCCGTGCTGCCCGCCCCGGCCTGGATGTTAAGCGTGTTACTGGGGGAACAGGCTATGTTGTTGACCCAGGGACAATATGTGCTGCCAACACGGGCCATTGAAGCCGGCTTCAACTTCCGCTATCCGCAGCTTTCTCAGGCGCTGGCCGCGATAGTACAAAACTGATAGCCAAAGGACAGCTCAGAACTGATGTTTGAAATACAGCAGAATATCCACGGATGCCGCCTTCAGGGCCTGCAATTCACTGTCGTCGAAGTCCGATGACAGTATGTTGGACAGGCCCACTGCCGACTCACCATCAAGCCTGTCTGTATCGACAAATCCCATGCTCCAATCGGCAAAATGTCGCTCCAGCAGATACCCGGCATACAGTTGAGTCACTCTGGAATGGCGGGGATCGCGCTTGATTTTGTTAAACAGTTCCCGCACCGCGGGCTCTTCTCCCTCGAGCAGTTGCACAAATGACCCGGATTGATACAGCAATACTCCGGAGATCCCAAGACTTGCATTGCCTACTCTGGCCTGCTCCAGCAAAGCGTTAAGATCCCGGGGCAGCAGCGGACTTTGTGCGCGGGACATATAAACAAGTTCAAAATACATTGCGTCGGCCTGATGCAGGTATCATAAGTCAATTCTATGCAAACCTGGCGGATAATGCCTGCCCGCTATTCGTCGGCGCGGGCGGCTGATGCTGACTCCATTGCTTTGCCAGCCAGGAGACACTGATATTCCATCCCGTCTATATGCGATGACTCAACCTCAAACAGATCAACCTGATATCTGTCATGATAGCGATACCCGGTGCGGTGATAGCGGGCATGCGAACAAGTCATCAGTGACTTTTCACCGGCTTCGCACTTGAGCGCCGCCCAGCCACGGGTTAACATCTTCGAAACAACATGCAACCAGAAATTAGAACGGTGACACGGGCCTGCGGGCTTCTGTCCACATAAAAAAGGTCGTTGATTGCAGAATACTAAATTTAATCCACCGCTGTTGCAGTTGGCGCTGCTGCTTGGGCTGCTGGGATATGTACTCAACCTCTACCCCATTCCCCTGTTTGCCAACGTAGAACTGGTCATTGGTAATGTTTGTCTGGTGATTGTTGCTGCGGTCGCCGGCCCTTACTATGCCCTGCTGACAGCCTTCTGGTGCGCAGCCGGGCTCTATATGAGCTGGGATTCCCTGTATCCCTTCATTATTTTCATGCTCGAAGCCCTCTGGCTTGGTTATGCCAAGCGCAGGGGATTTTATGTGTTCTATGCCGCAATAGTGTTTTGGTTGATGGTCAGCCCGGCGATATTCATGCTGTATGCGTCTTTGTATACCGGCCTGACAGAAGACCACATCTTTTTTATCGTCATTAAACAGGCCATCAACGGCATGCTGTATGCCAGTCTCGGCTGCCTGGTGGTATTGCTTATCCCTGCACTGTTCAGGTTAAGTTTGCGTCAGGGGCATCTCAGACGCAGCTTCAAACAACAGCTGAACTATGTGTTTGCCCTGCTTATCACTGCAGCCATGCTGATATCTTCACTGCTCTACAACCATACTTACCTGAGCAATCAGCAGCAGATAGTGCAGAACAACCTGCAGGACTCGCTGGGCTCGCTGGCCAATTCGGTGGAACGTTATCTGAAAACCCACCAGCAGGCAATCAGCAACGCTGCCCGCTGGTTAAGCCTCTCCAACACAGATAAAGACCACTGGCAGTTTATGCTGACCCGTCTGAACCAGACTTATCCCAACTTTCTGACCATGCTGATTGCCGACCACAAAGGCAACATTCTGCATGCCAGCCCGGCCTCCATGCTCAAGGATAAACCCGCAGCGAGCCTGAATGTCGCCGATCGGGATTATTTTCGCGAAGCCCTGTACAACCAGAATGACTTCATTTCTGATGTGTTTCTTGGCAGGGGGTTTGGCAATGACGTCATCGTTGCCATGAGCTCTCCTGTGTATCTGCAGGAAAACTATCAGCGCCCTCAGGCCATTGTAGAAGGCTCTCTGGATCTGACGGGCTTTTCGCAACTCGAGTTACCCGCTATGCAGCGGGAAGATTTGAGCATGGTGCTGACCGATGCCAGAGGCAATGTCATTTATGCCTCAGATACCCTGGCACTGACGCCATTGTCGACGTTTCTGTTCAGCCCCAGCGGTAACTTCTATCGCATGTCCATGCCGATGATGAACCTCAAACAAACCAGTAGTCAGGTACCTGAATTTCTGTACACCCGCAAAGAACTCAACAACCAGTGGCAGCTGTATCTGCTCAAGCCATTTGACCCTATGCTGAGCATGGCACAGCGTCAGTATCTCACCTCAGTGGCATTGCTGGGAGCGTCTTTGCTGATCACCCTGATACTGTCTTCGCTGCTGGCAAAATCCCTTACCCGCCCGCTGGAGCTTATTGCCCAGCAGTTCCGGCAGTCAGATGATAAACCGCGCCCCAGATGGAATGACGAAGAAATCACCACGGAAGTGCACCAGCTCTATGAGCAGTTGAAATCCTCACAGCAGGAGCTGATAAAACAGCAGCTGCAACTCGAGGAGCAGGTCGCGCTGCGTACCTTTGAGCTGGAGCGGGCCAACTCAGAGCTGCAGACACTGGCCGAGCGCGATGCCTTGACCGGGATTTACAACCGGCGATTTGCCGAGAGTCAGTTCAAACAGGCACAGATGCTGTGTCAGCGCGGTGAGCAGGCGCTGGCAGTGGTACTACTGGATTTGGATCACTTCAAACAAATCAACGACGAGTATGGTCATCTGGGAGGAGATGCCAGCCTCAAAGCCGTTGCCAACCTGTTGTGTCAGCATTTTGTACGGGAAACCGATATTGTCTCCCGCTATGGCGGGGAAGAGTTTTTGCTTATTCTGCCGATGTGCAACCCGCTGAAGGTGGAATCCCACCTCAAAGAGTTTGCCAGCAAACTTCGCAGCACGCTGATCACCAATCCGGACGATGGCCGTCAGTTCACACTCAAGACCAGTGTGGGTGCGGTTATCGCCAACGCTGCATTTTCAGGCAAAATCGACAGCTGGATAAAACGGGCAGACGATAACCTGTACCGCGCCAAGAGTGCCGGTCGCGATCGGGTCATCTGCAGTATTATCGAAGATATTTGACGCCATCCAAACGAATGGCGACAACGCTTACCGGCCAGCGATAGACCGGCCGCAGCATGAAATCAATCGTAGATAGTCGGAATAGCCTGACGTTTATGCTGGGTAGCCAGGTAAATACTGATGAGGCGTTTTTCCACTTCAACAGGTACAGGTTTACCCTCCAGGAAATCATCTATCTCATCATAGGTCAGCCCCAACGCCACTTCATCTTCCAGCAACGGCTTGTCCTCCTCCAGATCAGCCGTCGGCGCTTTGTGGATAAGGACTTCAGGAGCCCCCAAATATGCCGCCAATTGACGCACCTGGCGTTTATTCAGGCCAAATAACGGCGCCAGATCGCAGGCGCCATCGCCCCACTTGGTATAAAAACCCGTAATATTCTCGGCACTGTGATCTGTGCCAACCACCAGTCCGCCGGTTAATCCACCGATTTCATACTGAGCAATCATCCGCATGCGGGCTTTAACATTGCCTTTGACGAAATCGACATTGACTTTAGGGGGCACATCTATGCCTGCATCACTCAGGGCATTGAGGGTTTCATAGTGCACGCCATCCACACCGGCATGGATATTCACGGTAACCTGGCGGCTTGGCTGAATGAAACGACAGGCCATTTGCGCCTCATCCTCATCCTGTTGTACATCATAAGGCAGACGCACCGCGATAAACCGATAGTCATCACTTTGCTGCTCCCGGTTCATTTCATCCACCGCCAGTTGACATAATTTACCAGTGACTGAAGAGTCCACCCCGCCGCTGATCCCCAGCACCAGCGTCCTGCTGTTGGCCTGATGTAATTTACTCTTGATAAAACTCACCCGGCGTTGCACCTCCAGCTGAGGGTCGATACTGGGCTGTACTTTCATTTCACTAAGAATATGTCCTTTCACAGGCAACGCTCCAAACTGATTAACGCAAATATTCGCTGCGACTATTATGAGTTAACTGTCTCAGAAACTTAAGCCTTTACTGACGATTGCCGGGGAGCAATTCCATTATGCTCAAATCTCCGGCGCAGATTTTAACGAAGCGATAATTGCCGATGGTGCAATCATTTACTGGTTTTTGACGGCGGCTGAAGATTAGAATCCAGTGAAATGTTAACCAGAGTGCAGCCCATGCAGGAAAAGATGACCTATTTGCGGCCCGGGCAATTGCCCGGGGTGGAAATAAGCCAAGGCCATTTCAGGCAATTCAGTTTCGCGCCCCATGTCCATCTGGATTTTCATATCGGGGTAGTCACCCATGGCGCCCAGCGTTACCGGCACAGCGGGGAAAACCTGCTGTTACATCCCGGCAAACTGGCCACCATGAATCCGGATATGGTGCACACCGGAGAAAGTGCTGATGCCGGCGACTATGTGACCAAAGTACTGTCCTTGCCGGTTGACTGGATGACCCTGATTGCCCGTGAGCATGGCTCCGGTGAGTGGTTTTTCCGTTGTGGACAACACACAGACCCACAGCTCTACCACAGGTTTGTGACGTTGCATCAGCAACTGAGCGATCCGCGCATGCCGACACTGGCACTGGAATCGGCGCTTATCAGTCTGATGGCTGATATGATGCGCAGTTGCGGCGAAAACCGGGCAGAGCCCAGGGATTATTCGTTATCGTCACCGGCACTGAGCCGGGTCATCGACAGGCTTCACGCGCATCCGGGGGATGACTATCAACTGCAAACCCTCGCGGACATTGCCGGGCTGGGGAAATATCAGCTGCTGAGGCAATTTAAACAGACACTGGGGATCACGCCGTTTGCCTATCTGCAACGCCTCAGACTGGAACATGCCAAAAAACGCCTCCACAGGAATGAACGTCTGTGCGATCTGGCCTGCTCGCTGGGCTTTTATGATGAGGCACATTTGAACAAAGCCTTTAAACAGGCCTTTACCGTGTCGCCTTCGGCATACCGAAAAGCGATGTGTGGATAAGAAATACTATGGAAACTCAGTTGTTTATTACCCTTGCCGGGATTCATTGGCTGGCACTGATGAGCCCGGGTCCCGACTTTGCACTGATGCTCAACAAGGCCACCGCCCAGCGCAGCGCCGCACTGGCAACGGCACTGGGTATCAGTGTCGCTATCCTGATCCACACGCTGGCCAGTCTCAGTGGGATCAGTTTGCTGATCCAAAGCAGTCCCCCCCTGTTTACACTGGTAAAAATTCTGGGGGCAAGCTATCTGGGCTGGATGGGACTGCAAATGCTCAGAAGCGGCTGGCGTCGGGCCCGGACCTGTGACACGCAGCTTCCGGCGACTGAATTACCCACAGGAAACAGCTTTATGCAGGGACTGTACACCAATCTGCTCAATCCCAAAGCCCTAGTGTTTTTCCTGACGCTGTTCTCTACCCTCGTCAGTGCTGACGCAGGATTTATGGATAAGCTTCTGATCTGTATCCTGATGTTCAGTCTCAGTCTGCTGTGGTTCAGCCTGCTGGCAGTGGGCCTCACCAGCCGCGGATTAAGACCCTGGCTTCAGGCAAAAACCTGCTTTATCAACAATCTTTCCGGGCTATTATTCGTGGTGGTGGCCATCACAATTCTGGCTAATTTGCTGGTTGCTTATTAAGTAAATCGCAGATATGTGAACTGGCAATCCAAAAGCATCTTTAGTATTTGCTACCCTGCAACCAAATATTCATGGAGGTTGTTTCATGTGGTGGCGAAGTATTCTGGTTGCTTTGGCGTTCTGGCTTATCGGTGCTCATTTCCTGCGTTTTGATGATATCTGGCTGTGCGTGGCGGCAGCACTGATGCCAGCCCTGCTGCTGTTTTCCAACCTGGCGGTCTATCGGGTTATGCAACTGGCATTGGTCATCGGCGCCGTGGGAGTGTGGGGTGTCAGCGGCTACGATTATGTACAGATGCGTATCGCCATGGATGCCCCCTGGTTAAGACTGGCCGCCATCATGTCGGCAGTGGCGCTGTTTACGTTCGCCGCGGCCTGGTGGGTGGAGGGCATAGCCCGTTTACGCAAACTCAGCCGCTGAATCCCGCCTGTGACTGCGCCCATTCAACAGGCGCGGTCACAGATTCACACCAATGCATGTTTCTCCAGTCGATATAAAAAAGCTTTGTAACTCATCCCCAGCCATCTAGCCGCCCGGGTCCGGTTGTTATCATGTCTGAGCATCGCCTGTTGCAAGCACTGTTTTTCAAACTCATCCCAGTTGACTCCGGAATCAGGCAGGCAACAAGCATTGCCACTGACTGCTGCCGATGAGGCCTGTTTCAGCTCCTGCAATAACTCCTGCTCATCGCCCAGCAGCACAAAGCGTTCAATGCGGTTGGATAACTCTCTGACATTGCCCGGCCAGTGAAAATCCAGCAACTGTTTCATGGCGACTTTATCCAATACCGGGACCGGCAGGGAGTAGGCTCTGGCGTGCAGTTTGAGAAAATACTCAATCAGCCGGCCAATATCCTCTTGCCGCTGGCGCAGGGCCGGCATATGCAAAGGCACCACGTTGAGCCGGTAAAACAGGTCTTCACGGAAGCGACCGGCACTGACCTCTGCACTCAAATCCCTGTGGGTCGCGGCAATAACCCGAACATCCAGCGACAGCTCGCCCTGCTGACCGAGTCGACTGATAATCCCTTCCTGCAGGAAGCGCAACAATTTGGTTTGCTGCAACAAGGGGAGTTCTGCCACCTCATCTAGAAACAAAGTGCCCCCATCCGCCATTTCCAGTTTACCGATTTTCTGGCTGGTTGCGCCGGTAAAAGCCCCCTTCTCAGCCCCAAACAGCTCAGCTTCGGCCAGAGATTCCGGAATCGCACCACAGTTGATGGCGACAAAGGGTCTGGCGCTGCGATCCGATAGCTGATGCAATGCCCGGGCAGCCAACTCCTTGCCGGTACCACTCTCACCGCCAATCAGTACGGTAACATCGGTAGCACTGATCCGCCGGATCCGTTCATACACCTTCTGCATGCAGGGAGCTTTACCCACCAAACCCACCAGTTCCTGCTGTTGACTGAGGGCGCTGGAAAGCGCTTTATTCTGTCTTTTCAGCTCCTGGGTCCGGGCGACTTTATCGATAGCCAGCAACAGGGCCTGACGCTGAAACGGCTTCGCCAGATAATCATCCGCACCGGCCCGGATAGCCTCGACCGCATGACTGATGGTGCCGTAAGCTGTCGCGATGATAAACCCGGTTTCTCCCTGCTCCCGGCGCACATAACTGAGCAAATCCATCCCGGATAACTGGCCCAGTTTCCAGTCTGAAAACACCAGATCAGGTTTGTCCGCCTTGATCAGCAAAATGGCTTCCTCAACACTGCCGCAGTCAGAAGTCCGGTACCCTGCCTCCTGCAGCATGGCACTTATCAGCTGCCGCTGTTGTGGTTCGTCCTCCACCACCAGAATATGCAGTGTTTCACCCATTATGCGTCCTCCCTGAATATCACGGTAACCACGGTGCCACCTTCGGGATTATCGTCAAACATCAGCTTGCCGCCATAGTGGGCTTCAAGCAGTCTGCCGGCGATATAAAGTCCCATGCCCGTCCCTTCGGCTTTGGTGGTGTAATGGGGCTGCCCCAGATGTTGCTGTTGCTCAGGCGTCAATCCACAGCCCCAGTCGGTAATATGAATATGAACCTCCTCTCCGCTCTGACCGCCGTCGATGAGGATCCTCGCCAGCGTCTGCCTGCTGGCTTCACCGGCATTAACCAGTACCGCGTGCAATATGCTGCGGATCTCCGACTCAGCGCCGGTGACAAAGGTGCCCGGGGCAATCTGAAGGTCGGCATCAACCCGGGTTCCGGTGACTGACAGCTCAAGCAAAATGTCCTGCACAATTGCCCCCAACGGCACTTTTTGTGTGCGGCACAAACCATTGGCAGACAGTGTCAGCAAAGACTGTATTTGCTTGTCCATCAAATGAATTTTCATGCGCATTTTATCCAGGGTCTGCAGCCGCGCGGTCTCATTTTGCTGCGCACACATGGATTCGGACAGCAACCCCAGAGTCTGCAGTGGATTTCTCAGGCTGTGGGCGATACCTCTGGCTATCTGCCCAAGCTCGGCCAGATGCTGTTGCCCGGCCATTTGCTGCTCTTGGTGACTGAATTCCAGCAGTCTTAAACTCATGGTATTGAATCCTGACAGCATGCGCCGCAGCTCGCTGACGCCCTGCTCCCGGATTTGCACGCCAAGCTGTCCTTCCCCCAACGCCCGGTGACCACGGGCCAGCTCCGACAGCGGACGGCTGAAACGGGATATCACCCAGGAAGCCAGTAAAATCGCGATAAGGCCGGTAATCGAGATAAGCAGCAGCATCCACTCCACATAGCGGGACAGCAAATCATTGGTGTGACGCTGACTGAAATTGAGTTCATGGATCATATCGGGAGTGGCAATAAGTTCTACCCGGCCAGGTGTCATCTGGATATTTTCCAGCCGGGTCAGCACAGCATCGGCTTTGTCACGATAATATGCCTCGGTCTGACGCCTCACCCGCTCCGCCCAGCGACGTTGCAGCTCAGCCAACTGCTGCTCGCGAAACTGCACCAGCCCTTCGGCCTGCAAAGCCCGCTGACGCAGCATCACAAGTCGCTCCTCCTCTCCATCCGGTAGGGTTTCTGCGTTACCTTCAGCGTCTATTCTTTCCTCTGGCGTGACAGACACCCGGTGAAGGCGCTCATCGATGCTGCTCAATTCATCCTCCAGCCTGCCGTATTGCTCAGCCAGTGCCTCCAGCTCCCGCAATTGCTTAAGTTGCTCGCTGGGCAACGGCTCCTCCGATTTTTGGGGAAAATTGAACGGTGGGAGCGGTGCCGGTGAGCCAAACACTACGCTGACTACCTCCCGGGACAGCGCCCTGGAATCAGCCTGCACCTCCTGCTGCAGTTGCCCCTTAAAAAACCAGGCAAGGAACAGCTGACTGGTACTGAGCAGCAGGATGACTCCACTTATCAGCAGAAACAGATAACGCCGGATGGACATAACTCTTCCTTTCGTCACGCCGCGTTGCGGCTCAGGTACTGCAGGTAATCAATAATCGCGCCATTTTGCAGCAAACATGTCGAGTGCATCATCAATGCAGTCCAGCTGCCGGTTTTTCATCGGCCGATGTGCAAACGACAGATTTACCTTTGATACATTCCCGGCTCCTGTCAAGGCAGATTTCCTGATATGGGGAAGCGCAGCTGCGCAAATCGGCACTGTTAGCGGCATACGCCCCTATGAGTAAATCCCATCAGCATAATATTCATACAGTTAGCCTGATGGCACGATTCTGGCTGAGCACATAGGGTCCGAACATCAACAACAAGGAAATTGTATGAAAACCTTCATTCCACTGCTGCTGGGTATCAGCCTGTCCGGCGGACCGATGATTGCCCCGGCAGGTGCCGTCGATGTGCAAACCATCCATATCAAGGGCGATGAACAAGCTTTTGGGACCACTACCCTGAAAGTCTTTCAGCAAGGTGTTGAACTGACGGAGTCTTTCACCAGTGATGAACTGAAAGATCCCGACGTGCTGGCAAACCGGCTGGCCTCATTGCCGGAGGATAAGCGCAGCAAAATCATTAAATTGCTGCAGAGCATGCAAAACAACGCGCTGCTGTTCGACGTGGAGCCTCCTCCTGCAATGGACGCTGCAATGGAAGAGCGTGCCCGGGTGTTTGAGCAGCAACATGAGCAGTTTCTGCAGGAGATGGAGCAACATGCCAGGCAACTGGAGCAGCGCAGCCGGGAGATGGAGCTGCATGCGCTGAAAATGGCGGATCAAGTGGATTTATTCCTGCCCGGACTGGAGGGATTCAACATAGAGATCAGTGAAGAAGGTGCAGACAGGCTGATCGTCGTTCGCGATGACGCCAGACCCGCAATGACCCGCCGTATCGTCGGCATGATTGAACACAGTGAGCTGACCGAAGAGGACAAACAGGCGATCCGCGATGCCCTCAACAAGTCAGGCAACAATCCATAATCTCACAGTGTCAGCAACTCCCTGCGCCACGCAAATCCGGGGCGGACGCGGAGTCAGCAGGCCATGGGGCGCACAGCCCGGGCCTGCAGTCGCTGACTCAAGGCGTCTACCAGCATATTCAGCAAGGCGGTAAATAACAGCAACATCGCCGCATTGGCCAGACGTAACTCGGCAAAAGCACTGTCCACGTAAAATCCCAGCGTCATCACCCCTATCATCCCCAGAATGGCACTTTCCCGCAGGATCACCTCGAAGCGATACAGCAGCAATGCCATGGCATTGGGGTAAAGCACCGGCAGTACTCTGAAATGCCAGTCATCAAAACTGTTCAGGGGGACACTCTGGGCCGGCAGCTCATCCGCCTGCCTTGCCAGCAGAAAGACCAGCAGTGCGGCATTGTGCAGCGCCAATGCCAGAATACCGGGCAACATGGATGGCCCTACCAGCAACACAAACACAAATGCCAGCAGATATTCCGGAGTCGAACGCAGCGCCAGTGAAGCCAGTTGTCCACTCAGCCATCCGGGCCAAAAACGCCGGCTTGCCAGAGGCAGGCAGAGCAGCGTCAGCAGATGGGTCAGGCCAAGGGCGGCCAGCGCCAGCAACAGGGTGGCAGCCACTCCGGGCAGGATTTGCCCGTAAAATAGTGGTGCAAACCAGTCAGATACCCCCTGCATCAATGTCATCACGTTGGTATTTCCCGGTCGGGAGTCCAGCTGCAGTGGTGGCAGCAAGTCGTGCAAAAACTGCTGCAACAGTGTGAGACTGTCCAGTGCCGGTGCGGCTGGCAGCCAATACCATGCCGCCAGCAGGTAAAATGGCAATAACGTCCGCCTTGCCCAATACTTCAGCGTGCCAATCAACAGGATAAACAGTAACAGCAGTGCGCCGCCCAGTGCATATTGTCCCTGAGAATAAGCAGACTCAAGGTAAAACCCCAGGGTCGGCAGCCCGATAAACCCCAGCACGGCACTGCTTCTGAGCGCACATTCAAAACGGTAACGAATATAACTGGCCATCAATGGCCACACTTTGGCCATACGGCCATACACAAACCGGCTGAGCCAGTCTCCGGGCAAGCTGTGTTCCAGCGGCGCCGGCGCGAGTCTGAGCATGTCATAAAACACCCGGGCAAACGTGGCCGCAAATGGCAGCGCAATCGCCAGTATGCCGGTCAGCGGCGCAAGTCCGAAAATCTGCATCAGCAGCAATGCCCAGAATAGCTCATGGACACCCCGCACCAAAGCGCAGCCAAGTGCGATCCCCTTATGCTGATACCCCAGCGCCAGCATCAGTCCAGCAGGCAGCGCCAGCGCAACCCCCAGCAGGGCAAAGGCAACCGTTTGCCAGACTGTGCGCAGCAGAAATTCCATTTGCCCAAGTCCGGGCCGCAAAATTCCCTGAGCGATCAATTGCAGCTCGTGCCAGGGATCGATGGTAAGCACAGCAATATCCGCAAGGTACCAGGCGATGGCAAACAGGCTATAGAGCAGTGCAGTACGCCACTGCCAAGGACCGGGATGCCAGTGCGGCGCAGCAGGAGAGGAAGGTTTCTGTGGCATTGACAGTATCAGCCGGCAGATTCGGGGATGGCGGCAACCGCGTCCTGTTGATACAGCGCAGTCAGCATGGATGGGGTCACCTGCGCCGCCGGCAGATCAAACTCGATTTGCCCCCGGGCAATCCCCACAACCCGATCGAATGCCCGGCAAGCCAGAGAGGCGTCATGCATGACCATGATTTGGGTGTCGAATGTCCGGTTGATGCAGGTAAGCAATCTGTCGGTCATCCGGGCATCCAGTGCAGAAAAAGGCTCATCGGCCAATAACACCCGGCGCTGCTGATACAGAGCCCGGGCCAGCGCCAGACGCTGCCGTTGGCCGCCGGACAACTGAGTCACTGCACCGGTCAGCGGCACAGCCAGTTCCAGCTGAGTACAAATCTGCGCCACTTCACACCTGTGACGCCTGCCAGGCCAAATGAGAGTTGCCAGATTATACAGCCAGTTGTGTCGCCCCAATGCGCCCATGTACACGTTGTGAAACACACTCAGATTATCGACCAGCGCATGGGACTGGACACACAATGCAGCCTTTCCGGCAGGTAAACGCCGGTAAAGTGCATGCAGCAGACTGGTTTTGCCGCCCCCGGACGGACCGAGTATGGCAATCCGCTCGCCCTCTTCAATTGACAGACTGACACGTTCAAGCACAGTCTGCTCACCATAGCCGATACGCTCAGCAGTCAATTTCAACATCAATCGAGCAGTCCGATACTCTGGGCCAGCTCTTCAATGGGTAAATAGTCCTGATTGACTGCCGGCACAAAGGACTGGCGCGGAAAACTCGCCAGCAGTTCGGGATCTTTCATATTCAGCAGCGCCTGAGTCAATTTTTGTCTGAACCCCTCGCCCCAAACTTCATCAACCCCGGCACGAACCGTCCATTGATAGTCGGGATAGGCCGGACTTTCCCAGATCACCTGCACCTTATCCGTGTCAATTTTGCCTTCGGCCAGTGCCGACTCCCATACCTTGTAGTTCAGCGCACCGACCTGATATACGCCAGCCTGAACCAGCGCCAGAGTACGGCTGTGATCACCTGAATAGCCAATCCGGGAGAAAATTTCCGTCGGTCGTTTACCCAGATTCCGTTCAATGAAAAACTGCGGCATCAGGCGCCCCGAGGTGGAGTCTTTGGAGCCAAAAGTAAAGGTCAGGCCGTTCATGCCGGGAAAACTGTCTGATGGCGTCAAACCCGCTGATTTATGTGCAATAAAATAGCTTTTGAAAAACTGGTCTTCATATCCCTGGGCGATGGCCTCAGAGCCGGGCACCAGGCGTCGAGCCTGCACACCTGACAAACCACCAAACCAGGCCAGCTGGACCTGATTGTTACGAAATGCAGTCACCGCCGCAGCATAGGATTTAACCGGCAAATAGGCCACCTCGATCCCCAGTTCCCCTTCAAGGTAACGGGCGACTTTTTCAAAGCGGGTCTTTAACTGGGTCTCATCCTCGTCAGGAATCGCCGTAAAGGTGAATACCTGCGCCCAGGTCAGCGCGGGCAGAAGCAGAAAAACACTGAAAAGACAGACCCTCAACGATTTCACAACACAACCTTCGGTAAAAATTTTACGAATACTTAACCAGACAAACCGCAAACTCAAGTCTTTTTTACCGGCTTTTTCATTCAGGCTGTGATTCAGCTAAGGTACAGGCGAGTTGTATTAGCATAACGATGACTTTTACAGCGCATCGCCCGATAGGTAAGATATTGATCAGACGTGGGAAGATGCGAATAGGCCGGATATCGGGAGAAATTCGATGCGAATTTTGGTTGTAGAGGACGATGCTATCCTGTCCCACCATCTCAGAGTGCAATTAAGTGAACTGGGCAACCAGGTGCAGGTTGCCTCAACGGCAGCAGAAGGTCTGTATCAGGCGCGGGACTATCCAATCGATGTCGCCATAGTGGATTTGGGTCTGCCCGACGGCGACGGCGTGGAACTGATAGGCCGGCTGCGGGAGCTGGGCATCAAAACCCCGGTGCTGGTACTGACCGCCCGGGTGAACTGGCAGGATAAAGTCACTGCCCTAAACGCCGGCGCCGACGACTATCTGGTCAAGCCGTTTCAGAAAGAGGAGTTGGTGGCCCGCCTCGATGCACTGGTGCGCCGTAGCGCCGGTTTTGTCAGACCGGTGATCACCAGTGGTGCCATCAAACTGGATCTGGCCGCCAAGCAGGTCAGCTGGCGGGACGAAGAGCTGGAAATCACCGCCTTTGAATACCAGATCCTGGAATACCTGATGCGCCACCATGGTGAAGTCGTGGCCAAACAGCGACTGCTGGATGTGCTTTACGGTGACAAGGAGGGCGATCCCAACACCATTGAAGTGATGATTAGCCGTTTGCGTAAAAAACTCACCCGTGAGGGCAATGATTGCCCCATTACCACTATCCGTGGTCAGGGTTACCGATTCACCCAGACGTGTCACTGAGCCAGCCATGCCGGTAACCATCAAAAAGCGCCTGATGGCGCGCATGTTTTTCACCTCATTGACGATTATTGCCCTGGTCGGGTTCGGTCTGGCAGCACTGATCAACCTGCTCCATGAGCAGAACGCCTACAATGAGGAAACCGCAGAGCTGATTGCCGAAATGCCCAGCGTTGCGGCAGAGCTCAGGGAAAGCCGTCAATTGCCGCCAGCCCAAGAATGGCTAGACAGCAACCGTTTACCCAAGCGATACATCATGGCAGCCTGCGGTCCGGACTTCAGCCAGATCTGGACGTCATCAAAAGCCTCCGAGCTGGGGTTGATAAACGCCTGCCATGCATTCGATGACATCAGACACGACTCCCCCCCCTACCGACTCACCCTGTCGGATAATCGCCACTACTACGCCTACCTGCTGAGCGTTGAACTTGGCGGCAAGCCATACAGTTTGCTGGTCATGAAAGACGCGGCCAAAATCCAGCAGGAAAACCGCGAGTTCAGCGAACGCACCTACTGGCGCCTGGCGCTGGTGATGGCACTGGCCTTTATTCTGCTCGCCAGCGCAGGATATTGGGGATTGAGGCCGCTGATGACACTGCGCAACGAATTGCAGGCGATCAATCAGGGTCGGGCAAGCGAATTGTCGGCTGACTATCCGGCAGAGCTCAATGGCGTAACCACTGCGGTCAATCAGCTGCTGGGCCAATCAGCAGCGCAGCAGCAAAGAGTTGAGCATGCGATGAACGATCTGGCCCACAGCCTGAAAACCCGCCTGGCGGCAGTGCATGCCATCACAGATGACAAAACGTTGAGCCGTGAGGAAGCCAATGAGCGCATCATGGCACAGATAGGTCAGATGGATCAGTTGGTTAAATATCAGTTGAAACGTGCCACCATGGGTCGGAAAGGCCTAAAATTGGAAGCCACTCCGGTACTGCCGATGCTCAAACAGATGCAGCAGATGCTGGACAAAGTCTATCGGGACAAACAGGTCATGCTGACGCTGGCCGTGGATGACACGATCCATTTTCCCGGTGCGCCTGAAGACCTGATGGAGCTGTGCGGCAATCTGATGGAAAACGCCTATCGTTTGTGTATCAGTAGCGTCAGGGTCAGTGCATCCATGTCTGACGGGCAATTTGTGCTGACGGTGGAAGATGATGGGCCGGGTATCCCGCCCCCCCTGAGAAACAAGGTGCTGCAACGTGGTATCCGCGCCGACAATCGGACATCGGGTCAGGGAATTGGTCTGGCGGTATGTGATGAAATTGTCGGCAGCTATCTGGGCACCCTGACCATCGAAGACTCTCTAATGGAAGGCGCGCTGTTCCGTATTACGATTCCCGGCTGACAGCTTAAGGTGGACTGATAACCTTAAGCTGTAGCTAAAAATTAACTGCCTGATTTTTTCAGCGGGCCATAAAGCTGCTCTGCCCGGTTAAACATGATCCAGGAGGTGGCGATGTACTTATCGCCACTCAGTGGCATATTGCCCCGGTGTGAGTGGGTAAACGCTGCCGGCGCAATCACCAGCGTGCCCTTGCGTGGCGTCAGCTTGCGTCCCTGATAGAAAAACTCGGTTTCGCCACCCTCTGCCACATCGTTTAAGTAGAACATGTAAAGCACCACCCGGTGCAGCGCCTCATTGTGTCCGGCCTGGGGAAACTGCTCTGAATGCCAGTGAGGGTAGCCCCCTTTTCCCTGCGGATATTTCTGGATATTAATAGTGCCGCTGCGAAACAGGTAGCGGATAAGCGCTTCGGTCCTGGGACGGCCAAGTCGCTCGAAGTTCTCCGGAGACAGAGTAACAGGCCGGTCATGTTCATCACTGACCTGCACAGCCACGGCGCCCATCATCGCCAACGGATATTTGTTGAAATAATCCACTGCCCGGGTCAGGGTATATTGCAGCAGTTCATTGCGCAGTGCATCCAGGTCCCGATGGGCATCGAGCATCAAATCCTGACTGTTCTTCTTTTCCTTATCAACACCATGCCCGGTATGACCGTCAGTCACTCCGGGATGCTGCTCAAAAGTAGCGATCAGACGGTCACAAAACGCGTCCGGCAAAGCATTCGGATACACTTCGATAAAGTCCATGGCAATCCCTGTTTTCCCTGTTAATTTCAGCGCGATGCGCATCATTTAGCGCTTCACCCGGGCTGAAAGAAATGCAGCATCTGCTCAACATCTGCCGTTTACGCTATCCGCAGAATCCCGGGTAGCCTCAAAGCCATTTGTGAAACACGGTCACATCCTGGCCCATCAACTTATCACGTCTCAGCGCTGCCATGCCTATCTGCCGGGCCACGCCCATGGACGCCAGGTTGCCATCCAGGATCAGCGCAATGGCCTCATCCAGCTGCAGCCGTGGCTTAAACTCGGCGATGGCGGCGCGGGCAGCTTCAGTCCCCAACCCCTGGCCCCAGTACTGAGGCATATAACGGTAACCCAACTCCACCTTATCAAATTCAGGAAGATACTTGGGACCACAAAAACCTATGACCTTGCCGCTTTCTTTAAGCTCCACGGCCCAGCGCCCGAAACCATGGGTGCGATAATCTTCAAAAATCACCTCATGCAGCACTTTTTCGGCCTGAGCCCTGTCAGTCAACGGCTGCTGGGGAATATAGGTCAGCACCTTGGGGTTGCTGTTCATCAGAAATAATGCATCGACATCCCGTTCGTCGAAGTGTCTTAAAATCAGCCTGTCAGTGGTGGTAATTATCACGGTATGCGCTCCTGCTCCGCCCGTCTGAAAGAAGTTTCTCTCCTGAAACAGGCCTCACGTTAACACAGCCAACCAGAAGATCACAGTCAGGATACACAGGGTGGATGACAGTACCACTGTGCCGGCGATAACCTCGCTGTCCCGCTTCAGCTGAGCAGCAATCAGGTACGCATTAACACCAAGGGGCGACGCACCAAGCAGCACTGTGACCGCCAGTTCCACCTCTGACAGTGACAGCATCTGTCCACACAGCAGAATAAGTGCAGGCAACATCAGCAGCTTGACGGCACTGAGCCCCAGACTGACCGCAATGGCACCGGACAACCGATATTGATTGAGATTGGCACCAAGGACAAACAATGCGCATGCTATCGCGGGCTTGGCCAGCATATCCAGGCCGCTGCTCAGTGCCGCCGGCAAGCTCAGTCCCGCAGCATTGCCCATTAACCCAAGACCAATACTGGCCACAACAGGATTGAGCAGTAATCCCTTTAACAGACTGCCCCGCCGTTTATGCTGCTGTGGGGCAATGGCAAAGGTCAGGCCAAAGAGTACTGCACTATGAAAGGGAATGATCAGAAACACACTCGCCATCTGCTGCGGCCCAAAGGCTGCCACGATGACAGGTAAGCCCACCAGCAGGGTATTGGAATAACTGCCTCCCAGGGCCAGCACCGCGGTTTCTCTCTCCGTTCGCTTAAGCAGCCACGCGCAGCCCAGCAACGTCATGACAAAAGTCAGGATGACCGGTATGTAAAAGGCACCCAGTACCGGCAGGCGGATGCTGTCTTCCAGGGGCACCCTGAGCATGGCTGAAAACAGCAGCGCAGGAATACTCACATAAAAGGCAAATTTACTGATCCCGGCAATATGCTCAGCACTGAACCAGCCGCTTTTACTGGCAGCAAACCCCAGCGAGGCGATAAACAGAAGCGGAAATACAATATCAATGGTGGCCATGGTGACTCGATAATTAAGGAAACTCAGGACGCGGAAACCAGACAAAAAAGGCGCCCGCAGGCGCCTTTTTCTGAAGGATGGGATTACCAGCCTGTCTTTTCGCGCAGCGCCTTGCCGATATCGGCCAGCGAGCGAACGGTAGTAACACCGGCCGCTTCCAGAGCAGCGAATTTATCTTCGGCAGTGCCTTTACCACCGGCGATAATCGCACCGGCGTGGCCCATGCGCTTACCGGCAGGTGCTGTGACACCGGCGATGTAAGACACAACCGGCTTGGTCACGTTGGCCTTGATGTAAGCCGCCGCTTCTTCCTCGGCAGTACCACCGATTTCACCGATCATCACGATGGCTTCGGTCTGAGGATCGTTCTGGAACATTTCCAGTACATCGATGAAGTTGGTACCCGGAATTGGGTCACCACCAATACCTACGCAGGTAGACTGGCCGAAACCTTCGTCAGTGGTCTGCTTAACGGCTTCGTAAGTCAGAGTGCCTGAACGGGAAACGATACCCACTTTACCTGGCTTGTGGATATGACCTGGCATGATACCAATTTTACATTCGCCAGGAGTGATAACACCCGGACAGTTAGGACCGATCATACGCACGCCGGTCTCTTCCAGCTTCACTTTCACCTGCAGCATATCCAGCGTTGGAATACCTTCAGTGATACAGACGATAAGCTCGATGCCACCGTCAATAGCTTCCAGAATGGCGTCTTTACAGAAAGGTGCAGGTACATAGATCACCGACGCTGTGGCGCCAGTCGCCGCAACCGCATCTTTTACTGTGTTGAATACCGGCAGATCAAGGTGAGTGGTACCGCCCTTGCCGGGAGACACACCACCAACCATTTTAGTACCGTAAGCAATCGCCTGCTCAGAGTGGAAAGTACCCTGACCACCGGTAAATCCCTGGCAAATTACCTTGGTATCTTTGTTGATCAAAACAGACATTATTTACCCTCCGCAGCTTTAACTACTTGCTGTGCAGCGTCGGTCAGGCTCTTGGCAGCAATAATGTCCAGACCAGATTCAGCCAGCACCTTGGCACCCAGTTCCGCGTTGGTCCCTTCCAGACGCACAACCACAGGCACCTTCACGCCTACTTCTTTGACCGCACCAATGATACCTTCGGCGATCATGTCACAACGTACGATACCGCCGAAGATGTTCACCAGAACGGCTTTTACATTGCTGTCAGACAGAATGATCTTGAAGGCTTCAGATACGCGCTCTTTGGTTGCGCCGCCACCTACGTCGAGGAAGTTGGCTGGCTTACCGCCGTGCAGATTTACGATATCCATGGTCCCCATGGCCAGACCGGCACCGTTCACCATACAGCCGACGTTGCCATCCAGCGCCACATAGTTCAGTTCGAACTTGGCCGCATGAGCCTCACGTGGGTCGTCCTGGGATGGGTCATGCATATTCTTGATTTTTGGCTGACGGAACAATGCGTTACCATCAACGCCAATCTTACCGTCCAGACAGTGCAGGTTGCCTTCAGTGGTGATCACCAGCGGGTTGATCTCCAACAGCGCAAAGTCGTGGTCGATGAACATGTTCGCCAGACCCATAAAGATCTTGGTGAACTGTTTCATCTGAGTCGGGTTCAGACCCAGCTTAAAACCGAGATCACGGGCCTGGAAAGGCTGAGGACCGGTCAGCGGGTCAATGATGGCTTTGTGGATAAGCTCAGGTGTTTCTTCCGCCACCTTTTCGATTTCTACGCCACCTTCGGTAGAGGCCATGAACACCACGCGACGGGTGCCACGGTCAACCACTGCGCCCAGATACAGCTCATTGGCAATATCAGTGCAGCTTTCTACCAGGATCTTGGCAACTGGCTGGCCATTTTCGTCAGTCTGATAAGTCACCAGGTTCTTGCCCAGCCAGTGCTCGGCAAAGGCGCGGATCTCTTCTTTGTCGCCAGTCACTTTCACACCACCAGCCTTTCCGCGGCCACCGGCATGTACCTGACACTTCACTACCCACATGTCTCCGCCAATGCGGCCCGCTGCTTCCACCGCTTCCTGAGGGGTATCACAGGCATAGCCTTCAGAGACAGGTAAACCATATTCGGCGAACAGGCCTTTTGCCTGATACTCATGCAAATTCATGATGATCTATCCATATACTTCTAATCAGTTCCAACTGGCCGTCACCGGCCAATCACCAGGTTTTAGGAGGGCGACAACTCCTGTTTGCCCTCCACTGGCCTGCCCGAAGAGGGTGAGCAGGCCTGGTCAGCATGCTCAGAGATCAAGCAGCAGACGGGTTGGGTCTTCCAGGAATTCCTTAATGGTCACCAGGAAGCCCACAGACTCACGGCCATCGATGATACGGTGGTCGTAGGACAGTGCCAGGTACATCATCGGCAGAATTTCTACCTGGCCATTTACTGCCATAGGACGGTCCTTGATGGCGTGCATGCCAAGGATCGCGCTTTGGGGCAAATTCAGAATCGGCGTGGACATCAGAGAGCCAAACACGCCACCGTTGGTCACAGTGAAGTTACCGCCGGTCATGTCTTCCACGGTCAGCTTGCCATCGCGGCCCTTGATGGCCAGATCGCGCACCGCTTTTTCAATATCGGCCAGGCTCATGGTGTCGGTGTCACGCAGCACTGGCGTGACCAGTCCACGTGGGGTAGAAACCGCGATGCTGACATCGAAGTAGTTGTGGTAAATGATGTCATCACCGTCGATAGAGGCATTGACTTCAGGGAAGCGCTTGAGGGCTTCGGTCACGGCTTTCACGTAGAAAGACATGAAGCCCAGACGAATACCGTGCTTCTTCTCGAACTCATCCTGATACTGTTTACGGATGTTCATGATGGGCTTCATGCTCACTTCGTTGAACGTCGTGAGCATGGCGGTGGAGTTTTTGGCTTCCAGCAGGCGATTGGCGATGGTCTTGCGCAGACGGGTCATCGGCACCCGCTTCTGGCTGCGCTCACCCAGCGGAGCAACCACAGCAGCGGCTGGAGCAGCCGTTTTGGCCGCGCCACCTTTGACGAAGGCTTCAACATCTTCCTTGGTGATGCGACCACCTACACCTGTGCCCTTGATCTTGCTGGCATCCAGGCTGTGTTCGGCAATCAGACGACGCACTGATGGACTCAGGGCATCGTTGCTCTCGTCACTGGCCGCTGCTGCAGGCGCCGCAGCTTCAGCTTCAGCCTTGGTCACTTCCTGACCGGCAACTGCACCGGCGACAAAATGGGCAATCACCTGCTCACCCAGCACAGTGTCGCCTTCCTGAGCCAGGAATTCAGCAATCTGGCCGTCTTCCGGGGCAACCACTTCCAGTACAACCTTGTCAGTTTCAATATCAACCAGGTTTTGATCACGGGAAACCTGCTCACCTGGCTTAACGTGCCAGGTCGCGATGGTAGCATCGGCAACAGATTCTGGCAGGACGGGTACCTTAATTTCGATACTCATGGATCAATATCCTTTTTATAAAAATGTCTATTACTTTAGATTCAGTGCGTCATTAATCAGGGTCTGCTGCTGCAGGTTGTGCAGTTCAGGGTACCCACAGGCCGGAGCTGCTGAAGCAGCACGTCCGGCATAGGTCAGGGTTGCGCCTTTGGGGACAGCACTCCAGAAATGATGCTGGCTGCAATACCAGGCACCCTGATTCTGAGGCTCTTCCTGACACCAGACGAAATCTTTCACATGCTGATAGTCTGCCAGCGCCGCCACCATCTCCTCATGAGGGAATGGGTACAGCTGTTCAACACGGATAATGGCAACATTATCAAGCCCTTCCTTACGGCGTTTCTCGAGCAGTTCGAAATACACTTTACCGCTACAGAACACCACGCGGTTGACCTTGCTGGCGTCCAGTTCGTCGATTTCACCAATCACGTTCTGGAAGCTGCCATTGGCCAGCTCTTCCAGACTGGACACCGCCAATGGGTGACGCAGCAGGGATTTTGGTGACATGACTATCAATGGACGACGCATCGGACGCACCACCTGACGGCGCAGCATGTGGTAAACCTGCGCGGGAGTTGAAGGCACACACACCTGCATATTGTGGTCAGCGCACAGTTGCAGGAAACGCTCCAGACGGGCGGAAGAATGCTCAGGGCCCTGTCCTTCATAACCATGAGGCAACAGCAGCGTCAGACCGCACAGACGGCCCCACTTCTGCTCGCCGGAGGACACGAACTGGTCGATCACCACCTGGGCACAGTTGGCAAAGTCACCGAACTGGGCTTCCCAGATGGTCAGACCGCCGGGTTCGGCCGTGGCGTAGCCGTATTCAAACGCCAGCACAGAGGCTTCGGACAGTACAGAGTCAGTAATATCGATTGGCCCCTGCTCATCAGCCACATGGCGCAGCGGCAGATAGGTAGTGGCATCATTCTGGTTATGCAATACCGCATGACGGTGGAAGAAGGTGCCGCGACCAGAATCCTGGCCAGTAATACGTACCCGCTTGTTGTCTTCCAGAATCGTCGCGTAAGCCAGCGTTTCGGCAAAGCCCCAGTCCAGCAGTTTCTCACCTTTGGCCATGGCTTCACGGTCACTGTACAGCTTGGCAACACGCGCCTGCAGCGGATGGCTGGCAGGCACATCAACCAGACGGGCAGCCAGATTCTGCAAACGAGCCATAGGCAACTTAGGCTCATAAGCCACATCCCAGTCGTGACCGATGTAAGGGCTCCAGTCCACTGAATGCAGCGTCATCGGCCGCCATTCTTTGACCACGCACTCGCCCTGATCCAGAGCGTCACGGTAATCATTGATCATACCGGTGACGTCATCGGCTGCCAGGGTGTTTTCAGCGATAAGCCTGTCCGCATAAATCTTGCGTGGTGTTGGATGCTTTTTGATCTTGGCGTACATCAGCGGCTGAGTCGCGCTGGGCTCATCCGCTTCGTTGTGACCATGACGGCGGTAACACACCAGGTCAATCACCACGTCACGACGGAAAGTGTTGCGATAATCTACCGCCAGACGGGAAACAAACGCCACCGCTTCAGGGTCATCTGAGTTCACGTGGAAAATCGGTGCCTGCACCATCTTGGCAATATCAGTACAGTATTCGGTAGAGCGAACGTCCTGATGCAGTGAAGTGGTAAAGCCCACCTGGTTGTTGACCACGATGCGGATACTGCCACCAATCTTGAAACCGCGGGTTTGAGACATGTTGAATGTCTCCTGCACGATCCCCTGACCGGTAATGGCGCTGTCGCCGTGAATGGTAATGGGCATCACCTGCAGACCGGTTTTACAGTGACGTCTGTCCTGCCGGGCACGTACCGAGCCCATCACCACAGGGTTAACAATCTCAAGGTGAGAGGGGTTGAACGCCAGGGCCAGGTGCAGATTGCCACCGGGTGTTTCAAAGTCAGAGGAGAAGCCTTGATGATATTTCACGTCTCCTGAACCCAGCTCGCCCTTGTGTTTACCGGCAAACTCGTCAAACAGTTCTCCCGGGCGTTTGCCCAGCACGTTGACCAGCACGTTCAGACGCCCACGGTGAGCCATACCGATGACGATTTCCTTGGTACCGGCTTCACCGGCACGGTACAGAATTTCTCGCATCATGGGGACCAGCGCATCGCCACCTTCCAGTGAGAAGCGTTTGGCACCGGGGAACTTGGCGCCCAGGTACTTTTCCATCCCTTCGGCGGCATTCAGTCCTTCGAGGATACGGGTCTTTTCAGCTTTAGTAAGCTGAGCACGCCCCAGAGTCGGTTCGAGTTGCTGCTGGATCCAGCGCTTCTCTTCGGTATCTGTGATGTGCATATACTCGGCACCAATAGCACCGCAGTAGGTGGTCTTCAGCGCCTTGACCAGGTCAGCCAGTTTCATGGTCTCGCCACCGTGGGCGAAGGAACCTGTGTTGAATTCCCTGTCCATGTCCTCGGCATCCAGGCCGTGGAAAGCCGGATCGAGTTCTTTTACCGGCTCACGCTTCCACAGTCCCAGCGGGTCCAGATTGGCATTCTGGTGACCACGGAAACGGTGGGCGTTAATCAGCTGCAGCACTTTAACCTGTTTGGCGTCCAATTCTGGATCCGATACCCGGCCTGAGCCGCCTCGGCGTCCTTCCAATGCCAAACTGCGAAAATAGTCACGAACTTTGGAATGCGCGGCTTCCGGGGCAGACCCATTCACCGCAGGGAGATTATCGAATACCGCTCGCCAGTCATCAGTAACCGATGAGGGATCGTCCTGATAGGCCTCATACATCTCTTCAACATAAGTCGAATTAGCACCACTCAGGTGAGATGATTCGAGCCAGGCTTTCATAGTGCCTTGGTGCATTGCTATTCCTTTCAAACTTGATACACGTGCTTAGCTTGTTGCCCAGCGAAATTCTGTTTGCCGCCCCGGATGTCCCGTCCAACGGCGCTTTGTCATCCCTGACAGTAAAGAGTCACCTTCCCGCCAGGAGAAAGTGACTCTGGATGAGCTAACTGATTATATGTTTTTGCTCAGTATCTTGCATCTATACAGCCCGGTTCAGCAGCATGGATTTAATGTGTCCAATGGCCTTGGTGGGGTTCAGCCCCTTGGGACAGACATCCACACAGTTCATAATGCCGTGGCAACGGAACACGCTGTAGGCATCGTCCAGACCCGACAGACGCTCCTCAGTGGCCGTATCCCGGCTGTCAATCAGGAACCGATAGGCATGCAGCAAGCCGCTTGGACCAACAAACTTGTCCGGGTTCCACCAGAAGGATGGACAGGCCGTTGAGCAGCAGGCACACATGATGCACTCGTACAAACCATCTAGATGCGCACGCTCCTCAGGACTTTGCAGGTGTTCACGGGCAGGCTTTTTGTCATCATTGATCAGGTACGGCTTAATCTTTTCGTACTGCTGATAGAACTGTGACAGGTCCACCACCAAATCGCGCACCACCGGCATACCAGGCAGTGGACGAATTACCACCTTCTTGCCCTTGAAGCTGGAAATAGGCGTGATACAGGCCAGACCGTTCTTGCCGTTCATATTCATGCCGTCAGAGCCACACACCCCTTCACGGCAGGAGCGACGGAACACCAGAGTGGGATCCTGCTCTTTGAGCAGCAGCAAAGCATCCAGCACCATCATGTCGGAGCCTTCCTGGACCTCCAGAGTGTACTCCTGCATGCGCGGCTTGGTGTCCACATCCGGGTTATAACGATAGATAGAGAATTCAAATTTCATCGTCGTTGCCCTTCCTTAGTAGGTGCGCTTCTTGGGTGGGAAGGCTTCCCTGTGCTTGGGCGCCATATTCACTTCACGGCGGCTCATCTGCTCTGTGATCGGATCAAACAGCGAATGGCACAGCCAGTTGTCGTCGTCACGCTCCGGGAAATCTTCACGGGAGTGTGCGCCGCGGCTCTCGGTGCGGTAGTTGGCCGCATATGCGGTAGCAATAGCCGTAGCCATCAGATTATCCAGCTCCAGACACTCGATACGCTGAGTATTGAACTCGCGCGAGTTGTCAGACAGCTTGGCATTGGCCAGACGCTCACGGATTTGCTGCAACTGCTCCAGACCTTCTTTCATGGCCTCGCCACTGCGGAATACGGAGAAATTCAGCTGCATACACATCTGCAGATCTTTACGGATAACCGCCGGGTCTTCACCGTCTTTGTTGCTTTCCCAACGCTTGAGACGCGCAAGAGACTGCTCGATGTCGGCTTCGGTAGCAGGCTTGGGATCCGGAGTTTCATCCAGTGCCTTGCCCAGATGCTGGCCGGCAGCACGACCAAATACCACCAAATCCAGCAGCGAGTTGCCACCCAGACGGTTGGCGCCGTGTACCGATACACAGGCAATTTCGCCTACGGCGAACAGCCCAGTGATGTCAGTTTCACTGCCATCATCGTTCTTGCGGATCACCTGACCACTGATCTTGGCAGGCAGACCACCCATCATATAGTGGCAGGTTGGAATAACCGGAATGGGGCCATCAGCCGGATCTATGTGCGCAAAGGTACGGGACAGTTCGCATACGCCCGGCAGACGGGCTTCCAGGGTTTCTTTACCCAAATGGTCCAGCTTCAGCTTGATGTGGGGGCCCATTGGACCGTCACAGCCACGGCCTTCACGGATCTCAGTCATCATGGAACGTGCGACCACGTCACGGGAGGCCAGATCTTTGGCATTGGGGGCATAACGCTCCATAAAGCGCTCGCCATCTTTGTTCAGCAGGTAACCACCTTCACCGCGGCAACCTTCGGTCACCAGCACACCGGCTCCGGCAATCCCAGTGGGATGGAACTGCCACATTTCCATGTCCTGCAGCTGCACACCGGCACGGTAAGCCATACCAACGCCGTCACCGGTGTTGATGTGGGCATTGGTGGTGGAGGCGTAAATACGACCGGCGCCGCCAGTGGCTAGCACAGTCGCTTTGGCTTTGAAGTAAACGATTTCACCACTTTCAATGTCGATAGCAGTACAGCCGACAATCACGCCGTCTTCATTTTTTACCAGATCCAGGGCATACCATTCGGAAAACACCTGGGTTTTGTTTTTGACGTTTTGCTGGTACAGACAGTGCAGCAGCGCATGACCGGTACGGTCAGCAGCGGCGGCCGTACGGGCTGCCTGCTCACCACCAAAGTTCTTGGACTGACCACCGAAAGGACGCTGATAAATCGTGCCATTGTCAAAGCGGGAGAATGGCAGGCCCATGTGCTCAAGCTCAATAATGGCCTCAGGACCTGTCTGACACATGTATTCAATGGCGTCCTGGTCGCCGATAAAATCGGAACCTTTTACCGTGTCGTACATGTGGTATTCCCAGTTGTCTTCATGGGCATTGCCCAGCGCAACAGTAATACCACCCTGTGCAGACACAGTATGTGAGCGGGTCGGGAATACTTTGGACAACAGCGCGCAGCTCTTGCCTTCCTTGGAAATTTGCAGTGCAGCACGCATACCCGCGCCGCCTGCGCCGATTACCACGGCATCAAATTCGCGAACTGGAATACTCACTTAAACACCCCACACGATAATCAAGCCTGCTGCCAGATAGCTCAGGGCAACCACAACAAAGGCAAATTGCAATACACCGCGAAGCGCTATGTTTTTCACATAGTCAGTCAGTACCTGCCAGACACCAATCCAGGCATGGATCAGCAGCGCCACCAGGGCAACCAGGGTGTACATCTTCATTGGCAGCGACGCAAACAGACCGCGCCAAACCTCGAAGGTCAGAGGCGAACTGAGCGCAATAAAAGCAACCAGAAAGATGGCGTAGGAAGCCAGTATCACGGCACTGGCACGTATCAGGATGAAATCATGGACGCCACTGCGACCAAAGCTTGCTGCATTCGTTACCATACCCAGATCCCCACAACTACGGAAAACACAATGGCCAGCACAAAAGTGGCCTTGGCTGACGCCGCACCTGAGTCCAGTTCTTCCCAACGACCAGTATCCATCACCAGATGACGGAGACCCGCCAGAATGTGATAGCCCAGTGCGGTCAGGATGCCCCAGACGATGAACTTCACGATCAAGGTATCAAACAGTGCCTGAACGTCGGCAAAACCCTGGGAGGAAGACAACGAAGTGTTGAGCAACCAGATCAGGATGCCTACGGCAAACAACATGATGACACCGGAGATACGGTGAAGAATGGATGCGATTGCAGTCGCAGGGAAACGAATAGTCTGCAGATCTAAATGGACAGGTCTTTGCTTTTTCACTTTCTGCTCACTCAGCTCCATTGAGCACTATTTTTGTTATTTGAATCGTTAGTAAAACTGCTTTCCATGACCAAAGTCACGAACACTGGCTTTAGATACGATGTTTTTAAACAAACGGTTTACCAACTGAAGTACCATCAAATTAATTTGTAAAAAAAATGATATTCAGATAAGTGCGTTTGCAACCCCTGATGGGCGGTCAAAGTATACAAGTGCTAAATGTCAAATACAAACATCACATTATCGAAATATTGTTTTTTTTGAGGCTTGATTCCGCTAAGTCTAGACTGTACTTGGTAATCACCAAGCATACCGACCAAGGTCTAATCAATTTAAACGCTTATTTAAATTGAAATGTGATCTATGTTGCCTGTAAAGTATGGCAGGTTTGATATGCCGCACTCACATAAGAATGAAGTAAGGAGACGGGGTATGGCTGATTTAAAAGCCAAATTGGAATTGCCTGAAAATGGCTCAATTGAACTACCGGTAAAACAAGGGACAGCTGGACACGATGTCATTGATATCAGCAAGTTAGGAAGCTCAGGTTACTTCACATTCGACCCGGGATTTCTGGCAACCGCATCCTGCGAATCAGCAATTACCTACATAGACGGCGACCAGGGGATCCTGTTACACAGAGGTTACCCAATTGAACAGCTGGCAGAAGAGTCCAATTTTCTGGAAGTCTGCTATTTGCTGTTTTATGGCGAATTGCCAACCAAAGCACAATTTGCCAACTTTGTTGAAACTGTAAAAACCCACACCATGGTGCATGAGCAGCTGGCATTTTTCTTCCGCGGTTTCCGCCGCGATGCTCACCCAATGGCCATGCTTTGTGGTGTAACAGGTGCACTGTCTGCGTTTTATCAGGATTCGCTGGATGTCAACGATCCAACCCACAGGAAAATCGCAGCATTCCGTCTGGTTTCCAAAATGCCGACCATTGCAGCCATGTGCTACAAGTATTCAGTCGGTCAACCATTCATCTACCCACGCAACAACCTCAGCTACGCCGGTAACTTCCTGCAAATGATGTTTGCCGTGCCCTGTGAAGATTACGTCGTAAATCCTATCGTTGAACGTGCGATGGATCGCATCTTCGTACTGCACGCAGATCACGAGCAAAATGCATCGACTTCTACCGTGCGTCTGGCTGGTTCCTCAGGTGCCAATCCATTCGCCTGTATCGCAGCGGGTATCGCGTCTTTGTGGGGGCCTGCACACGGCGGTGCCAACGAAGCTTGCCTTAACATGCTGGAAGAAATCGGTACAGTGGATCGCATTCCTGAGTTTATTGAACGCGCCAAAGACAAGAATGATCCATTCCGTCTGATGGGCTTTGGACACAGGGTTTACAAGAACTTTGATCCACGGGCCAAAGTGATGCGTGAAACCTGCCACGAAGTGCTGGAAGAGCTGAAGATTGACGACCCATTACTGGATGTCGCCATGGAGCTGGAACGCATCGCCCTGTCTGATGAATATTTCATATCCAAGAAGCTGTACCCCAACGTCGACTTCTATTCAGGTATCATCATGAAAGCCATCGGCATTCCTACCAGCATGTTCACCGTGATTTTCGCGCTGGCAAGAACTTCTGGCTGGATTGCTCACTGGAAAGAGATGCTGGATCAGCCCGGTCACAAAATCAGCCGTCCACGTCAGCTGTATACCGGTAAAGCATCAAGGGATTTCGATAAGATGGATAGCCGCGGCTAACCTTCGGTTTTCCCCGAGAGAAAAAAAGCGCCTTTATGGCGCTTTTTGTTTGCCCGCCCCTCCTGACCGCATCCTATGCTGCGGCGACAATGAGCGCCCGGACTGAGCGAGAAGCCAGGTTTACAGCAATCCGGATATTGACCATTGCTGTAATACCAATTTCATTTAATAGTTGATCTGTTTCAGTGGGAGTTCAATGCGCTTGAGACAAGGTCATTAACCGCTCCTGGGTTAATGACCTTCGCCACATCCATGTGGCTTGCGAGCTGGCGAAGTCATAGTGGTGCTATATCAAGACGGCTGGGCACAGTATCAAGTGCATTGAAACCCGCACTGCGTGAGCGTGTCAGGCATCCTGCTTCTGTGTTGCATTGCTCTCAAAGGGAACCACCTTTAGTCAATCAATGCGCCTTGAATCAGAATCCCTGACACGCTATGAATTGATCAAACTATTAATGAAGTTGGTATAACATCAACGGGAAGGCACAGGCCCAAACCAAAATTCCCCAAAAGGGTAACCAAACTTATCTGCGAAGTTATCTGTAAACCCGAACTGACCAGGGAGCTGGCAAATTTTTCGCAGTGCTGACTCACCTCCAATAGCCATTATTAACGGCCTTCCGGCACGTCATTACCCGGGCGTAATTCAACCTCCCCTTTTTGGCACGCAACATATCCGAACCGTCTGAAATGCCTTGTTGCACACTTGTTATCCAGACAACTTGAGTTTTTGGCATCTGCGGTATTTAGTCATATTCATTACTTTTTCAACATTTTTACTACATCATGGTGAGCAACTCATTTTCAACCATCCACAAAACAGCATCAACATACTGTAATAAAAGGAATTTAAATTGTGGCACGTTATCTGCTAACTGCTTACCAATCGGAACTGACAGGTAATCAAGATGGAATTAACGACTATGCGTAAATCACTGCTGCCCTTCGCAATCACATTGGCCTTGCTGGGGGGCGTGACAGGATGTCAGCAGGAAGAAGCCAAATCGGAAGAAAAAGAGTACGCCATTCCGGTAGAAACAGCGGCGGTTACCCGTGGCGACATCACGTCGTTTTACAGCACCACGGCAACGCTGGAGGCACCGGAAGAGGCCAAAGTGGTCAGCCGGATTGCGGGGCTTATCAAACACATTCAGGTTGAAGAAGGTATGCAGGTCAAAAAAGGGGACTTGCTGGCTGTGATTGATGCCGACCGTCAGCAATATTCGCTGGATGCCAAAAACGCAGAAGTGGCCATCATTGAACAGGAACTGGATCGTCTCAAAAAGATTTCCAACCGCAATTTTGTCAGCGCGGAGCAACTGGCCAAGCTGGAGTACAACCTGCAGGCGGCGCTGGCGCAGCGGGATCTGGCCGCTATTCAGGTTAAAGAAAGCCGGGTGTTGTCACCTATCGATGGCACGGTGGCCCGCCGCTATGTCAAACAAGGCAATATGGCCAAAGAATTTGAAGAGTTGTTTCACATTGTGAATCAGCAGGAACTGCACGGCATAGTGCACCTGCCGGAGAAACAGCTGCAAAGCCTCAAGCAGGGACAAAACGCAGATATCTACACCAGCCGAGATCCCAGCCATGCCTACGATGCCACCGTGCTGCGTATCAGCCCTGTGGTGGATGCCGCCAGTGGTACCTTTAAAGTGACTCTCAGAGTGCCTAATGCTCAACAGGAGCTCAAAGCCGGTATGTTTACCCGGGTAGAACTCAGGTACGACACTCACTCAGATGTGATTACCGTGCCCTATCAGGCGGTCATCAATCAGGACAACCGTCAGGCGCTGTACATCATTCAGGACGGCAACGCCCAGCGTCGGGAAGTGGTGCTTGGTTACCGCAACGGCGATCAGGTGGAAGTTCGCAGCGGTCTGGATGAAGGGGAGCAACTGGTCGTCCGCGGTCAGCAAAACCTCAAAGATAAGTCGCTGGTTGAAATCGTCAATCCTCAGAGCATGGCTGCGGTGACCCCGTCCGCCGTGGTATCCGGCAACTGAGGAGAACGTCATGTCGATGATAAACACCGCGGTGAAACGGCCGGTGGCCGTATGGATGATGATGCTGGCTATCATGCTGTTTGGTATGGTCAGCTTCTCCCGTCTGGCGGTCAAACTATTGCCGGATCTGAGTTACCCAACCCTGACCATACGCACTCTGTACGATGGCGCCGCACCGGTAGAAGTGGAACAGCTGGTGTCCAAGCCGGTGGAAGAGGCCGTTGGCATCGTCAAGGGACTGCGCAAAATCACTTCTGTCTCCCGCTCCGGCATGTCCGATGTGGTTTTGGAGTTTGAGTGGGGCACCAATATGGATATGGCCAGCCTGGATGTGCGCGAAAAGCTGGATACCATCACCCTGCCGCTGGATATCGACAAGCCCCTGCTGCTGCGCTTTAACCCCAATCTTGACCCTATCATGCGTCTTGCCCTGTCACGGGACGAGGCCAGTGGCAGCGATCTGAAGCAGATGCGTACCTATGCCGATGAAGAGCTCAAGCGTCGCCTGGAGGCTATGCCAGGTGTGGCTGCAGTGCGCCTGTCCGGCGGACTTGAGCAGGAAGTGCATATCCTGCTGGATCAGCAGAAACTCAGCCAGCTTCACCTGAGCAGTGAGCAGATCAAGCAACGTATCGCCCGTGAGAATGTCAACATTTCTGCCGGTAAAGTGGTGCAGGGGGAAAAAGAGTATCTGGTGCGTACCGTCAACCAGTTCAAAACCCTGGATGAACTGGGTCAGGTCATTGTGTATCGCGATAATGAGCGTCAGGTCAGGTTGTTCGAAGTGGCGCGGATCCAGGATGCCTATGCAGAACGCACAGATATCACCCGGATTGGTGATAAAGAATCCATTGAGCTGGCTATCTACAAAGAGGGCGACGCCAACACAGTGGCGGTTGCTGGCAAACTTAAACAGGCTATTGAGCAAATAAACGAACGTAATCAGGGCGATAAATTGCAGGTGATTTACGATCAATCGACCTTTATCGAAAGTGCCGTCAGTGAAGTCACCTCGGCCGCTCTGCTGGGCAGTTTGCTGGCCATGCTGGTGATCTATCTGTTCCTGCGGGACATAATCCCGACGCTGATCATCTCGGTATCCATCCCGTTTTCGGTGATTGCCACCTTCAACATGATGTATTTCTCAGAGATCAGTCTCAACATCATGTCACTGGGCGGTATTGCCCTGGCAGTGGGGTTGTTGGTTGATAATGCGATTGTGGTGCTGGAGAACATCGACCGCTGCCGTAAGTTGGGTATGAGTAAAATTGAAGCGGCCATTGTGGGTAGTCAGGAAGTGTCCGGTGCCATTATGGCTTCCACCCTGACCACCCTGGCGGTGTTCATTCCGCTGATTTTCGTCGATGGCATCGCAGGCGCGCTGTTTGCCGATCAGGCCCTGACGGTGACCTTTGCCCTGCTTGCCTCCTTGCTGGTTGCGCTGACCGCCATTCCCATGCTGGCGTCCCGCGACGGCTTCAAATCACTGCCACCGGCCGCCCCCGGAGCACCAAAGCCTGCCCCCACCACGCTGGGGGGTAAACTCAAGCGTTTGGGCGCAACTGTGTTCAGTTTCCCATTTGCGCTGCTGCTCAACTATCTGCCCAGCGCCCTGATGACGCTGGTACTGACACTGGGCCGGTTCATCTCCTGGCTTGCCGGATTGGTTATGCGTCCGTTAAGCGCAGCATTTAACTGGATCTACGGTCTGCTGGCCAGGCTGTATCAAGGTTTACTGGAGCTGGCGCTGGCCCACCGGGGTACTGCCTTGCTGCTGGCGCTGGCGATCAGCGGCGGCAGTTTTGCGCTGCTGCCGCGACTGGGTATGGAGCTTATTCCACCCATGAATCAGGGCGAGTTCTACACTGAAATCCTGCTGCCGCCGGGCACTGAAGTCACTCAGACCGACAGAGTACTGCAACAGCTTGCCCGCAGTATCAGCCAGCATGAGGATGTAGTGCATGTTTACTCCCAGGCGGGCAGCGGTGGTTTGATGACCTCAGACACCAATCGCGGCGGAGAGAACTGGGGGCGCTTACAGGTGGTACTCGCCGACGCAGGTGCCTTTGAGGCGGTCACGACCCAGCTGCGTCAAACCATTGCCCGCATCCCGGATCTGGAGGCCAATATTCAGCATCCGGAACTATTCAGCTTCAAAACGCCGGTAGAGATAGAGCTGTCCGGTTATGACCTGGATATTCTAAAACGCACCGGCGAACGGTTGGTCAGTGCACTGGAGCGCTCAGACCGCTTTACCGATCTCAATACCAGTCTCAAAGATGGCCAGCCGGAATTGACCATACGCTTTGACAACGCCCGCATCGCCGCGTTGGGACTGGACGCGCCGGATATTGCCAATCGCATCGCCCAACGTATTGGCGGCACAGTAGCCAGCAAATACACAGTGCGCGACCGTAAAATCGATATTCTGATCCGCGCTGAGGAAGACGAGCGTGATCAGGTCACCGATATCGAGCAGATGATCATCAACCCGGGTAGTGCCCAACCTCTGCCACTGCTCGCGATTGCCGATGTCGAACTGGCCACCGGCCCGTCTGCCATCAACCGGATCAGTCAGCAACGGGTAGCCCTGATCACCGCCAACCTGGCTCACGGCGATCTGAGTGATGCCATCAATGAGGCCCGCCAAATCCTGGCCAGTGAAACCCTGCCATCTTCTGTGCAGGCCAGATTCGGCGGCCAGAATGAAGAGATGGAAGCATCCTTCCTGTCACTCAAGATTGCACTGGCATTGGCAATCTGCCTGGTGTACCTGGTGATGGCCAGTCAGTTTGAATCCCTGCTGCACCCGCTGTTTATTCTGGTGGCCGTGCCCATGGCCATGAGCGGCAGCGTGCTGGGCCTGTATCTGACCCAGACCCATCTGAGCGTCGTGGTGTTTATCGGTCTTATCATGCTGGCGGGGATCGTGGTCAACAATGCCATTGTGCTGGTTGACCGAATCAACCAGCTGCGTGCAGCAGGCGAAGACAAAATTGAGGCTATCCGTCAGGCGGCTCACTCCCGCCTGCGCCCCATCATCATGACCTCCATGACCACTACCCTGGGTTTGCTGCCCATGGCCATTGGTATGGGCGATGGCAGCGAGGTGCGGGCGCCGATGGCCATTACCGTGATAGCCGGACTGACGCTGGCGACCTTACTGACACTGGTGGTGATCCCAGTACTCTACAGCCTGTTTGACCGCAAGCAGTATCAGCCTCAGTCAGCACAGGAGATCAGCCAATGAGCCTGACTAAACTCGCCATCAAGCGGCCTGTCACCACCAGCATGTTCTTTCTGGCCATAGTGCTGTTTGGTATGGTTGCCAGTCGGCTGCTGCCGCTGGAGCTGTTTCCCGGCATCGATATTCCCCAGGTGTTTATCGAAGCGCCCTACCCTGGCTCTACCCCGTCAGAAGTGGAGCGGGAAGTCACCGAGGTACTGGAAGAGGCGCTGGCCACCATGGGCGGCATCGATGAGATGCGCTCCAACTCCAGCCAGAGCGGCGCCAGCGTGCAGCTGCGGATGAAATGGGGCGAGAATGTCGCCACCAAGGCGCTGGAAGCACGGGAGAAAATCGATACTGTGCGGCATCTGCTGCCCGATGATCTGGAGCGGGTATTTATCCGCCAGTTTTCCACCTCGGATATGCCCATCATGACATTGCGCCTGTCCAGCGAGCGGGAACTGTCCGGTGCCTTTGATCTGCTGGATAAACAGCTGAAAAAGCCACTGGAGCGGGTCAGCGGCGTGTCTCAGGTGACCCTGTACGGCGTTGATAAGAAGCAAATTGAGATCCGTGTGGATGCCAACAAGCTGGCTGCCAGCGGTATCTCAGCGCCGGAACTCAACAGCCTGATGCACAAAGCCAACTTTATCGTCAGCGGCGGCACACTGCGGGCCCGCGCGCCCGGTGCCAGCGAAGGCATTGTGTATCAGGTATCGCCCAAAGGTGAGTATCGCAGTATCGAAGAGGTCGCCGCTCAAGTCCTGCGCCCGGGGCTGGAGCTCAAGGACATCGCCAGCGTCACTTTTGCCCTGCCGGAAGCTATTGAGGGCCGCCACCTGGACCGCAAATACGCCGTCGGACTGGATGTCTTCAAGGAGTCCGGTGCCAACCTGGTGGAAGTCTCTGAGCGGGTGATGAAGGTGGTGGAGGAGATCAAGCAGGACCCTCAATTCACCGGGATCCGTCTGTATGTGATGGATAACTCGGCCGATGGCGTGAAATCGTCACTGAAGGACCTGCTGGCTGCGGGACTCATGGGCGCGCTCATGTCCTTTGCCGTGCTTTACCTGTTTTTGCGGGACATGCGTATGACACTGGTGGTGGTCAGCTCTGTGCCCATCGCCATCAGCATGACACTGGCCGCGATGTATTTTCTTGGCTATAGCCTGAATGTGCTGTCGATGATGGGGTTGCTGCTGGCCATTGGTATGCTGATCGACAATGCCGTGGTGGTCACCGAGAGTGTGCTGCAGGAAAAGCAAACGCCCCACAGCCATGATGCCCAGGGCGAACAGGATGCTGTCGTCCGGGGGGTGGATAAGGTATCGCTGGCGGTACTGGCCGGCACCCTGACCACCGCCATCGTGTTTCTGCCGAATATTTTTGGCGTCAAGGTACAGCTCACCATTTTCCTTGAGCACGTGGCTATCGCCATCTGTATTTCGCTGCTGGCATCGTTGCTGGTCGCCAAAACCCTGATCCCACTGATGCTGAGCAAACTCAATATTCAGCCCAAGGCCAGTGCGCAGCACCCGCAACTGACCGCCTTTTATCGTAAAACCCTAGGCTGGGTACTGTATCACCCCAGATGGAGCACGCTGATCGCAGTGGTCATTCTGGCATCCACAGCTCTGCCTCTGTCCATGGTCAAAGACGATCAGAATGAAGGCCAGTCAGACAACCGGCTGTTCATCAATTACCAGATAGAAGGCCGGCATACGGTGGCCACCACAGAAGCGATGATCGACCGGATGGAGGCTTATCTGTATGCCAACAAAGAGGCTTTCTTCATCGACTCTGTGTACAGCTATTACAGTCCTGACAGGGGTCAGTCGACGCTTATCCTGCAAAAAGATCTGCCCATTCCGACGGAGGAGCTGAAGGAAAAGATCCGCGCCGGTTTTCCCAAATTTGCCTACGCCAAACCGCAATTTGGCTGGGGCAACGAGGACAATGGGGTACGGGTCACCCTGATTGGTCGTTCAACCTCTGAGCTAATCCGCATCAGCGAGCAGGTGATGCCGCTGCTGTCTGCCATCGACGGAATGGAGGATGTCCGCTCCGAATACAATGGCGGTCAACAGGAAGTGATAGTGCGGCTGGACCCTGAGCTGGCGTCCCGTCTGGGGATAGATACCCGTACTCTGGCCAGCAGTATTTCACTGGCGCTCAGGGGTAACGCGCTGCGCTCCTTCCGCCATGATCCCAATGGCGAGCTGCGCATCGAACTGGGTTATGACAAACACTGGCAATCATCGCTGGAGCAACTCAAGGCTCTGCCTGTGGTGCGTATGGATAACCGGGTATACAGCCTGGAGAGTCTGGCACAAATCAGCATTCAGCCCAGATTTGACACCATACGCCATTACGACCGGCAAACCTCGCTGCAGATTGGCGCCAACCTCAATGAGCTGACCACGGAAGAAGCCCGCGAACAGATCACCAATGTGATGGACGCAGTCGCCTTTCCGCCTGGTTACCGCTATTCGCTGACCGGCGGTTTCCAGCGCCAGGACAGAGAGCAGCAGATCATGGTAACCAATATGCTGCTGGCGGTCGCCATGATCTACATAGTGATGGCCGCGCTGTTTGAATCCCTGTTGCTGCCCAGCGCCATTATCACCTCAATTGTGTTTGCCATTACCGGGGTGTTCTGGGCGCTGCTGTTTACCGGCACGCCCATGGATATGATGGCGATGATCGGCATCCTTATCCTGATGGGAGTAGTGGTCAACAACGGCATTGTACTGGTCGATCAGATTAATCAGATGACACCCGAGCTGGATAAGCTCGCCGATACCATTCTGGAAGTGTGCCTGACCCGTCTGCGTCCTGTGCTGATGACAGTAGGCACTACCGTGCTGGGGCTGGTGCCGCTGGCGATGGGCGATACCCAGATTGGCGGCGGTGGCCCCCCTTACGCTCCCATGGCGATTGCCATCATAGGTGGATTGACCTTCTCGACTGTGACCAGTCTGTATCTGGTGCCGCTGTGCTATCAGGGTCTGTTCCACATGCGCCATGCCAGTGCCGTGAGACTGGGACAGGCAGAGCGCTTCTCCCGCCGCGCCCTGCCCTGGATACGCTGATAGGGTAAGGTAAGTTGCTGAAACAACAAAGGCGCCATCCGGCGCCTTTGCTTATCAATATGCTATCTGAGTTACACAAACCCCAGATAGTGAGTGGCAATCACCATCACACTGGACCCGGTCACCAGCATCAACATAAAGCGCCAGATAAACTTCACCCAATCGCCCCAATCGACCCGGCATACCCCCAGAGTCGCCATCAGGGATGCCGACGTTGGCACCAGAATGTTGGTAAAGCCATCACCCAGCTGGAACGCCAGTACCGCCACCTGACGGCTGACACCCACTATGTCCGCCAATGGCGCCATCAAAGGCATGGTCAGCGCCGCCTGGCCTGTGCCTGAGGTCACGAAGAAATTAAACACAGACTGGAACAGATACATAAACCAGGCAGACACCACATCCGGCAGCTGACCTATGCCCTGACCGGCAGCGTTCAGAATGGTGTTAAGTACGCTCGGCTCAGTCGCCTTGCCACCGCCCAGCAGCAACAGGATCCCCGAGGCACAGCCCACCAGTACCGCAGGTTCAATCATGGTCGCCGCGCCCTGCTTGAAGCTGCGGGCAATGGTGTTCATGGTCATGCCATTGAGGCGGAAAATCACCCCGATAATGCCAACGATAATTCCCATGGTGAAGAACTGACTGGCAATTTCAGGAATGAACCAGGCGTGGGCCACTACACCCCAGACCACCCATACGATAGTGCCGGCAATGGCGGCCAGCACCAGCCAGTCTCCCAGATTGAAACGGCTGTCCAGACTTGAGCTGGCCTGCTGCTCACGAAAGTGCGCGTCCGAGTGATAACTGTATGACGCTGTTGGCGTTTTCTGGATTTTCGAGGCATAACGCATGGTGAATAGAATACCCAGCAGGGTAAAGCCCATCCACATGGGCAGGCGCACCTCAGTGCCGGAGAGCACGGGCACACCAGCGATCCCCTGAGCAATCGCGACCCCGAACGGATTCATCCAGCTGCTGGCAAAACCCACCTGAGTCGCCACATAGGTGACCATCACAGTGGTCATGCCGTCATAACCCATGCGTATCATCAGGGGGCAAATAATGATGGCAAAGGCGATGGCTTCCTCGCCCATACCAAATACCGCACCGCCCAGGGAAAACAGGGTAAACAGTGCTGGGATAAACAGCTTTTCATTGCCGCGGGTCTTGTCGATCAGCCGCAAAATACCGTTATCTATGGTGCCGGTGGCCATCACCACCCCGAAGGAGCCGCCGATCACCAGCATGAACATGATCACACCAATGGCGCTGCCCCATTTGGAGCCGGAAGTCAGGCCTTCAAAGGCAAAATTCAGAAAGCCAACACCACCGCCGCCTTCAAACAGGGCAACAGGTTGCTTGAGCGGCTGTCCCGCCTCATTCAGGGCATAGTGAAAGGATTCGGGATTGACCACTTCCCGGGTCTTTTCCACGCCATCCACCACATAGTGAATTTCCTGAGTCTGGAAGGAGCCAATAGGGACGAAATAGGTCAGCAGCGCGGCAGCAAACGCCACGAAAAAGATAATGACCAGAGTGTCAGGCATTTGCCATCCACGGGATGGCGCCCCACTTTGGGCAAGGTTTTGTTGATGCAAAGCCATTTATATTGCCGATTATTATTTTAAAGACCGGCAATATAAACCAATCGTTCAATCCCGCCCAGAGTGAAACGGCGAATTCTTTGATGCTGCGCGCATAACCAAGCAAAAAATATGCATAGTTTAAACAGACTCTGTATCGCCTGCTCTCAGTCGCTCAAGAGCGCATACCAACAGCATAGCCAGTGCAGAGAGGCACAGTGCCGGGACAATCGGATGCACCTTGGCAGGCAGTGGCGCCAGTTGCAGCAATCCCAGATAGCTCGCAAGACCGGTCAGCATGGCTGCAAAGGCCCCGTGGCCTGACACTCGCGGAAAGAACAGGCCCGCGATAACCGGCCACAGGAATACCGCCTGCAGCGCGCCGAACGCTGCCAGATTGAGCCACACTATCATGTCCGGCGGTTTCAGCGCCCACCAGGCCGCCAGCGCGGTGATCACCACCATGGCGCCGCGGGTATAGCGCAGCTGCGCCGTGCCACTGAGCTCTGTCGTGGTAAATTGTCGCCGCTCCCGCACCAGCGCATCGCGGATCATGGTCACTGCCGATTGGAGCAACATGGAATCCACCGATGACATCACGGCAGCTATGGGCGCGGCCAGCAGTACCCCGGCCACCCAGGGCGAAAACAGCTCACTGATCAGGGTCGGCATAATGGTATCCGGCACCTTGAGATCAGGATACAACGCCCTCCCGAAGAAACCGCAAAGGTGCGGCACCAGGGTCATAAAGGCGCTGATCAGCGTGCCCCACAGAATGCCCCGGCCCAGCGCAGCCTTGTCTTTTACCGCCAGCAGGCGCACCACGGTATGGGGTAATCCCAGGGTACCGAAACAGATAAGCACCCAGAATGACAGCATCATTGGCCAGCCCAGCTGCTGCTCGCCGCCCATGGGACTGAGCAGCGCAGGTTTGCTTGCCGCCAGCGCAGCAAGCTTGTCGCCAAAGCCGGGAGAGGTCAACACGGCAAACAACAGCAGCAACACCCCGGCCAGCATCACTATGCCCTGCACCGCGTCGGTAGTGGCGACCGCACGAAATCCGCCGGTCAGCGTGTACGCCAGCACGGTCAGCACAAAAATCGCCAGCCCCACTTCATAGCTGATGCCACTGACACCGGCAAACAGCCGCGCGCCACCGATAAACTGTACGGTAATCATGGCGACAAAGCCCAGCACCAGCGACACAATCGCCAGCCGTGACAGCCAGGCATGCTGGAATCGACAGTCCAGCCACTCCAGTAAGGTGGCGTGTTGCTGTTTCATGGCTACAAATCTGGGGCCCAGCACCCCCATGGTGAGCATCGCCACCGGTACCTGGATCAATGCCAGCCATACCCAGCCAAGACCGATGTTATAGGCCGCCCCCGGCCCGCCGATAAAGGAGCTGGCACTGGTGTAAGTGGCCACCAGGGTGAGCGCCAGCATGGGACCGTTAAGAAACCGGCCACCGATAAAAAACTGCCTGGCTTTATCTGCATGCAGTCCCTGTGAGAAGCGGCGACTCAGGTAGCGGCTGATCAGCAGGCTCAGCAGCAGATACAATAAAATCGGGATAATGGTACTCATAAGTTATCTCTGGCGCTGAGCACAAACAGGGCCAGCAGCAGCAATGCCGGTGCCAGCAAACAGGAAAACCAGAACCAGAAAGGCAGCCCAAACCAGAGCCCGGTGTCAGCCAGCAGCAATGGTCCTGCACACCACAGGAGAAAATACCCAAGCGTCAACGCCAGGGTCAGTCTGGAGAGTGAAAACATAAGATCCCCGAAGTTCATCCTGCACTCGCCGGTCTGGCGACATCTTATGCCTGCCGCTGTTACTGCGGCCAAATGGGACACAGTCAAACAGGGTAAAGGCAATCACGCGCAGTGCCGGAAGATCCTGCCATCGGGATGCAGAATCGCAGAATATCAATAAAGGAGGCGGATTCTAGATCACATCGCCTGCAGGGGCAATTGTGTGTTCATCATGCCAAAGTGCCAAAGCAGTTATCCGTATAAAGCAAAACGCCTCCGGTCGGAGGCGCTTGGCTCTTGAGGGGAGATCACTCCTCGCTCTGGTACTCACCGGCACGGTTTTCCAGCAATACCGGAATACCGTCTTCAATCGGATAGGCCAGCTTATCGGCTTTACATACCAGTAGTTGCTTGTCTTTCAGGTATTCAAGTTTGCCCTTGCACACAGGACAAGCCACGATTTCCAGTAATTTTTTATCGAACGCCATGGGTGTTTCCTTGTTTTCCCGCTTTGGCTGCCACGACTTTTTGCAGCAGCTGAGTATCAAAATCTGGTCCTAGCTTGGCATCTACCGCCAAATACCACCAGTGTTGTTTTGCAAAACCGCGACACTTAACCGCATCTTTTTCTGTCATCAATACCGGAAGCGATGCCGACAGGGAGTCGATATCGGCCAGCGTGAAGGCCTGATGATCATCAAAGGCTCTGGTGCCGGCCAGTTCAAAGCCCTGCTCTGTCACCGTGGCAAAAAAGCGTCCGGGATTACCGATACCGGCCATCGCCACGACGGCGTCGCCAGCCTGAGGCGGCACGGCAGGATTATCAGCCAGCACGGGCCTCAGACCTGACGGGGATAAACTCATGGCGATTTCCTGTTCGGCAGGCTCGCCGCCATTGCACAGGCGGAAATCCACACTCTCCAGTCGCCAGGTGCCTTCACGCAACGGACCGGCCGGAATGAGCATGCCATTGCCAAAACGGCGATCTCCGTCAATCAGAGCAATTTCAATATCCCGACCCAGGGCGTAATGCTGCAGGCCATCATCACAGATAATGACATCCACCTGCGCGGAATCACTGTTAACGCCGACCTTATTGTCCAGCAGCACTTTTACCGCCGCAATACGGTTTGGACCAACCACCATGGGCACGCCGGTGCGGGCGAAGATCATGGCAGGTTCATCCCCCACCTCAGCACTGCTGTGATGGGCCTGAACCAGAATAGGGGCCTGAATGTTTACCCCATAGCCGCGGCTGATGACGCCGGGGGTATACCCGGCAGTCCTGAGCAGCTCAATCAGATACAGCACAGTGGGCGTTTTGCCGCTGCCACCGGCGGTGATATTGCCCACGACAATCACAGGCACGGGAGCGTGAAATACCGGCTTGATACCCAGCGCAAACAGGCGACGGCGCACACTGCTTATCAGCCAGAACAAGCCGGACAGCGGCCACAAAAGCCATTTAAGCCAGTGCCTGCCATACCAGATTTGATGAACCAGTGACTGCATTTAGCTGCCAAACTGCATTTGGTAGAGTTTGGCGTACATGCCGCCGTGCTCCAGCAAAGTTGCATGAGTACCGGACTCAACAATCTTGCCCTGCTCCACCACCAGGATCTGATCAGCGCTTTCAATGGTCGATAATCTGTGGGCAATCACCACTGAGGTGCGGTTATGACGCAGATTATCCAGCCCCTGCTGAATCGCCTTTTCCGACTCGGTATCCAGTGCGGAGGTGGCTTCATCCAGAATGAGTACCGGCGCATCGCGCAGCATGGCGCGGGCAATCGCGATACGCTGACGCTGACCGCCGGACAGCAGCACGCCGTTCTCGCCCACCATGGTATCCAGCCCATCGGGCAACTGCTCGATAAACTCCATGGCATGGGCCAGCGTTGCGGCTTCAATGATTTGCTCACGGGTGACTTCACCCGGATAGGCGTAAGCGATGTTGTTGGCAATCGTGTCGTTGAACAGGGTGACCTGCTGGGAAACCAGTGCCACCTGGCTGCGCAGGTTTTTCAGATCGTAATCATAGATACTGGTGCCATCCAGCTTGATGCTGCCATTCTCCAGCCCTATGTAGAAACGGGTGATCAAACTGGCAATGGTCGACTTGCCTGATCCAGAGCGGCCCACCAGCGCCAGTGTCTGGCCCGGTTTAACCTCAAAGTTAATCTGCTCCAGCGCCAATCTGTCCTGCTGTGGATAACGGAAAGACACGTCGTTGAACTGCAGCAATCCGGTCGCGCGCGCCACTTTGAATTGACCGGGATCAGGCTCAGGCTCGGTATCCAGCAATTCAAAAATCGTGGTACAGGCAGCGATCCCGCGCTGAAATTCGGCATTCACCCGGGTCAGGTTTTTAATGGGCTGCAGCATGGCCAGCATGGCACCCAGAATAGTGGCGAAGGTACCGGCAGTCAGCTCGCTCTTCATGCTGTCCAGGCTGGCGGCATAGAGCACAAATGCCAGCGCGAAGGAACCGATGATCATAATAGTGGGCTGACTGATGGCCTGCGCCACCGCCAGTTTCATATTCTGCTGACGGTTGCGGTTATTGATTTCGCTGAAACGGCGGGATTCGGTTTCCTGACCACCGAAGGCCAGCACGTTCTTGTGGCCTTTCACCATCTGCTCAGTGGTAGCAGTTACGCCGCCCATGGCGGACTGGATTTGTCTGGACACCTTGCGGAAACGGCGACTGACCAGCGTCATCACCAGTCCCATCAAAGGACCAATCACCAGAATGCACAGCGACAGTTTCCAGGAGTACCAGAACATCAGACCCAGCATACCGATAACGGTGACACTGTCGCGGACGATGGAGATCAGCGCGCTGCCGGAAGCCCGGGCGATCTGCTCGGTATCGAAGGTGACACGGGAAATCAGATTACCGGAGTTTTCCCGGTCAATGTAGCTGACCGGCAGATTCAGATAGTGCTCAAACACTTGCTGACGCATCTTCATAATGAGCTGGGCACTCATATAGGAAATGCCATAAGTAGAGACAAAGTTGGCCAAGCCCCTGAGGGTAAACAGACCTATCACCACCAGGGGGGCCAGCGTCAGTACATCGGTACTGGCCTGAAAGCCGCCAGTGGTAACCACATCCATGGCCCCGCTGACTCCGGAAAGTTGTCCGGCATTGCTTGCCTGTCCGCCAAAACCTTCGTCGATAAAGGGTTTAATAAAGGCGATGAAAGTGGCATCGACCAGACCATAGGTAACAAGTCCGCATACAGACAGAATAAACATGCCCTTCATCGGGGTCAGATACCCCATCAGGCGTTTAAACACTGTCCAGACTTCATTTTTCTCAGCAGCGGTCATGTGGAAATTATACTGTTGACGACAAAGGCGCCATTCTACCGCCCTTTTTTTCCCTCTCCAAACTCAAACAGCCTGTTGTACCAAAAAGGCGCCATGTTTGTACGATAACTGAGCACCTGCCACTCCTGCCGCGCCGGATAGACCCGAATGCTGATTTGTCCCTGCTCGCCGGTAGTCAGCGTGGCAATACCCAAATCCCGGTATCGCTGCAGCACATCAGCCTTGGGAAAGCCATACTGGTTGGCATAGCCTGCGGGAAACAGCGCCAGCTCTGGCGATACCGCCTGAATAAACGCGGTGGACGATGAAGTGCGACTGCCATGATGCGGCGCCACCAATACCTGCGCCGATAAGGCTTTGGCCGACTGCAGCAGCGCCATTTCACCGGCCAGCTCAATGTCCCCCGGCAGTAACAGACTGAATCTGCCATCACTGACTTTCAGCACACAGGAGCCATCATTGCCCGCCAGCGGAACCTGCGGACCCAAGATGGTCAGTTCAATCCCCTGCCATTGCCACTGCGTCAAACGACAGGGGTGCACCCCGGCCCTTTTACCCAATTCGGGCAACTCAGATCCCGGTAACTCGGGCGTTCCGACTCCGGGATCAGATGCAAGCCCGGCATTGGTGATCAGCACCGCATCCGGAAAGGTCTGCCTCAGCAGGGCCGCGCCGCCGGCATGGTCGTTGTCACCATGGCTGACAATTAGATAGTCCACCTGTGTCAGCCCCCGGGCCGCCAGAAACGGCAAAATACTGCGACTGGCATAGGTAAATCTGCCATAGGCTGCGCCCGTGTCATAAATGACCGCTCTGTGCTCACGGGAAATCACCACTGCCAATCCCTGCCCCACATCCAGCACATCTACCTGCCAGGGCTTGACTGCGTTATCCCCGGCTGCACTGACGTATCCCCACTGTGCGGCCGCAAATCCCAGAGGCAACAATGGCATCAGCGCTAACATCCGCCTGCCGGGAAGCAGCCAGTAAAGCAAACCGGCGATAAGCACAGCGCTCAGCGCCCATTGCCAGGCTTCAGGCAGCGTCAGCCAGGCGAAGGGCCAGCTGTCACTCCAGTGAAGCAGCCAGAGCAGCGGCATCACGCCCCACTGCGCCGGCAGCAAGGGCCAATTGCCCACAATGCCAAGCGCCAGACCCAGTGCACTGATCAGTGCGCCCAGCAAGGTCAGCGGGATCACCACCAGACTGAACCAGGGTACCATCAGTAAGTTCACCAGTATGCTGTAGGGACTGATGGCACCAAACAGCCAGGCCTGCAGCGCTCCCAATCCCAGTGACAAAAGCAGTTGCAGCCGGATAAATGCCAGCACGCCGGCGCGCAGTCGCTCGGATTGGGAAAGATGGGTGGCCATCAGCGGCCTAAGCGTCAGTAAAATGATGGCCAGCGCCGCAAACGACAGCCAGAAACCGGCACTGAGCGGCGATAGCGGATCCAGCAGCAATACCGCAAACAGCGCGTACAGCAGTCGTTCCCAGGGAGAGGCGAAGCGCTTACTCACCATCAGCAGCAGTACCATCAACAGCATCACCAGCGCCCTGACTGTCGGCAGACCGAATCCGGCCATGGCGGCATAAAACGTCGCGCACATCGCCGCCGCGCCCAATGCCAGCAATAGATTGCGTCGCCCCTGCGAGGGCCACAACCACCCCAGCAGCCAGATCCCCAGCAGATACACCCAGCTGCTGACCACCGTCAGGTGCAAACCGGATATCGCCACCAGATGGCCGGTGCCGGTTTGCCTGAGCTGTTGCCAGCGCTCATCGGACAACTGTCCGGTTTCCCCCATCATCAGTGCCAACAACAGATCGCCACCTTTCATGGAGGCCGTCAGCGGCGCCATGGAGGTAAGCAAGCGCTGACGAAGCGACTGGGGCGTTGCCAGCAACGTCGCCTCCAGTACTCTGCCCTTGGCGATAATATGATGACTTAAAAAGTATTTTTGCTGGTTGAAGCCGCCCTCATTGAGCACAGCGGCGATGCCCTTGACGCGCAGTCGGAACTCCCACACCTCGCCGACATTCACCGTTGGCGGCTCGGGCCAGCTGAGTCTCATGGCGCTGTAGGCTGGCCAGCTACCGCCCGGATTTAACAGGCGAATATTCGCACCAAGCCAGTCGCCCTCTCCCGAGACTAGTGATATGATTTCGCCGCGCACCACTGAGCTTGCCGGTTTATCATCCGTCTGATAGGACGACCAGACTGCAGTTGGCGAACTGAACATGCCATACAGACAAAGACTGAAATACAGGGTTGCAATCAGGCATCCGGCAATCACGGGTTGTCGTTTCAGTGTCAGCAGGGCGAGGCAAATCAGTCCGGGAAACCAGACTGGTCCGGGCACGTCAGGCCACAGGATGGTTGAGATCAGGGTGAGACAAAACCCGAACAGGAAATAGTTCATACGACTAGAGTAAAGACAGTAAACACCGCCTATGCCAAAAAAACTGCTGCAACGATATATCCCCAAACCTGAGACGCTGAAGCAACACAAGCATTTGAAAATGTTTGGCGATCTGCTGCACAACAACAATCTGTGGGTACTCAATCGCAAATCAGTGCCCGGCGCATTTGCCGTCGGTCTGTTTACCGCCTGGATCCCTATTCCGTTTCAAATGGTGCTGGCCGCCGCGCTGGCCATCGTATTCAAAGTGAATGTCCCGGTTTCCGTGGCACTGGTGTGGATCACCAATCCACTGACCATGCCGGTGATGTTTTACGTCGCTTATTTGCTGGGTGCCAGTTTGCTGGGCGTGGATGCCAGCCATTTCGAATTTGAAGCGTCCTGGGCCTGGATTAAGGCATCACTCACCACCATAGGCCCAAGTTTTCTGCTGGGCTGCGCCGTCATGGCCATCAGCTGGGCAGCTGCAGGCTACTTTATCCTGCGCAACATGTGGAAATACGCCACCCTGATGAAGTGGCAGCGCCGCAAGCGCCGCTAAAGCCAATGGCTATAGTGGATGGCTGAAGACCAAAAAGCCGGGCATTGCCCGGCTTCGTTCTTTAGTTAATTTGTTTGATTTAATTGGCTTGATTTGACGGGTGTTGACTGAATTGCAGAAGCATTGCCCGTCTGCACTCAGCGACCCGACAGCGCCTGCGCCGGCAATATACGGCTGGCTTTCAGCGCCGGATAGATGGTGGCAATCAGGCTCATCACCATGGCCATGGACAGCACTATCAATACGTCGCTGCTTTCCAGTCTTGAAGGCAGGAAATCAATAAAGTAAATATCCGCCGCCAGCAGTTTGACCGAAAACAGCTGCTCAATACCGCGGGCGATGGCACTGAGATTCAGGGCTATCAGCACACCGGCCGCGCCCCCCAACAGACAACCCAGTACCCCGTTTAATGCGCCCTGTACCATGAAAATCGTCATGATTGCACCGCGCCGGACACCCATGGTCATCAGAATGGCAATCTCGGCGGCCTTGTCGCGCACCGCCATCACCAGAGTGGAGACGATATTAAAACAGGCCACGGCAATCACCAGCGCCAGCACCAGATACATGACCACCCGCACCAGCTGAATATCCTGATACAGGTGCCCCTGGGTGCGGGTCCAGTCACTCATGTACAGATATTGATCCTGCTTGAATCCCAGCTCGCGAATAAGCGCTGGCGCCTGAAACACATTGGCGGTCTTGATGCGCACACCCGTCACGGTGTCACCCATATTCAGCAATTTGGCGGCGTAAGCCATGGGGATATAAGCGTTGGTTTGCTCCAGTTCCCCGCCCAGTTTGAAGGTGCCGGATACCACAAAGCGGTGGCTTTTGGCGCTGCCCAGACGACTGGCCTCACCGTTGCTGACGCTGGGGACATACAAGGACAGCAGATCGCCAACCTTGAGTCCAAGTTTGGCTGCCAGGCTGGCGCCCAGCACGATATTATTGCTGTCAGTGGCCAGTGAGTCCCACGCCTGTGGCGACATAAAATCGCGGATCACCGAGACATCAGGCTCCAGCCGGGTATCTATGCCGGTCACCGCCAATCCCTGAAAACCACCGGGCTTTTGCACCAGCCCCTCAATACGGATAAAGGGCGCAGCCCCTTCAATACCCGGGATCACCTGGGCCGATTTGACAATATCCGGCCAGCTGTGCAGCGGCTCGGCGGCGCCAATCAGCTCACCGTGCGGCACCACCCCCAAAAACCGCTGCTCAAGCTCACGCTCAAAGCCATTCATGGCAGACAGCACAATAATCAGCACCGCCACACCCAGGGCAATGCCGGCGGTGGAGGCGAAGGAGATAAAACTGATAAATCCGTTGGCCTGTCTGGCCCGGTAAAATCGCCATCCAATCCAGAAGCCAAGCAACCCTCTCATGCGTTGACCTCTTGTGGCACGATATGCCCATCCTGCATGCGTACCCGGCGATCCATACGGCTGGCCAGCTGATTGTCATGGGTCACCACCACAAAGGCGATGCCCAGACGACCGGCCAGCTCGCGAATAAGCTGATATACCGCCTCGCCACTGACCGCATCCAGATTACCGGTCGGCTCATCGGCCAGCACCACTTTAGGCTGATTAATCAGCGCCCTGGCAATGGCCACGCGCTGCCGCTCACCGCCGGACAATTCAGAGGGCGCATGTTTGGCGCGATGCCCAAGGCCCACCTGCTCCAGCAGTTCAAGCGCCCTGGCCAGCGCCTCTTTACGGCGGACACCGGCGATCAGTGCCGGCATGGCCACATTTTCCAGTGCACTGAATTCCGGCAACAAATGATGGAACTGATAAATAAAACCCAGCTCGCGATTGCGCACCTGCGCCTGACGGGCGGCATCCTGGACAAACAGTTTCTCATCCCCCAGCAGCACATCACCGCTGCAGGGCGTATCCAGAGTGCCCAGAATATGCAGCAAAGTACTCTTGCCCGAGCCTGAGCTGCCAACAATCGCCAGCAACTCGCCTTTATAAACATCCAGATCCACGCCTTTGAGCACCTGGGTCTGGGCTGCGCCATCATGATAGGTTTTGGTGATCTGGCGGCAGCTGAGCACAACATCCTGCATCTGTTTCTCTCTATTCATATCTCAGGGCTCCGGCGGGTTGAACTTTGGCGGCACGCAGCGCCGGATACAGGGTTGCCAGCAGGCTGATAAGCATAGTGCCCAGGGCGATAGAGCCCAGCTGGCTTAAACTTAACTGGGCAGGTAACTGAGTGCCCGCCCCCAGCACGGCAATCCCCAGGGTTTGCAGCACCAGATTGATATTCAGGGTGACCGCCACACCGGCAGAAATGCCCAGCACCAAACCGATAATGGCATTCAGACTGCCCTGAAACATGAAAATCCCCATCACCTGAGTGTGGGTCATGCCCTGGGTTTTCAGTACCGCCACATCGGCGGTCTTGTCCACCACCATCATCACCAGTGCCGACACTATGTTGAAGGCCGCCACCGCGATGATGAGGCTGAGCATCAGCGACATCATATTCTTTTCCATTTTCACGGCGCCAAACAGATGACCATAGTCCTGCCGCCAGTCGGTGACTGTCACCTTATCATTCAGGGTGCGAGCTTTGGCCTCCACGGCGGCGGTCAGCGCCGGTGCATTAAACGGGTCCTGCAGGTAGAGTCTCAGGGTGTCGACAGTATCGGGATTTTTACGCATCAAACGTCTGGCGTCCTGATACTGGATATACGCCACATTGGCATCCACCTGCGAGCCCATCTCAAACAGGCCGCTGACAGTAAACTTGCGCTGACTGGGCACCGGCCCCAGAGGCGAATACACCACCCCTTCACCACTGAGAATGCGGATGGTATCGCCGGGCGAGACGCCCAGACGGGAGGCCAGCTGACTGCCGAGGATCACGTGATATTCACCGGCTTTGAGGCTGTCAAACGAGCCGGCATAGGTGTGACGCGCCACATCGGACACAGCACCGATTTGCCCGGGATACACGCCGTACAGCCGCACCGCCGCAATGTTGGAAGGGGATTGCAGCATCGCCTGGGTAGAGGCACTGTCAACCACAGCAGTGACGCCCGGTAAACTCTGCAGCGCCTGACGCAGCGCATCGGGATCGCGCAATGCGTCAGCAGACGACACTGTCATCTGCGGCACGGCGCCGAGAATTCGCTGCTTGAGCTGACCTTCCAGACCATTCATTACGCTGGAGACGATAATCAGCGCTGCCACGCCCAGAAAAATCCCGCTGACGGCGAAAAAGGTAATAAAGGAAGCAAAAGCGTTGGCTTTGCGGGCGCGCCAGTAGCGGTAGCCGATAAAGAAAGGTGTGGAAAAGTTCATTGGCCCCTGACGGCTAAACTTGCTAAATCAAAGGAATGGGCACGATAATAGGTGGAATACCGGCATAAATAAAGAGGCAAGCCTTGATCTCTCCAGACAATTCCTATTTTAACGTGCCTCACGAATTCACAGCCTATCTTGAACCCTGGCAAGGCAAACACCTGCCCAACGACGCGCAGCTTCGGGAAATGCAATCCGTGGGGCTCAAGCTCATCACTGAAGTCAAAGAGCTGGAAAATGCCTGCCTGCTGCAATTGCGCCATCTGGATAACGAAGCCAAAGCCGTAGTGGACTTTCTCAAACTGCAATCGCGCAAAGTAGATCTGGTGCTGCAGTATATTCTGGAAAAAGAGGTTCAGGCGGGCAGCAAGCATGCGGGATTGAGCTTCGGCGGCAGTGGTTTTACTCTGTCATCACCGGCAGCACTCGCCCCCGGCAGCCAGTACCAAACCACTTTGTATATCCGTGAAGAGCTGATCAACATTCTGTGCATTGCCACTGTCACCGCCTGCGGTGAACAGGATGGCAAATTTATCAGCCAGATGGAGTACAGCGCCATTCTTGAGTCTGATATCGAGCAGTTGGTGCAGGCCAGTCTGCGGGTGCAGCAAAAACAACTTAAAGCCAGAAAACTGGGCAATACTCCCTGACACACCACAACGCCGCATCTTGATAGCGCCATCGCCCATTCCCCTGCCGCTAACCGCGGCGTTTACCCATCATTTTTCCGGCATCCGTGGCGGACACCTGTCAACCAGGCTATCGATGCGGCAGTTAGCCAATGCCAACGCCTTTGTCCGATCAGTACCCATCCGCATAGAAGATTGAGCTCATCAGAGGGCGAGTTGAAAAGGCTCACATACTGCGTCGCCACTGATGTTGAAAATCAAAGGGGATTTATCCCGATAGACCGTCAACTTGCCGCAAGCCACATGGATGTGGCGAATGTCTATATTGCAGGCGCAAATATAGTCCTTGCCTCTGTGCCTTTTCATTCTCGCTGAGTGACTAAACTCCTATGTGGATTGGTATAAAACGTGGGCCCAAAACACTGACCATACAATTCACTGCGTAAACCATGCCCGTCAGCTACAAATCGGCACTGATTCAATTACAAAGCACAAACACCATCAACCCGGAGTGATCGTTAGATTAATCTTCGTTAGTCTGCTGGGCGGGCTCTCAGATCTCATCATTAAATATGGAGTAAAACCGCCTGGGGCGTATATTTAGGGCGCTTTCACCTTCCCCCCTGCCATTTGGGCGACTTGCCATTTCGGGTACACACATGATTGATGTTCGTTACAAAATCAATGACCTCGTCCTGCATGTCAGTGAGGGGAAATTGTGTTTTCAGGACAGAAAACTCTGCATTGAACCCAGACTGGTCAACCTGCTGGGCTTTTTTGCCCGCCATCCGGAAACCGTATTTTCCCGGGAAGAGCTGATCCAGTCAGTATGGGAAGGTGCCGTGGTCACCGAGCAGGTGGTCACCCAATCGGTATTTGAGCTGCGCAAACTGCTGACAGAGTGTGATCAGGCAGGCATCATCACCACCATTCCCAAGCGGGGTTACAAGCTCAGCGCCGATATCGAAATCATTGAGGCCGATACCCTGTCCTGTGAGTGCGAGCATCCCGGCAACGACGACAAGCCCCGCGTCCAGACAGTAGACACCGCAGTGTCCGCGACGCCGCCTGTCAGCCCTGTCCAGCCGGTATCAGAATCGCCCACGCCTTTTCCTGCCGGCCCCATGAGTCAGGCCCTGTGCAGTCTCAGTACAACGCCGGACAAACCGCTGCTGTCAGGCTTCGCCGAAATGGCCAATGCACTGGCCAATCGCTTGTTTGACACCCTGATGCTGCTGGTGTTGGTGGCCATCGTTGGCTATCTGACCCTGTATCAGGCAGAACATACCAGTATGCCGGAGCTGGACAACCAACTGATTGCCATCGAGTCGAGCAACAATGCCGCGGTGCCGGATCATATGGGGTTGCTGGCCTATGGCATCAGCAAAACCCTGCAGCGCAATATTGAACAATTCAGCCATTACCGCACCCGCTATATCAGCTCCAGCCAGCAAACGCCGGGCAAACGGCTGATGGTCAGCATTGACCAGCGTGAAGACGGCGCTTACCTGACAGTACGTCTCTACAGCCATGCCACTGAGCGCGATATCTATCACAGCAGTGAATTGCTGACTCAGGAGAATCTGGCTCAGGTGATCCGCCACACAGGTCTGGCACTGCTTGACGATCTGCATGTCAGCCTGAACGATAGTCAGCGTCAGGCACTGATCCAATCCACCCCAAATGCGGATCAGGGACTCAAGCCACTGCTGCTGGCCAGTTACTGGTTACATGAAAGCGTGCCCCAATCCATTGATAAAGGTATTGCCCTGCTCGATACCCTGCTCTCCCAGCAGCCCAACAATGGCGAAGCACTGGCACTGAGATACACAGGCTATGCCCAGCTGCTGGCGCTGTCCAACCAGAGCACAGACAACAATGTGCTGCGCAATTATGGTCAGGCACTGACCGACTACCTGCAACACAACGCTGTGGTGGACACCCCCGAATTCTGGAATGCCGTGGCACTGCATGCGGTCATCTGTGGTCAGGATACCGACGCCAGACACGCACTCGCCAAAAGCTATGCACTGACCGGTGATTACACCTCCCTTGGCTATATCATTCTGGGCAAATTGAGCGAGCGAACCCAACCAGTGGTCGCCAGTGAAGCCTTCAGCCAGGCCTACTATCTCAACCGCAGTCCGCGCACTTACAAATTGTGCCAGTCGCTGGTTCACCCCAGTGAATTGAGTCAGAGTGCGCCAGTGCTGGCGAAGCTTAATTGAGAATAATCAGAGCTGAATTAAGGCCTGTTTATCACCAGCTTAATGGATTCGGTGGTTTGGTCAGAGTTAGCGGAATTCGCCGCCCGTGATGTAGAAGGTTTTCAATACTGAGCAGACGTTCAGAGGACAGCGTTAAATTTCCCAGGCAACAGAGCCAGCGCTGGATTCAACACACTTCCCTGCAAGAGCATTCCCAATGTTTTTGCTCACCTTTGGGGCCCAAGTGGCCCCGTTTTTTTGGCCTGATGGCGTCAGGCAGTGACGCATACTTTGCCAAGTTTTACTTGGGCGAGATTTGAGGTTTACCTGTTCACAACTGTCTTCTACTGGGTCGGTTACCGAGCTGCGCTTGGTCGAAATCGAAGCCAAATGCATCCCTGCACAAAAGCCAGTTCGCCATCCATGGCTCTCGTTCGCGACAAATGCCTTCGGCATGCTCACCCTGTCTCGCGTTCTTTAGCTTATCGCTGCGCGATACTCGCCCTTGATTCGACTGAGCCTGCGAGGAATCTGCCGGACAGGATGTCCAAATGCCATGAAAGGATGGATGCCTGAGAATGGCCATGCCAAGCCCACGCTATTTTCATCAACACCCTTCGGCGGCTCCAAAGGGGAAGCGGTGCAATCTTCAACGCCCATGTATCTAACTTCGGGACATTAGTTACTTGAGGGCAAGGGAATTAACGCCCGCATAAGGCGCCCATTACACGCTTGCTAGTATTTTAGGCCTTGTGCCGACCCAGCAAGCGTGTAATGGGTCGGCTTTAATGCGTTTGTTACACGATTTGGCGAATCAACATATTTTTGATATGCCTTTACTTATTAGATCGCCCTCAAGGTTATTGTAGCCATAGCAAGGGTGAGGCGAGCCTATTACGTGAACATTTCTGCCTTCAACATTTATAGAGCAAAATTTGTAATTTCCAGTGTTTCCCTTGGGGATAGATACGATATTGCTTTTAACTTTGTAGTACTGTGTTAGATATCTCCATGCAGAATGACCAGAGTCGGCATTACCATATGCAAATATAACGCTAGGCCTGGACAGAGATAGAGTGCAATTATGGAAAAAATTCATTGAAGACTTAACAAGATCACCAATGCGGTTGAATTTGGTGTCCTGCCTCTTCAGAAGTTTAAATCTATTGGGGATATCCGAAACTCCTTGGGAGGCCAAGAGAAGACCATTTGTAAGAATCATTCTTGACTTGTCGAAAGTTCCACTTCCGTAATGGTTATTTAAGATATCTGGTAGCTTTAAGAGTTCTTCGCGTAGAGGTGATTTTCCCCAGTCGCCTAACGATAGGTGGCAATAGTCGGGTTTTCTTGATCTTTCAGAAACCCATTCTTTATTGGTTTTTCCATAATCGGTCATGTTTCCATTGGTTCCCATGACGATCAGGTTGACTTCATTTCTATCCTTTTTGAAAAGGTCATATGCATTGTCGTATGGACTTCCATTGACATTGCTTAATCCGTTCTCTGAAAGATGATATTGGATTTTCTGAGTGACTCTGTTCATGCTTCGATTCGTATAACATTTGTATTGTGCGCATGCGCATTTTCTCACCTCTGACCACTTGGCAAAATCTCGCGCAACCCGCTGTTTTTTTAGATTGATTTTTAACCTAGCAAAAATCACCTTGGGTA